>CAYSOW010000007.1:0-38224 GCA_964432715.1 uncultured Bacteroides sp.
GATTCAATAGCTATGATGCATAATTGGTTTGAATGCAAAATCCGTTACGAGAAGACGATGGAAAACGGAATGAATAAGAAAGTAACGGAACCCTATTTGGTGGATGCACTCAGCTTTACGGAGGCAGAAAAACGGATTATCGAGGAGATGACACCGTTCATCTCGGGCGAGTTTACCGTATCAGATATAAAGAGAGCCAACTACAGCGAGCTCTTCACTTGTGAGGAGGAGGCGGCCGACCGTTGGTTTAAATGCAAACTCTACTTCATCACGCTGGATGAGAAGAGCGGTGCCGAGAAGAAGACGGCAACTCAGATCTTGGTGCAGGCAGCAGATTTGCGCGATGCCATCAAGAAACTGGATGAAGGCATGAAGGGCACGATGGCGGACTACGTCATTGCTTCTGTCAACGAAACGCCGATTATGGATGTGTATCCGTACGACGGAGAGATTCATGTGGCACCAGAGTTTCCTGAAGCCGGAGCAAACGCATAAGGAGTAAGACGTATGAGTGTAGAGGTTCAATTAAAGGAAGTCCTGAGTGAGCTGCCGGAGTCGGTACGTTTGGTGGCCGTCTCCAAGTTTCATCCGAACGAGGCGATTGAGGAGGCTTACCGCGCCGGACAACGCGTCTTCGGAGAGAGTAAGGTGCAAGAGATGACCGCCAAGGAGGAGTCGCTGCCGAAAGATATTGAGTGGCACTTCATCGGGCATCTGCAGACGAACAAAATCAAGTTCATCGCGCCTTACGTTTCGCTCATTCACGGAGTGGACAGCTATAAGTTGCTGACGGAAATCGACAAGCAGGCGGGCAAAGCGGGACGCGTGATTCCCTGTCTGCTGCAGATACATATTGCACAGGAGGAGACGAAGTTCGGCTTCTCGTTCGACGAGTGTACAGAGATGCTGCGCGAAGGTGACTGGAAAGCGCTGAAGCACATCGCCCTCCACGGACTGATGGGCATGGCGAGCAACACGGACGATATGCAGCAGGTGCGCAAGGAGTTTGCTTCGCTGCATCGCTATTTTCAGGAGGTGAAGAGCAACTTCTTCCCGGAGGACGAGGCCTTCAAGGAGCTCTCCATGGGTATGAGCCACGACTACCCGATTGCCATCGAAGAGGGGGCAACCTTGGTGCGTGTGGGCAGTAAGATTTTCGGAGAAAGAATTTACTAACACAAAACGAAGCTTATTTCAACAACATTTACAACGGAAGGGGCGTTCATTTCTAACGAGATGGCGCCTCTTTTATTTTATTTACTTTCGATTTATTTGTTTTCCTCGATAGAAGTTATATCTTTGCACATAACAATATTAATTGTGCAAAAATGGAAGAAAGTTTTAACTCACTTATAGCGCAGAGCATCAGGGATCACTGGAACCTGAATGCTTTGACCGATTACAACGGGGAGACCTTACAATATAAGGATGTGGCCCGTAAAATTGAGAAACTTCATATTATGTTTGAGGCAGGCGGCGTGGTCAAGGGTGACAAGATTGCCATCTGCGGGCGCAACAGCTCTTACTGGGGAGCCGCTTTTCTGGCGGTGTTGACCTACGGGGCAGTGGCAGTGCCTATCCTTCACGAATTTAAAGCGGAGAACATTCATCACTTGATTAATCATGCGGACGCCAAGATTCTGTTGGTAGGCGACATGATTTGGCCGGAGCTCGACGAGGAACAGATGCCGGACCTGGAGGGTATCATTCTGCTGAACGACTATTCGTTGCTGGTTTCCCGATCGGAGCGTCTGACTTACGCACGGGAGCACTTGAACGAGATGTTCGGCAAGAAGTATCCGAAGAACTTCAGAATGGAGCATATCCAATATCATGAGGGGCAGCCGGAAGAGCTGGCGCTGATTAACTACACCTCGGGCACTACAAGCCAGTCGAAGGGGGTCATGATTCCCTACCGCGCACTCTATTCCAACATGAAATTCGCCTCGGAGGTGCTGAACATCAAAGCGGGCAGCAAGGTGGTTTCCATGCTTCCCATGGCGCACATGTACGGCATGAGTTTCGAGTTTCTGTATGAGTTCATCATCGGTTGCCACATCTACTTCCTGACGCGTGTACCGAGTCCGAAGATTATCTTCCAGGCATTTGCGGATATCAAACCGTGCATCGTGATTGCCGTACCCCTGATTATCGAGAAGATTATCAAGAAGAAGGTGTTACCGAAGCTGCAGACGCCCACAATGAAGATTCTGCTGAAGGTACCTATCATCAACGATAAAATCAAAGCAACCATCCGCGAACAGGTGATTAACGCTTTCGGAGGCAACTTCTACGAGGTGATTGTGGGAGGTGCGGCGTTCAATCCGGATGTGGAGAACTTCCTGCGAATGATTGATTTCCCCTACACAGTGGGCTACGGCATGACGGAGTGTGCTCCGATTATCTGCTACGAGGATTGGAAGAAGTTTGCACAGGGCTCTTGCGGTAAGTGCGTGCAGCGCATGGAGGTGAAGATTCTGAGCAACGACCCGCAGCACGAGGTGGGCGAGATTGTTTGTCGCGGTATGAACGTGATGCTGGGTTACTACAAAAATCCGGAGGCGACGGCAGCGGTGCTCGACAAGGAGGGCTGGCTGCATACGGGCGACTTGGGCGTGATTGATGCGGAGGGCAACCTCTTTATCAAGGGGCGTAGCAAAAATATGCTCTTGGGACCGTCCGGTCAGAATATCTATCCGGAGGAGATTGAGGAGAAAATCAACAGCTTGCCGTATGTTTCGGAATCTATTGTGGTACAGCGAGAGGATAAATTGGTGGCTTTGATTCACCCCGACTATGACGAGGCGACCCTCAACCATCTGGACGAGGCGGATGTGACACGCATCATGGAGGAGAACCGGGTGGCACTCAACCCGCAACTTCCTGCCTACGCACAGATTACCAAAGTGGAGATTTTCAAGGAGGAGTTCGAGAAAACGCCGAAGAAGAGTATTCGTCGGTTCCTCTATCACTAATCGTTGTCCATGTCGATCATATTTGCCTGTCAATCATAAGAAAACAAAAGGCTACAAAAGACTAGGAAAGACAACAAGAGTCTACAAAAAAACCGAGCACCTCTCCGGAAAGGAAAGGTGCTCGGTTTTTTATTGGAATGCCGTTATAACTGTCCCGAACGAACGCGACTAAGTGTTTCCGGTGTCATCTGCAAGTAGGAGGCGATGTGAACCAACGGCGCTCTTTGCAGAATCTGTGGCTGCGTTTCCAGCAATCGGTTGTAACGCACATGCGCCGGCTCGAAACGAAGCATATCCGCCTTCTGTTGCGACAGAATCAAGGCCTTCGCCATGAGCGTGCGGTAGAGCATGTTAATCTCCCACGACTCCTCCGTCAGGCGCTGCCAGTTCTCGAAGGAGACACCCCACGACGCCGTATTCTCCAAGGTCTCCACAATGAGTTGCGAAGGTTGGCGCAGGAAGAAACTCTCAATGCAAGTCAGTACATCCCCCTCACACGAGAAATGCTCCGTCAGATCCTTGTTGTATTTGAAATAGAACTGACGTACCATTCCCTTTTCGATAAAGAAGATGTAATTGCACAGCTCTCCCCTGTCCACCAGGCGCTCCCCTTTCTTCAACTTGAAGGGCTCCAAGGCGGCTGCAAGTTTCTCTACCGCCGTGCGCGACAACTTATAGTAGCGCTCGGAGATGAGATTCGCAATTTCTCTTTTCTTATCCATGGATGTACGTACTTTAATTTACTTTATCTATATCTATTAATCAAGCTTGAGGACTGCCAAGAAGGCCTTCTGCGGCACTTCCACATTACCAATCTGCTTCATACGCTTCTTACCGCGTTTCTGCTTCTCAAGCAATTTACGTTTACGACTGACGTCACCACCGTAGCACTTGGCTGTCACATCCTTACGTACCGCCTTGATGGTTTCACGGGCGATAATCTTGGCACCAATGGCTGCCTGGATGGCAATTTCAAACTGCTGACGCGGTATCAGCTCCTTCAACTTCTCACACATGCGGCGACCCAGTTCGTAGGCATTGTCAACATGCGTCAGTGTGGAGAGCGCATCCACCGGTTCTCCGTTCAGCAAGATATCCAGTTTCACCAACTTCGACGGACGGAAACCGGACGGATGGTAATCGAAGGAAGCATATCCCTTAGAGATACTTTTCAACTTATCGTAAAAGTCGATCACAATCTCACCCAACGGCATCTTGTAATAGAGTTCCACACGATTACCCGAGATATACTCCTGCTTCACCAACTCACCCCGTTTACCCAGACAGAGGGTCATGATGGGACCGATATAATCGGTGGTTGTAATGACAGAAGCACTGATATAAGGTTCGTCAATATGATCAATCAATGTCGGATCGGGCATACCACCGGGGTTGTGCACCTCCGTCATGTGTCCCTGCTTATCATAGATTTGGTAAGAAACGTTCGGCACCGTCGTGATGACATTCATATTGAACTCACGATCCAGACGCTCCTGCACAATCTCCATATGGAGCAGGCCCAAGAATCCGCAACGGAATCCGAAGCCCAACGCCAGTGACGACTCCGGTTGGAACGTCAGCGAAGCATCGTTCAGCTGCAACTTCTCCAACGAAGAGCGCAAGTCCTCAAAGTCCTCCGCCTCGATGGGATAGACACCGGCGAAGACCATCGGCTTCACCTCCTCAAAACCGGAGATAGCCTCGGCACACGGACGCGCAATGTGCGTGATGGTATCACCCACCTTCACCTCACGCGAAGTCTTGATGCCGGAGATAATGTAACCCACATCACCCGTACGCAACTCCTGACGAGGAATCATATCCATCTTCAGGACACCAATCTCATCCGCCACATACTCCTTACCGGTATTAAAGAACTTCACCTTATCGCCCGAACGAATCACGCCATTCGTAATCTTGAAGTAGGCAATGATACCACGGAACGAGTTGAACACAGAGTCGAAAATCAATGCTTGCAGCGGCGCCTCCTCGTCCCCTTTCGGATGCGGAATGCGTTCCACCACCGCCTGCAGAATCTCCTCTACGCCCATGCCGGTCTTACCCGACGCACGGATAATCTCCTCGCGCTTACAGCCCAAGAGCTCAACAATCTCATCCTCCACCTCTTCAGGCATGGCACTCGCCATATCACATTTATTGATGACCGGGATAATCTCCAAGTCATGTTCGATGGCCATATAGAGGTTTGAGATGGTCTGAGCCTGTACGCCCTGAGACGCATCTACAATCAGCAACGCACCTTCGCAAGCAGCAATAGAGCGGGAAACCTCGTAAGAGAAGTCGACGTGTCCCGGAGTATCAATCAAGTTCAGAATATATTTCTCCCCCTTGTAAGTGTACTCCATCTGGATGGCGTGACTTTTAATCGTGATTCCACGTTCCCTTTCGAGGTCCATGTCGTCCAACATCTGTCCCTCCGTCACCTGAATAGTTTTAGTGTACTCCAACAGACGGTCGGCCAATGTAGACTTTCCATGATCAATATGTGCGATAATGCAAAAGTTGCGTATTTTTTCCATGTAAATGATATCTTCTAAGTAATATTCCGTGCAAAGATACAAAAAAGTCCTTAAATAACGATGAAGATAGCGATTTACAAAAAAAGCGCGAGACACAGTTTAACAAGTCTCAGCGCTTTTTATTGCATTTGCAATTCTTTTTAACTCTTCAGATTACTTGAGTTTCAAGAAAAGTTCACCTTCAACTTCTGAAGTTTCCACTTTATCTTCACGAAGTAACCAGCCCAAGCCCAAGAAGAAATCCTTGTCAACCAGTTTAGTAGCTTTTTTGATTTGCTTTTGAGTTAAGCCTTCAGTCTCATTCAGTGCATTCCAGATCTGTCCGGCAATGACACCTGCTTTCTCTTTTAACATAATTAATTACTTTAAATAAAAGGTTAATCCTTTGTCTATTCGATGAATAAACGTTTCAATTCTCAAATTCCAAGGCAAAGGTATATATTCTTTATGTTATACAACATAATTATAGAGGAGTATTTTGCCATAATTTAAGATTTATAAACAGTTAACCTACGCAATTTAAAGCTAATTAATAATTCACCGAGGATTTTCTTCTATTATTCGTCTTTCTTTCTCAGTTGTTCACCCCAAATACGTGCCGCTTCCTCTACAATTTTTACGCATGGACGCTTCTTGTAATAGTGGGCAGTACGTGCCTCGGGAGTGGCGACTGTCGGCTCATTATCAGGAAGATTCAACAAATCAGCGCAACGGAGCGCACCGTTACGTTGCTTAAATTCCTCGGCCAACTGCTGCACAAAAGCGTAGTTGGCAGCTTTTCCATCTCGATCGGCGCCATCTGTTACACCCGTCTTCAAGCCTGCCAACAGAAACATGCCGCAAGCTGCACCACACGTTTCACGCATCCGTCCGATACCTCCACCAAAGGAAGCTGACATTTTGAGCGCTTGTTCCTGAGAGAAATCTTCCAAATCAGCATAGGCAGCCACCACCGACTGTGAGCAGTTGAAGCCCTCTTTGAAGAGTGCTACCGCCTTGGCCACCCTTGCATCTATCTCTTCTTGTGATAATCCGTTCATCCTACTTAATCCTTTTAATCGTTTGATTGTTCTATGTTTCAGAAAAAATTCACTACCTTCGCTTTCCTAAATCATATAGAAAACATTATTCATTCGAAGTTATGAAAAAATTGCTATACCCCATCCTACTCCTGAGCGTTATCCTGACGGCATGTCAGGAGAGCCGGGAGCAACAGTTTGTGCGCAGTGCACAAGAGTTGACTCAGCGCTGCCCCATGGTCATCAACGAATGTACGGTGATGGATAGTGTGAGCTATGAGCCCGCCACGACCACTTACACCTATTATTATACGGTGAGCGGACCGGAGAGCGAGATACTGCAAGCCATTCAGCAGACAGCCGCTCAGATGGGCGACAACATCCGCAACTCTGTAGAACTGAAGCCCCAGAAGGAAGCGGGCGTTACGTTCCGCTATGTCTATCATGCGCCCGTCACAGGAAAGACGTTGGGTGATGTCACCGTGCGCCCGTCCGACTATCGGTAATACATATCGTCAAACATGCATATAGCCGAATAACGCATAAAACCCTATGACGCGTATAGCCAAATAAAAAGCCGTTTCCATACACCTCTGCAGGATTGGAAACGGCTTTTTGTATTAGTTTTCAGAAGCTTGTCGGAGTGCCTTGCAAAGCTGGTCGGGACAAGAAGTATCGCGATGACCGCAATGTGTTCCCTCCAGACGTGCCAGGATATCCTCCACCTTCATACCTTTCACCAACGCAGAAATACCTTTCAGGTTTCCGTTACAACCACCCCAAAAGGCAACATCCTTCAAGATGCCATCTTCCACGTCGACTTCGATATAAGAGCTACAAGTACCTTCTGTCTTATATGTCAACTTCATAATCTTATTCCTCGTCCTCGTCAGGTTTCATGTTGGTGTAAACCGTCTGAACATCGTCAAACTCCTCCAGACGCTCAATCATCTTGTCCAAAGTCTCACGCTGCTCGGGAGTAACCTCCTTCAGGTCGTTCGGAATGTAAGTAAAGTCACCACCAACCTCTTCGAATCCGTGCTCCTCCAAGTACTTCTGGATCTGAGCATAGCTCTTCGGGTCACCATAGATAGTGATAGTACCCTGCTCCTCGTCCTCATCGAACTCGTCATCTACCCCGAAATCGATCAAGTCAAGAATCAGTTCCTCCATATCCACATCCGCTTTCTTCTTGAAAGAGAAGATACACTTGTGGTCGAACAAATAAGCCAAAGAGCCCATTGTACCCAGTGTACCGGCAAATTTATTGAAGACAGAACGAACGTCGGCCACCGTACGAGTCGGGTTGTCGGTCAAAGTATCTACGAATACGGCGATACCGTGAGGGCCGTATCCCTCGTAAGTCATGCTCTTGTAATCGCTCTGGTCCTTACCCATTGCATTTTTGATTGCACGCTCGATGTTATCCTTCGGCATGTTCTCGCGTTTGCAAGTAGCAATCACCGAACGCAAAGTCGGGTTGTTCTCAGGTTCCGGACCGCCGGCCTTTACAGCGATAGCGATTTGTTTACCCAGTCTTGTAAATGTTTTTGCCATGTGGCCCCATCTTTTCAGTTTGGTAGCCTTTCTATACTCAAATGCTCTTCCCATGGGATGAAATTTTAAACTATGTGTTATTTATTGTTTGTATAATCTTATCTCAGTTTTGCATCCAGTTTGTTTTGCAAGTTTGCAATCAACTTCTGCATAATCTTCTCAATCTGTTTCTCGTTGAGCGTCTGGTTCTCGTCCTGCAACACGAAGCTAACTGCGTAGCTCTTCTTGCCAGGCTCCAGGTTCTTACCCTCGTACACATCAAACAACTCTACGCTCTTCAACAGTTTGCGTTCAGTCTCGTAAGCAATCTTCTCAATCTCCACGAACTGCACCTTCTTGTCAATCAGCAATGCCAGGTCACGGTGTACAGCGGGGAATTTAGAGATCTCCTTGTAGCTTACCTTCACACCCTTCACCGCCTTCATCAGTTGGTTCCAGTTGATGTCTGCGTAGTAAACCTCGTTGTCGATATCCATCGCCTTCAGAATCTTCTTCGTTACCACACCGATGGTAGCCAACGTCTTGCCGCCTCTCGTCTGAATGTTCAGCGCAGTAGCAAACAAATCGTTGCTCATAGTCTCGATGACTACACTGCCCATGCTCAAGCCCAAACGACGGAAGATATTGAAGACATAAGCCTTCAGCTCGTAGATAGAGCTATTCTCCTCCGGATGTGCCCAAGAGTTGGAAACACGTTTACCGGTCACCCAAAGGCCCAAGTGGTAATCCTCAGAGTAAGCCGCCAACGTCTTCTCCGGGTTTTTCTTCTCAGCGTTGAAGTAGTAGCAGTTGCCATACTCAAAGAACTTCAAGTCGGCATACTTACGGTTGGCATTACGTACGATGCTCTCCAAGCCGCCGAAAAGCAGTGTCTGACGCATACAGTTCAAATCGGTACTCAACGGGTTCATCAGCATCACCAGGTTCTTAGCGGGGAAAGACTCCAATTCATCGTAATAAGCCGACTTCGTCAGAGAGTTGTTCAAGATTTCATTGAATCCGCAACCTACCAGCTGCTCAGCCACCAGGTTCTGCATCTTCTGCGACTCGTCCGCCTCACCTTTGACTGTCAAGCTAGACTTCAAAGTGGTAGGAATCTCCACATTATTATATCCATAGATACGCAAGATGTCTTCCACCACATCACACGGACGCTGCACATCCACACGGTAAGCGGGAACCACCAGCTGCAAGCCCTCTTCATTCTCAGAAGCAATCTTCATCTCCAGAGAAGTTACGATGCTCTTCACGGTCTCCTGCGGAATCACCTTACCAATCAAATCGTTCACCGCCTGATATTTCAAATCCACTTTGAAATCCTCCAACGGCTGCGGATAGATATCCTTAATCTCCATAGAGATGGTACCGCCCGCCAGTTCCTTCACCAGCAAAGCAGCCTGCTTCAGGCAATAGATTACGCTGTTCGGGTCGATGCCACGCTCGAAACGGAACGAAGCATCCGTGCTCAAGCCCTGACGACGAGCAGTCTTACGCACCCAAGTAGGATGGAAGTAAGCACTCTCCAAGAAGACATCCTTGGTCTGCTCCGTTGTACCTGACTCCAAGCCACCGAAGACACCGGCGATACACATCGGCTCCTCCGCGTTGCAAATCATCAAGTCGCGCTCGCTCAGCTTGTGCTCCACACCGTCCAAAGTAACGAACGGAGTACCCTCGGGCATCGTCTTCACCACCACCTTATTACCTTTAATCTTATCGGCATCAAAGCAGTGCAACGGCTGTCCGTAAGCGTGTACAATATAGTTGGTAATATCGACGATATTGTTGATAGGACGAAGGCCAATCAGGCGCAGTTTGTTCTGCAACCATTCAGGGCTCTCCTTCACTGTCACCCCTTTCACCGTAACGCCGGCATAACGGGGACAAGCCTCACTATTCTCTACCTCGATATCAATATTCAAATCGTGATTCTCTACCGCGAAAGCCTCATCAGAAGGACGTTGCAAAGAAGTCTCCTTACCATTCTGCACCAAGTAAGCGTACAAGTCGCGCGCCACACCGTAGTGTGAGCAAGCGTCGGCACGGTTTGGAGTAATGTCCACCTCAATGACGTAATCGCTCTTAATCTGATAGTAATCCTTGGCCGGAGTACCTGGAACAGCATCCTGCGGAAGAACGATGATGCCGGCATGGTCGGTACCGATGCCAATCTCATCCTCGGCACAAATCATACCGACAGAGTCGATGCCACGCAGTTTGGACTTCTTGATGGTGAAGCACTCATCGCCATCATAGAGTTTTGTACCCAGCGTAGCCACCACCACTTTCTGTCCGGCAGCCACATTAGGCGCACCGCAAACAATCTGTACGGGGTCACCGCTACCTAAATTTACAGTCGTCACATGCATGTGGTCCGAATTGGGGTGCGGCTCGCAAGTCAGCACCTCACCGATAACAATACCTTCCAGACCGCCTTTGATGGTCTGTACCTCCTCTACCGAGCCCACTTCCAAACCGATGGAAGTCAATGCTACAGCCACTTCATCCGGAGTCAGGTCAAAGCTAACGTATTCCTTCAGCCAATTATAAGAGATATTCATATTATAATCTGTTTTATATATTTCATTTTAAAGTCGCGCAAAGTTACAAAGTTTTTTGGCACAACTGCAATAATCCTCTAATTTTTCTACAATCAACCCCTTAGTATGGAAGGCCATCCGCTCCGGCAGGAGGGAAAGGCATGCCTTCGGGAGGCATTGCAGGGGGTGCATCCTGGGCAGTCGGCATAGCAGCTCCCGAGTTCATACGCGAGCCAATCAAGCCCTCGGCAGACGACTGGCGGACCATCTCATCATCGGGGTTCTGGAAGCGTGCAAACTCACCTTTGAATCGCAGTTTCACATCGCCCACGGCACCGTTACGGTGCTTGGCAATGATAATCTCCGCCATGCCGTGCATATCATTTCCCTTCTCGTCTGTATAGAGTTTATAGTACTCCGGACGGTGGATAAAGCAAACCATATCGGCATCCTGCTCAATGGCACCCGACTCACGCAAGTCACTCAACTGCGGACGTTTACCTTCGTATCCCTCACGACCCTCGACACCACGGTTCAACTGACTCAGGGCGATGATAGGAATGTTCAGCTCTTTGGCCAATCCCTTCAACGAACGAGAGATGGTGCTGACCTCCTCCTGACGGCTGCCGTAAGACATACCACTGGCATTCATCAACTGGAGGTAGTCGATGATAATCATCTTCACTCCATGCTCACGCACCAGTCGGCGCGCTTTGGTTCGAAGTTCGAAGACGGAGAGCGAAGGGGTATCGTCCACATAGAGCGGAGCATCGTACAAATCACGAATCTTATAGTCGAGCTGGGCCCACTCATGCGGAGCCAGCTGACCACTCTTAATCTTCTCACCGGTAATCTCGCACACATTGACAATCAGACGGTTGACCAGCTGCACATTACTCATCTCAAGAGAGAAGAGAGCCACAGGTACTTTATTGTCCACCGCCATATTCTTCGCCATAGAGAGCACAAAGGCAGTCTTACCCATGGCAGGACGAGCCGCAATAATTACCAAGTCGGAGTTCTGCCAACCGGAAGTCATCTTGTCGAGACCCCCGAAGCCGCTGGCCAAGCCACTCAAACCGTCGGTACGAGCCGCCGCCTTCTGCAGCAAGTCGTAAGCCTCCTTGATGACCGGATTGATCTGCGTGTAGTCCTTCTTCATGTTCTGCTGAGAGATCTCGAAGAGCTGACCTTCAGCCTCCTGCATCAAATCGTCCACATCCAGTGTTTCATCGAAAGCCTTCGTCTGAATGTTGCTGGTGAAGGTAATCAACTCGCGCGCCAAGTGTTTCTGCGCAATGATACGCGCATGATACTCGATGTGTGCGGAAGAAGCCACCATACCACTCAATTGGGTGATATAGAAGGGACCGCCTGCATCCTCCAGGTCGTCGGTTCTCTTCAGCTGCTCGGTGACTGTCAAGATATCCACCGGCTGCTGTTGCATGGCCAAGGTACTGATGGCCTTATATATTAATTGGTGACGATGTTCGTAGAACGATTCGGGACGCAGAATTTCGCTTACCTGCGAGTAGGCATCGCCCTCCACCATCAAGGCACCCAATACCGCTTTTTCGATATCTGTTGCCTGGGGTTGCAAATGCTCTAAATCGCCGACTACTTGGGGCTTAGCTGCGCTTCTTGTTTGTCTTCTTCTTGGTTCTGCCATGAGTAAAAAATGTATTAAAGAATCAGATTTGGGTCACAAAGGTAATTAAATTCCCGCAATTTTTTCTCGCAAAGCGTGCTAATTTTTCATAGATAATTTCTATATTTGAAGTCCATTATCAAACGAACCAATTTATGATACTATTTCCTAACGCTAAAATCAATTTAGGACTCAATATTACAGAGAAACGTTCCGACGGCTACCACAACCTGGAGACCGTCTTTTACCCAATTCCTTTGGAAGATGTGCTGGAGGTGGTCCCCGCCAAAGACCCCAAGGTGGATTGCCAACTGACGTGCAGCGGTATTCCGGTGGAAGGCGATCCGGAGAAGAATCTAGTGGTGAAAGCCTACCGGTTATTGCAAAAGAAATATGAACTTCCTCCTATTGAAATATATTTACGAAAGCAGATTCCTTCGGGAGCCGGCATGGGCGGTGGTTCCTCGGATGCCACTTTTATGCTCAAACTGTTAAATGACCGGTTTCACCTGCAAATGACGACAGTGGAGATAGAGACGTATGCATCGACTTTGGGTGCCGACTGCGCCTTCTTCGTGCGTAACGAGCCGGTCTTTGCCGAAGGCATCGGAAACATCTTCTCCCCCATCCATCTCTCGCTGAAAGGATACACATTGGTGGTTGTAAAACCGGACATCTTTGTCTCCACCAAAGAGGCTTTTGCCTTGGTGATTCCACGCAAGCCAAAAATCTCTATCCAAGAGTTGATTCAGGCACCTGTGAGCGAATGGAAAGAGACGCTGAAGAATGACTTCGAAGAGAGCGTGTTCCGTCAATTCCCCGCCATTGAAGAGATTAAGCAACAACTGTATGAAGCAGGGGCGGTCTATGCTTCCATGTCGGGCTCCGGTTCCTCCGTTTACGGACTCTTTAAGGAGGCTCCGGAAGAGACTCTGAAGGAGCAATTCGCGGGTAGTTTCTATCAGCCGATGAAATTGTAAGTTTGCATTGAGATACCCCTCGGGCGAGGCACCGGCTACAGCAAGAAGCCGTAACCGTAGCCCGAGCGTGTCACGATGTGTGAGCCATAGGGAGCAATGGATTTCCGAAGACGGGTGATGTTTACATCGATGGTACGGTCAAGCACCACCACGTCTGGCGACCATACCTGAGTGAGAATCTCCTCGCGCGAAAGAATGTGTCCGCGCTTCATCAGCAAGAACGCAAGGATTTCAAACTCCTTTCGGCGCAGTTTCACCTCGCGACCGTCCACATAACAACGTTTGGAACGCTGATCCAGCAACAAGCCAAAGTCGGCCAACGTACGTTCCGACGGGTCCTTAGGATTTGGAGCAAAATCCACGGCAATTCCCTCCCCTTCCAGCACAGCATGCAATGTCTCCGCATGCGTTGCATTCTTCTCTACAACAATGAGCTTTTCCATTTCTATCTGTTTTTACAACGTTCGTTTTGTTATAAAAACATGAAATCGAGGAAAAAGTTCAATGCAACGGCCGAACTTCAGAGAATGGCCAGTGCAATGGCTGCGCAAGCCTCAGCATCAGCCAATGCGTGGTGATGATTTTTCAGGTTGAAGCCGCAGCGCTCGGCAATGATGTCCAGATTGTGATGACCTCCCTTCCACACCTTGCGCGACTGTTGCAACGTACAGTAGAAAGGATAATCCGGATAGTCCATCTGATAGACACGAAAAACCGCCTTCAGGCAGGTTTCATCGAAGGCCTTGTTGTGCGCCACCAACGGCAGTCCTTCAATCTTGGGTGCTATCTGCTTCCACACCTCCGGAAAGAGCGGAGCCTCCGCCGTATCCACCGCCGTCATGCCGTGCACATTAATACAAGCCTGCATATAATACTCCGGCACCGGCTTAATCAACGAGTAGAACTCGTCCACCTTCACCCCGTTCCGATAGATAACTACCCCCACGGAACAGACACTCGACCGCTCAAAGTTGGCGGTCTCAAAATCGATAGCAGCAAAATCTTTCATTGTCGTTTCTACTTGTGTTTCGTCCAAAATTTGCCTAAGATTGAGATTGCTTCCATTGCTCCTCATCGAAAGCCTCATCCAATTTCCGTTCTTGCTCATACATATCGTAGATGTACTCATCCTGAGAGTCAGTCAGATAGATATGATACAACGAGCAGTCGAACACCCGTTCCTTGGGAAAGAACTGTCGAAGGGGTGGACACTTCACGCTCAACTCCTCAATATGCTCGGGTTCGCCATTAAAAATGAAGGTAATGTGATGTGTTCTCGACATACGCTCCACCCAATCAAAGAAGTAGCGCAGGCGCTTCTGATGCTCAGCGAGTTCTATCTTCTCGTAGAAACGTCGGGAAGTAAATCCTACAGAAATCACCCGATATGATTCCAGCGACTTCAGTTTTTTCTCAAACTGGCTCCAATCACCGTAACTAATCTCACACATCATAAACTCCATCCATTCGCTCTCAACCACATTCTTGTGACCACTACAATAGAAAGGAACCAGTGCCCGATGGGTCAGCCGATAGCTTATACAAGTGGGGCCACTGACCAGAATCGGTTCGGTAAACGAGACCTCCTCCTGAGTCTGATGCTTCAGTCCCCAATAGAAGAGATGAACGAATTGTTCCTTAAGTTCCCCGTAAAGATGTGCTTTATCAAATTCCGACCACCAAGGGAAGAATGATATTTCATCCGCAAAAGCATACGCTTCATCGTCTTTATCCAACTCCTCCAACTTAGCGTGACAGGTGCCCAGAAGCGATTCACCAAAGTCGAGGAGACATTTCCAACGAGGATGACAATCGACACGAATGATTACCGTGTAAAAGCGCGTAGGTGACGGACAAATGAGGTCCTGCTGAAAATGCATACTACGCACCTTGCGTCCGGATAAAAGATTTCTTTTTTCAAAAGCGTAGAAGGAAAGATGCTCATCGTATACACACACATCCAACTGTGATTTCACAAAGACACTCTCAGCCAAGCGAATGTCCAGCGTCAGGGTTTTGTCGTAATCAAAAAACTCCCCCTCTTCCGCTTCACGGAAGTCATGTTTAGCAATGATTCTATGGTTTCTCATACACGTATACTTTTTAAAGTGGAACGATAAAGGTAGATAAATCTTTGTGTTCCACCAAATATTCAGCATCATATTTTGCAAAAAATTTAGCGACTCCCCGACCTCACGTCGAAGAATCGCTACAACACAAACACAAAATAAAACACGACAAAACTACTATGCTAATTGTATGCTCTTGCAACCTTCGAAGCGCATCTTCTCAGGCTGTTTACATAGAGTTAAACGGTTTACGAGCGTGTTTGTTCATCGTAGCTTCCTCTTTTTATGCAAAAGTTGATGCAAAAGCGTCACAGCGGAGTCATTACCCTCTGCTGTGACACCCTTATTTCATTGCAGTTCGTGCTTATTCCAATTTGCACTTATCCGCAAGCGAGCACTTACTGCACACCGTTCTCACGCAACTTCAGCTGCCAGTTCCAGGCAGAGCGCAATGTATCCTCGATGCTCGTCTCCGCTTTCCAGCCCAACTCGTTGTTTGCTTTATCCGGATTTGCCCAAACCTGCTCAATATCTCCGGCACGACGACCGACAATCTGATAGTTCAACTTCACTCCGGTAGCGCGCTCAAAGGCATGAATCAGTTCCAATACAGAGAGGCCACGACCGGTACCAATATTGAACACCTCTACACTCTCCTTCTGCTTGTTCTCCAACATCCGTCGGATAGCCACCACATGCGCCTTAGCCAAATCCACCACGTTGATATAGTCACGGATGCAAGAGCCGTCGGGCGTGTTATAGTCATCACCGAAGACACTCAACTTCTCACGAATACCGATGGCCGTCTGCGTCAAGAACGGAATCAAGTTCATCGGCACACCGTTCGGCAACTCACCAATCAAAGCCGTAGGATGGGCACCAATCGGGTTGAAATAGCGCAACAGAATGGCATCAATCGGAGCGCCCGACTTCACCGTATCACGGATAATTTCCTCGTTAATCTGCTTTGTGTTACCATAAGGACTCTCAGCTGCCTTGATAGGAGCCGCTTCCGTCACCGGCAAAACATCCGGCTGTCCGTAGACCGTACATGAAGAAGAGAATACAATATGCTTCACACCATGCTTCGGCATCAACTCCAACAGATTGATGAGCGAACCCAGGTTGTTGCGATAATAGAGCAACGGTTTTTGCACTGACTCGCCCACCGCCTTACTGGCTGCAAAGTGAATGATAGCACGGATACCCGCATACTTTTCGAACAAACGATTCATTCCTTCGTAATCCAAGCAATCCAACTTCTCGAAAGCCGGACGGATGCCTGTAATCTTCTCAATAGAATCGACCACATCTGCCTTAGAGTTCGACAGATTGTCGACAATCACCACTTCAAAACCGCTGTTCTGCAGTTCCACTACCGTATGCGAACCGATAAAACCGGTACCACCGGTCACCAATATTTTTTCTTTCATGCGCTATATAATAATGAGTATTTAATCTTTCTGTTCAAAGAGACGGGGAGGATAGACTCCCTTCCGCATATAATCGTTGATGCGAAGCACCGCCTGAATCTTATCATCCGGAGAAACCAGCGCCATCCAGACCGCCTCCGTGGGCAACACCTTGAAGCGCGCACCCCGTTCAATCTCCTCGTTGATAAAGTCGGGCAAGAGATAAGCCTTCTTAACGTCGCCCCCCGACTGAGCCACAAAACAATCAAAATCGTTCGACAAAGCCTCAAAGAGTTCCGGCGTAAAGCCCCACATATTCATCGACACACAATCCTCCTCACTCAAAGCCATCCACTGGTTCCGCTCGCCCGGATACATAGGATGTCCGCCCACGTTCTCCACGCCCGGATAGTCAGTGACACGCTGCAAGAAACTATCCGCGCTCACCCGACAGACTCCGCGATTGGCTCCGCCCGATTCCGGCACCACATTACGCATCTTGTAGCCCACCATCACGCCCTGCCAAGCCTGCTCGTGCAGCGTATGGAGTGCATCATAGAGCATCTGGAAGCTCTCTCGCTGGTAAAAGTTGACGGCATTGATGACACCAAACGGACCATCCACCGCCAAACGACTGCAAAGAACGGCATGTGCCGATCCCCACAGCAGCGTACGCTTGGGGTGACGAATCTCGGCCGGGACATCGTCCACCTCCTGATAAACGTAAGACACTTCTATTGCATGCTCATATTTATGGGAGACTTTCTTTCGAAATTCCTCTTCAAAATATCTACTTATAACAAATACAACCTTGTTGAAGCCCACCTGAATGGCATCATAGATGGAATAGTCGAGGATGGTCTCTCCGTTGGGACCGATACCATCGAGATATTTCAACCCGCCATACTTGTGGCCCATGGTGGCTGCGAGAACTACTAATGTTGTGGTCATAGATAATCGTGCTTCTCTTTTGATGACAAAGGTAACTAAATAGCGCATACCCTGTACACAAAAATCGAAAAAAGTTTTCGTTATTTGCAGATTGTTTTTTATATCTTTGAACCACTATTTAAGAACCAAACCGTTCGAATTACATGGAAAATGTTTCAGAATTAGTTGTTTACAAGGCCTCAGCAGGTTCCGGAAAGACCTTCACCCTGGCCGTAGAATATATCAGGCTCCTGGTGCAGAACCCCAAAGCCTACCGCAACATCCTGGCGGTGACCTTTACCAACAAGGCCACAGCGGAGATGAAAGAGCGTATCTTGAGTCAGCTGTATGGCATTGCCGTCAGCGACTCCGCCTCGGAAGTCTATCTGGAGAAGGTGATGGAGGCCACCGGCTTCCCGGCACAGGAGGTGCGCGAGCGTGCACGCAAGGCACTCTCCTTCCTCATCCATGATTACAACTTCTTCCGCGTGGAGACCATCGACTCCTTCTTCCAGTCGGTGATGCGCAATCTTTCGCGCGAATTGGGATTGGGAGCCAACCTGGAAATCTCATTGAACAACAGTGAGGTGATGGAGAAGGCCGTGGACCATCTGCTAGAGAAGCTCGACCGTTCCTCGCTGGTGCTCACCTGGCTGCTCGACTTCATCAAGGAGCGCGTGGCCGACGACAAACGTTGGCAAATCAGCAACGAGCTGAAGCACTTCGGAATGAACATTTTCGACGAAGTCTACATGGAGCGGGGCAACACACTGCGCGAGAAGTTGCGCGACCCCTCCTACGTGGCACAATATAAAAAGGAGTTGCAGGAACTGCTGAACCAGCTGAAAGATGCGTTTCAGGGATTCGCTGACCACTTCTACGAAGTGATGGAGGCCAACGACCTGCAACCGGAGGAACTGGCGTACGGTAAGAATGCCGGTGCCACCAGCTACTTCCGAAACATTCGCAAAGGAGATTATAGCGATAAGATCTGTTCGAAGCGTGTGGAACAATGTATGGCAGGCAGTTGCTGGGCCACCAAGAGTTCCCCTCGCAGGGCGGAGATTGAAGCTTTGGCCCAGAGCGAGCTCATCGACTTGCTCTGCGATTGCGAAGAATTCCGTCAGAATAACCTGCCCATCTACAACACTTGCAAGCTCTCCGTGAAATACCTCAATCAGCTGCGTCTGCTGGGATATATTGATGAGGAGGTGCGCGAGTCGAACCACCAGGAGAACCGTTTCCTGCTCTCTGACACGAACAACCTGCTCCATCAGTTGATGCAGGAGGGCGACTCGTCGTTTGTCTTTGAGAAGATGGGCACCACCATCAACTACGTCATGATTGATGAGTTTCAGGACACGTCGCGCCTGCAGTGGGACAACTTCAAGATGCTGCTGATGGAAGGACTCTCGCAAGCCAACGGCGGCAGTTTGATTGTGGGCGACGTGAAGCAAAGTATCTACCGCTGGCGTAATGGCGACTGGGGCATTCTGAACGGACTGAAGGAGAAGTTCGGTCCCTACCCGATCACCGAGAAGCAGCTAAACGTGAACCGACGCAGTGAAACGAACATCATCCGCTTCAACAATGAATTCTTTACGCAGGCACGAGAGTTGCTCTGCCAACAATATCAGACGGAGCAGGAACAGCCCTGCGAAATGATTGCCTCCGCCTATCGGGAAGTGGAACAGGATTCCCCGAAGGAACGGGAACGAGGCTACGTGCATATCGAATTTCTGGAGAAAGAGGAGGAGCTCAGTTATCCAGAGGTATGCCTGCAGGCATTGGGTGAGCAGGTAGATCAGTTGGTGCATACGGGAGTGAAGCTCTCTGACATCGCCATCCTGATTCGTAAGAACCGGAACATTCCGTTGATTGCCGATTACTTCAGCGCGAACTATCCCGACTATCGCATTGTCTCCGACGAGGCCTTTCGTCTGGATGCTTCCGCTGCCATTGAGACCATGATGAACGCGTTGCGCTTGTTGCTCGATGAGCACGATGAGATTGCCAGCGCACAATTGGCTCGTTGCTATCAGCAGGAGGTGCTTCACCACGAAATGGATTGGAACACCTTGTTATTAAACGGAACGCAACAATACCTGCCGAAAGAGTTTATCGAGTGTCGGGAGGAGCTCTGCCTCATGCCGCTCTACGAACTGCTGGAACGCATCTTTAAGATTTTCCATCTGCAGGAGATTGAGCAGCAAGACAGCTACCTCTTTTCGTTCTTTGATGCCGTGCTGGAATACCTCGGCGACCACTCGTCCGACCTGACACTCTTCCTGCAATATTGGGAGGAGGAGCTTTGCTCCAAGACCATCCCTGCCGGGGAATTGGAGGGCATCCGCATCTACTCCATCCACAAATCGAAAGGTTTGGAGTTCCACACGGTGCTCGTCCCCTTCTGCGACTGGAGCATGGAACGGGAGAACGGTGTGACGCAGTTGCTTTGGTGCCACTCCGACCTGGAGCCGTTCAATGCGCTCGACTTGCAACCGATTGCCTACTCCAAAGAGATGGCGCAGTCAGCTTTCGGTGCCGAGTATCTCAGTGAACGCACCCAGCTGTGGGTGGACAATCTGAACCTGCTCTATGTGGCCTTTACCCGTGCCTCAAAGAACTTGATTGTCTGGGGTGCCAAGAAGGACCGCAACAATGGGGTTTCTACCCTGATAGCGGATGTGCTCAGCATGATGGGAGGCGATGTGGAGAGCGGATATACCCACGGCGAAATCTGTCTCTCGGAGGAGCAGAAGAAGCACGACGTCACCAACCGACTGCTGCTTCCGGCCGACAAGCAGGAGGTGAAGATGGAATCCTTCTCGCAGCAGATTGAGTTCCGCCAGTCGAACCAGTCGGTCGACTTTATCCGAGGGGATGAAGAACCCGACCGCCAAGAGCAGTACATCCGTCAGGGAAAACTGCTTCACCGCATCTTCTCCACCATCCGGACGCTGGAGGACGTGGATGCCGTGCTCAAGCGCATGCAGATGGACGGCGTAGTCGACAGTCGCCACACCGCCTCATCCCTTAAGAATCTGGTCAGCAAGGCTGTCTCCACCCCGCAAGTGGCATCATGGTTCTCGGGCGAATGGGAGCTCTTCAACGAGCGTTCCATGCTTCAGCAGATTGATGGAGAACTGGTGGTAAGACGCCCCGACCGTGTGATGATTCAACCGGAAGGCGGAGAGGTAGTGGTGGTCGACTTCAAGTTCGGCAAGCGCCGACAGGAGTATCGCCAGCAAGTGTATGAATATATGCAATGGCTCCGGCAAATGGGACATCCGCAAGTGAAAGGCTATTTGTGGTATGTCTATAAGAATGAACTGGAGGAGGTAACTTTGTAAAACAGTAAACGATGGAACCATTTTTAAAATTAGTAGCAGCAGATTTATATCAGAAGTTGGAGGGCGACTTGTCACGCACAGCCATCGTCTTCCCGAATAAACGTGCCGGACTCTTCTTTAACGAGTACCTGGCCGCCCAGTCGGACCGCCCGCTGTGGGCTCCGTCCTACATCTCTATCAGCGAACTTTATCGCTCTCTCTCCGATTGGGAAACGGGCGACTCGGTGCAACTGGTGTGTGATCTCTACAAAGTCTTTGTGGAGAACACACATAGCAAGGAGACGCTGGATGAGTTCTTCTATTGGGGCGAATTGCTGATTGCCGATTTCGATGATATCGACAAGAATATGGTGCATGCCGAGAAGCTCTTCAGCAATCTGCAGGCACTCAAGGATCTGGAAGGGCTCGACTTCCTCACCAAAGAGCAAGAGGAGGCCATTCAGCAGTTCTTCGTCAACTTCTCGCTCGAGAAGACCACCGAACTAAAGCAGCGCTTCATCTCGCTCTGGTCGGTCTTGGGCGACATCTACCAACAATACAAGGAGTTGTTGGCTTCTAAGGGCATTGCTTATGAAGGTATGCTCTATCGCGAAGCTTGCAACCACCTGAAAGAACACACGTGGGAGTACGACCACTACGTCTTTGTGGGCTTCAATGTGCTCAACCGGGTGGAACAGACGCTCTTCAACCACCTGAAGGAGTGTGGCAAGGCCCTCTTCTACTGGGATTATGACACCGCTTATTTAAAGGTATCCAATCAGGAGGCCAACGAGTTCATCCGCCGCAACCTGCGCGACTTTCCCTCTGAGCTGCCGGAGTCGTGCTTCGACAACTATAGCAAGCCAAAAGAGATTACCTTTGTGGAGGCAACCACCGAGAACATTCAAGCGCGCTTCATCCCTTCGTGGCTGCGCGAGAACCTGACCGAGAAGGAATCGGAGACAGCAGTGGTGCTTTGTAACGAGGCGCTGCTGCAGCCGGTGTTCCACTCCCTGCCGGACGACACAGTGAAGCATGTCAACATCACCATGGGTTTCCCCTTAACACAAACACCGGTGTTCAGTTTCATCCGGGCACTGATTGACTTGCAGACCTCGGGCTTCAATGAAGAGAAGGGGCGCTATGCCTACGAACAGGTGGCAGCGGTGCTCAACCACTCTTACACCCACAAGCTCTCCGCCATCACGGTGGAGTTGATGCAAGAGCTTACCGAGAAGAACCGTTTCTTCCCGGTTCCATCCGAACTGCAACGCGACGAGATGCTCACGTTCCTCTTCACTCCCTGCCGGGGCAATTTGGCGCTCTGTAGCTATCTGGAGGAGGCGCTCCATCGGGTAGCGAAACTTTATCAGAAGGAGGAAGATGAGGAGAAGAACGAGCTGTTCGATCCGCTCTATCAGGAGTCGATATTCCGTGCTTATCAAGTGATGGGCCGGTTCAAGTTGCTGATTGAAGAGGGAGATTTGCAAGTGATGCCGGACACCTTCACGCGACTTCTGACTCGTGTGCTCTCGGGCACCTCCATTCCTTTCCACGGAGAGCCAGCCATCGGTTTGCAGGTGATGGGTGTGCTGGAGACGCGTAACCTCGACTTTAAGCATTTGGCCATTCTCTCACTCAACGAAGGGAAACTGCCGAAAAGCACGAGCGACTCGTCGTTCATTCCTTACAACCTGCGCCGCGCCTTCGGCATGACGTTGCCGGAACTGAAGAATGCTGTCTATGCCTACTACTTCTACCGACTGATTCAACGGGCAGAGAAGATTGCGTTGCTCTATAACAGCACCACCGACGGACTGAATCGCGGGGAGATGTCACGCTTCATGCTTCAACTGTTGGTTGAGAGTCCACACCACATCACGAAGCAATTCATCACAGCGAGACAGAACCCGCAACAGGGAGAGACGATTACTGTGGAGAAGACACCGGAGGTGATGCAGCGCTTGTGCCGACGCTTCGACGGCTCCAAGTATCACCGACTTTCGCCCACGGCCCTCAACACCTACCTGGGTTGTCCGCTGAAGTTCTATTTCCACTATGTAGCGGGATTGAAGCCGAAGGAGGAGGTGACTACAGAGATTGACTCGGCCACTTTCGGTAGTATTTTCCACCGAACGGCGGAATTGATTTACATCGACCTCACGGCGCACAACAAAGTGATTAATCAGGAGGAGCTGGACGCCCTGCGTAAGGATAAAGTGCGACTGGAGCGTTACGTGGATAATGCCTTCAAGGAACTTTTCTTTAAGGTACCGGCGGAGGAAGTGGCGGAATACAACGGTGTGCAGCTGATTAACTCGGAGGTGATTATTCTCTATCTGCAGCGCCTGCTCGCCCTCGACAGTCAGCACGCGCCCTTCACCATGGAGGGCATGGAGCAACAGGTGGAAGAGCTGTTTCAGGTGGAAGTGAACGGCACATTGGTGCCGGTCTGCATCGGAGGTACCATCGACCGTATGGATGCCAAGGACGGAGTGCTGCGTATCATTGATTATAAAACCGGTGGGCGACCGGGGCCGGTGGAGAGCATCGAGACGCTTTTCACACCTTCGGACAAGCGACCGGGGTATATCTTCCAGACATTCCTTTACGCCTCTTTGATGACACATGCACAGTCGCTTCCCGTGATGCCGACTTTGCTCTACATCCATTGTTCCGCCCACGACGACTATTCGCCGGCGATTCTGATGGGAGGCAGAAATGAGAAGGAGGAGGTGCGCGACTTCACCCCGCATGATGCAGAGTTTCGTGCACGCTTACAGCAGTTACTGCAAGAGATTTACCAACCGGAGCTGCCCTTCCAACAGACGGAATGCGAAAGTCACTGTGCGTTCTGCGACTATCGGGAACTTTGCAAGAAATAAGCAGAGACTCCTTATAGATGGGAGTTCTTACAGATAGAGGAGCTCCCTATACATCCCATAAACCGAACGGAGCTTCCTCACCCCAATAGAGATGAGTGTAGCCGGCCCGCACCTGCTTATAGGCATAAAAGGCCGTATCCGTTGCCTTTCCTCGTGCATCATAGAGTGTAGCGAGGGAAGGCGGCGTTTGTGCGGAGGGCAGCAAAGAGGAGTAATGGAACTCATGCCCCTTGTAGCACTTGCCTTGATAAGTAAAGGAGCGATAGCCCAGGTGGAGGCGCATATGCTCCATCGTGGCCTGCATCGGAAGCACCCCCACCATGGGATAGGTAGCCTCATCCATGCCGACAATCGACTCACAAAGATACATCATGCCGCCACACTCAGCCAACAGTCGTCCATCCCCCTCCACATACTCGCGCAAAGCCGTCCGCATGGATTGGTTCTGACTCAGTTCTTGCAGATAGTACTCCGGATAGCCTCCCGGTAAATAGATAAAATCAGCTTCAGGAAGAGTGGTATCCTTGATGGGACTGAAGAAGGTCACGCTGCCATAGCGGCGCAGCACATCCAGATTCTCCCGATAATAGAAATTGAATGCCTCATCCTTTGCCACCGCGATACGCAAGTGCTCAGTGCACGAGCACTTCTGCACAGACAACGGTTGTTCCGCAGGCACCAACTCCTGCGCATAGAGTTGTAACATCCGGTCGAGGTCGGCCGTCCGCTCCAGCTGCTGCGCAATCTGCAACGAATAGCTTTCAAAGAGATATTGACTCTCCAAAGTCAGTCCCAAGTGGCGCGACGGAAGTTCAATCTCCTTCATCCGCGGCAGATAACCCAGGCACTCCACCCCGGCATCCTGACACGCCTGAGCCAATAAACGGTAATGATTCTCAGAAGCCACCTGATTAAAGAGGACACCAAGCACCTTCACCTCCGGATGAAAGTGGCGATAGCCATAAATCAAGGGCGCCACCGAATAGGCCGTAGAGCGTGCGTTCACCACGAGCAGCACCGGCACACCGAGTTGCAGGGCCAGTTCCGCACTACTCCCTTTCATCCGGTCGTAGCCATCGAACAAACCCATCACGCCCTCCGTCACCAGCACCTCCGCCTCTGCGCCATACGTAGCATACACCTGACGCAAGTGTTCGGGCGAGGCAAACCAGCCATCGAGATTGACCGACTCCTCTCCGGAAGCCAACTGATGATATTTCGGATCAATATAATCCGGACCACACTTAAAAGGCTGCACCCGCAAGCCCCGTTCCCGAAGCGCGCGAAGCAGACCCAGCGTCACCGTAGTTTTACCGGAGTTCGACCCGGCTGCACCGATTAATATTTGAGGTTTAATCATTCCAAAATCTTTAATTTCAGAACAAAAATACAAAAATTATCCATGGAAATAGGAGGAATTACAAATTTATTTATATCTTCGCCCCTGTTTTGGTGATGCACCACTTCATACAAGTGGGCATAAAAGGGAATCCGGTGAGAGTCCGGAACAGTACCCGCTACTGTAATCCCCGTAAGCGTAACGATATTCTCACGCCACTGTCTGAATGACATTCCAGATGGGAAGGCATATCGTTCGGGGAGAGTCAGGAAACCTGCCAAGCAGAATAGCATCATGTTTTCTCTCGGGAAAAAGAGAACATGGCATGTAATAATTCACTTTTATATGAAAAGGTACTAACTGCCGCACCTATATCCGGCAGACCATTGTTTTTTGTTGGCAAAACGAATTTTTCGTTTTACCGGGAGCAAAAGAGTATGCTTGGAGTACGTATACATTCAGAACTCTACCAAAAGTTTATATAAGTTTATAATTAAGCACGAAGCAGAAAGGCAGTCCAACGGGAATCCCCGGGACTGCCTTTCCTTTTTCTTATTACAAACAATCAACAACAATTCTTTAGAAGCTGTAGTTCAAACCGAAACTCAGCAACTCCATCACCTGGAAGTAACTGTCATTGTCGGTACGCGTTACGCTATCATCGAAGCGTACATGCACGAACACCTTTGTAGAGAGATATTTATTGACGCTGAAGTTAAACGTATTCTCCCACTCAGCCTGCGCCTTCTCATACGTGGTAAAGTAAGAGAGACGTGACTGCCAGCTGATGGGCGAAGCAATCTTCCAGTTCGAGTTCACCTGAATATTGGAACCGACATCATGTTTCGCACGTTTGCCTTCATCCACACTGAATCGAGTCTCATCCACATCCCGGTCGCGCACATAAGTCAACTTATAAGAGAGCGGAGCCAGCACGGCAGACACCTCAAAAGTCTTCGTAGAGCGTTTGTAATCCATACCGAGGTCCACCTTCAAGTAACCCGGAGAGAGCATATCAGAGATCTTCACCTCACTGTTCGTATTGTAAGTCGCAAAGAACTGCGTATAGAACTCACCCTGCACCGTATAATACCAATTCTTGAACGCCTTCAAACCCAGTTTAGAAGTCAAACGAATCAAGTCGGCATTCGTTTTATATTTATGCAAAGAGTCAGAGCGCGTCGTGATAAATCCCAATTTCCACTCCAATTTGTTGTCCCATTGCAGTTTCTGCTGATCGTCATAGTTGGCATTCAACTCCAAGGTAGCCAGCAACGTATTGTTGCTCTCACCACCCTTGTACCAGTTGTCCGAGAGGTAGTTCTGCGTAAACTGAAGCGAAGTGGCACCCGTCTTCTTCCAGAAGTTCGGCTTTGTAATAATCAGCTCCGTATTCTTGTCGGGAGCAGCCGCCTGTTGAGAGATCATCACATCCGTCATCTGCTCCTTACGCGGAAGTTCCTTCACCACATCCTTATTAAATGTCTGCTGTCCCATCACGATGCGATCCGTGTACTTCACCGAGGTCGGTTCGTTCAGATAGACATTCATCAATGCCCCGCTGATTCCCCGCTGAATCTCCTCATCGTTCTGTACCAAGCCCCGTTGTGGCGTCAGCACCACCGGCTGCAGTTCCTGCTCTGCATTGAAGTTCACCTTCAAGGCATCGTCCACCACCGACTCATATACCGTCACCGGAGCAAAAAGTCGATAGTAATAAGGATTAATGGATCTTTGCGAAGAAATGATGACATTCTGCTTCTTGAAAGCAAAATCACCCACCAGGTTCGTCAAAGAATCTGCATACGCCGTCTGTATCTGATTATAAAGCGCTTTCGACTTTAAAAGTTGATAATAGGAAGTGCTCCGTTGCGCGTAGCTCATTGTAGCCGCCAGCAAAAGAGCGCATCCCGCCAAACATATTTTTTTCATATTTCTCTATAAAGTTAGATTCCAATCGCAAAAATACATGAAAAAGATTAAAAACACGATATAAAATAGAAGAATCTCACCCATTCTATACAAAGAACTTTATTTTCAAGACATAACACGCCACATTTCATACCAAACAAAGCCTTACGATTTGTGAATTCTGAGTGGAAAAGCACTCATTTCTTATGTCTTTTGAATTTAATTTACTATCTTTGCAATTTGAATAAAACGAGTGTTTAGCAACAGACACAATTAAACAGATAATAAACATATAAATCATTATAGCTGTGGCAGAAACAAAGTATATTTTCGTAACAGGTGGCGTAGCGTCATCCTTAGGTAAGGGTATCATCTCTTCCTCTATCGGTAAGTTGCTTCAAGCAAGAGGCTACCACGTCACTATCCAGAAGTTTGACCCGTACATCAACATTGACCCGGGTACACTGAACCCCTACGAACACGGTGAGTGTTACGTAACTGTCGACGGACACGAGGCCGACTTGGACCTTGGACACTATGAGCGTTTCTTGGGTATCCAGACCACCAAAGCCAACAACATCACGACCGGACGTATCTATAAGAGCGTCATCGACAAAGAGCGTCGCGGCGATTACTTGGGTAAGACCATCCAGGTGATTCCTCATATCACAGACGAGATTAAACGCAACGTCAAACTGTTGGGCAGCAAGAACAACTTCGACTTTGTCATCACAGAAATTGGCGGTACCGTAGGTGATATCGAGTCTTTGCCCTACTTGGAGAGCATCCGTCAGTTGAAACGCGAGTTGGGTAAGAATGCGCTCTGCGTGCACCTGACTTACGTTCCTTTCCTGGCTGCTGCCAAGGAGTTGAAGACCAAACCGACTCAGCACTCTGTGAAAGAGTTGCAGTCTGTAGGTATCCAGCCGGATATTTTGGTATTGCGTAGCGAGCGCGACCTGAGCGAGAATCTGCGCAAGAAGGTAGCCCTCTTCTGCAATGTAGACGAGAAAGCTGTGGTACAGTCGGTGGATATGCCTACCATCTACGAGGTACCTTTGCGTATGTATGAGCAAGAACTCGACAAAACCATCCTGACAAAAATGGGTCTGCCCATCGGCAAAGAGCCCAACCTGGATTCATGGAAAGAGTTCCTGGCAAAACGTCATGCTGCCACCGAGGAGGTACGCATTGCCTTGATTGGTAAATATGTAGAGCTGCAGGATGCTTACAAATCTATTCTGGAGTCCTTGTCGCAGGCTGCTACCTACAACGACCGCAAACTGAAGATTGAATACATCAACAGTGAGTTCCTGACCGAAGAGAACGTAGCGGAGAAACTGACCGGCATCGACGGTGTAGTGATTTGCCCGGGATTCGGCCAGCGCGGTATCGAAGGTAAGTTCGTCGGCGCTAAATACACCCGTACCCACAACATCCCGACTTTCGGTATCTGCTTGGGTATGCAATGTATGGCCATCGAGTTCGCCCGCAACGTGTTGGGTTACAAAGATGCCAACTCTCGTGAGATGGACGAGAAGACTCCGCACAATGTTATCGACATCATGGAGGAGCAGAAATCCATCACCAACCTGGGAGGTACCATGCGTCTGGGTGCCTACGAATGCATCGTGAAGAAAGGTTCCAAGACCTTCGAGGCTTACGGCACCGATCACATCCAGGAGCGCCATCGTCACCGCTACGAGTTCAACAACGACTACAAAGCCGAGTACGAAAAGGCAGGCATGAAGTGTGTAGGTATCAACCCCGAGTCGGACTTGGTAGAAATTATCGAAATTCCCGAATTGAAATGGTACATTGGAACGCAGTTCCATCCTGAATACAGCAGCACGGTGCTCAACCCGCATCCGTTGTTCCTGTCGTTCATCAAGGCTGCGATTACGAAATAATTAAACTCAGAAGATTTCAAAGAAATGGAAAAAAACACGCTTATTGGTCTCACCTTGATAGGCGCCGTATTGGTGGGCTTCAGTTTGTTCAATCGCCCGAGCGAAGAGCAACGTGCCCGCATGCAGCACTATCAAGACTCTATCCAAGCCGTGCAGCTGAAGAACGAGGTGGCCAAGGAAGAGGCTCGTCAGATGGAGTCGTTAGAGGCTTCCACCGACTCCGCTTCCCAGCTCTTCGCATCAGCACAAGGCACGGAGCAGTTTTATACGCTGAAGAATAAATTGGTGGAACTGACCTTCACCAACAAGGGAGGTCGTATCTATGCCGCCAAGTTGTTTGATTACAACGGACAGGATGGTCAGCCGGTGGTACTCTTTGACAACAAAGATGCCGGCATGAGCTTCGACTTCAGTGGCAAAAACGAGAATATCATTACAGAGAATCTCTACTTCAACGCAGTAGAGTCGAACGACAGCACGTTGGTGATGCGCCTGCAGACTGCAAGTGCCGGATACATCGACTTCTGCTATCGTTTGCAGAGAGACGCCTACATGGTGAACTTCACCTTGCAGGCACACGGCATGCAGAACTTCTTCGCCCCCTCGGTACACAGCGTAGACATTCGCTGGAATCAGGATGCCCGTCAGCTGGAGAAGGGTTACTCTTTTGAGAACCGCTACACCACCCTTACTTATAAGAAGAAAGGAAAAGGCACCGATTACCTGAGTGAGACGCGCGACGCCGACAAGGAGATTGAGGAGAAGCTCGACTGGGTGGCATTCAAAAATCAGTTCTTCTCTTCTGTGTTCATCGCAGACGAGGACTTCACGGATGTACACCTCACCTCCAACATGCAGAAAGAGGGAAGCGGATACCTGAAGGAGTACAAAGCGGACATGACCACCTTCTTCGACCCCACCGGTCAGAAGGCCACCAACATGCAGTTCTACTTCGGTCCGAACCACTATAAGATTCTGCAGCGCACCAATCACCTGGCCACTTCCGACAAGGATTTGGATATGCAGCGATTGGTCTACCTGGGATGGCCGTTGTTCCGCTGGATCAACCGTTTCTTCACCATCTACATCTTTGACTGGCTCACCAACTGGGGACTCAACATGGGTGTGGTATTGTTGCTGATGACCATCGTTCTGAAGTTGCTGGTTTATCCCACCACCTACAAATCATACATGTCGTCTGCCAAGATGCGCGTATTGAAGCCCTATGTGGATGAGATCAACAAGAAATATCCGAACAAGGAAGATGCCATGAAGAAACAGCAGGAGATTATGGGTGTCTATAGCAAATATGGTGTGAGCCCCATGGGTGGCTGTCTGCCGATGCTGATTCAGATGCCGGTCTTCATCGCCATGTTCAACTTTGTGCCGAATGCCATCGAGCTTCGTGGACAGAGCTTCTTGTGGGCCCCCGACCTCTCCACTTATGACGACGTCATCAACTGGGGATTCAACATTCCGTTGCTGGGCGACCACCTGAGTCTCTTCTGCTTACTCTTTAGTGCAACCAACATTCTGAACACCATGTACATGATGAAACAGCAGAACCAGGCTGCGCAAGAGCAGATGCCGGGCATGAAGTGGATGATGTACCTGATGCCGGTGATGTTCATCTTCATCTTCAACAACTATTCTGCCGGACTGAACTATTACTACTTCATCTCCGGATTGATTAGTATCATCATCATGGCGGTGCTCCGCAAGACCACCGACGACAAAGCGCTCTTGGCGAAATTGGAGGCTCGTGCAGCAGCCAACAAGAACAACCCGAGCAAGCGTTCAAACATGATGGCGAAACTGGAAGCGTTGCAGAAAGAGCAAGAGCGCATTCAGAAGGAGCGCGAGGCACGCCTCAAACGATAAATTCGTATAAGGGTTACACCTTATATATATAGTACACAAAATCCCCTGTCATACTTTCTTTCATAGCAAGGATGGCAGGGGATTTTTCAAAAGAAACAAACTGAAACATTTCACGTATATGAAAAAAACAATTCTTATGATGACGGCAGTCACTATGCTAGCCTCTTGCTCCGGAGGAAAATCGGGCCAGGAGGAGGACGCTTCTTTCATCGGAAGACAGTCCATCGAGATTAAGGACGGACGCCTCACCCCGGAAGCACTCTGGGCCATGGGCCGTATCGGTAGTTTGGCAGTATCACCCGACGGTAGCAAGGTGGCCTACACCGTGGCTTACTACAGTGTGGAGGCCAACAAGAGTCACCGTGTAATCTATGTGATGAATGCAGACGGTACAGACAACACCCTGCTGACCAAAGGTAGCTGGAGTGAAGGTGAGCCGGCTTGGATTAAGGGCGGCAGCAAAATTGCCTTCCTGAGCAGCGAAAATGGCAAGAACGAACTCTTCGAGATGGATGCCGACGGTAGCCACCGTCAGTTACTCTCCAATGTAGAGGAGGATATCGAGGGATTCAGCTTCTCGCCCGACGAGAGTAAAGTGCTCTACATCGCTCAGGTGAAGTATGGTCAGCGCACTGTCGACCTCTACCCCGACCTGCCCAAAGCTTCGGGTATCATTGTGGACGACCTGATGTACAAACACTGGGACGAGTGGACGGAGACTGTTCCCCACCCCTTCGTAGCAGCTTTCGACGGTAAGAAGATGGGTGAAGCGAAGGACTTGCTGGAGGGCGAGCCGTTTGAATCTCCGATGAAACCCTTCGGTGGTATCGAACAGCTGGCTTGGAGCCCCGACTCTAAGAGCGTGGCTTACACCTGCCGCAAGAAAACCGGCAAGGAGTATGCTTTCTCTACCGATTCCGACATCTATCTCTATAACCTGGAGAGTGGTAAAGCCATCAACCTCTGTAAAGATTTCAGCGAGGAGGACAAGAACATGGGTTACGACATCAATCCGAAGTTCTCGGCCGACGGTCAGTACATTGCTTGGCAGAGCATGGAGCGCGACGGTTACGAAAGCGACCGCAACCGCCTCTGTGTATTCAATCTGAAGACTCATGAGAAGAACTACGTCACCGAATCGTTCGAAAGCGGCGTGGATGATTACTGCTGGGCCCCCGACAGTCAGACACTCTACTTCATCGGCGTATGGCACGCTACCACCATGGTGTACCGCACCAACCTGCAAGGCGAAGTGGAGCAACTCACCGAGGGCGACTACGACTATGCGTCCATCGCCATGTTGGGCAACGACCTGATTGCCAAACGTCACTCCATCAGCATGGCCGACGAGATTTACAAAGTCAGCACACAAGATTGCCAAGTAACCCAGTTGACCACAGAGAACAAAGCCATCTACGACCAGCTCACCATGGGTAAGGTAGAGGCACGTTGGACCAAAACCAGCGACGGTAAGCAGATGCTCTCTTGGGTAATCTATCCGCCCCACTTCGACCCGTCGAAGAAATACCCCGCCCTCCTCTTCTGCGAAGGCGGTCCGCAGAGCCCCGTCAGCCAGTTCTGGTCATACCGTTGGAACTTCCAGATCATGGCCGCCAACGACTACATTATCATCGCCCCCAACCGTCGCGGTCTGCCGGGCTTCGGCATGGAGTGGCTGGAGCAAATCAGCGGTGACTATAGCGGTCAGTGTATGCGCGACTACCTCAGCGCCATCGACGACCTTGCTTCCGAGCCCTATGTCGACAAGGAGCATCTGGGTTGTGTGGGAGCCAGCTTCGGCGGTTATTCCGTTTACTATCTGGCAGGTCACCACGACAAACGTTTCAAGGCCTTCATTGCACACGACGGTATCTTCAATATGGAGCAGCAATATCTGGAGACAGAGGAGATGTGGTTTGCTCAATGGGATATGGCCGGCGCACCTTGGGATAAAGACAACGCCACGGCACAGCGCACCTTTGCCAACTCGCCCCACAAATTTGTGGATCAATGGGACACTCCGATTCTCTGCATCCACGGCGAGAAAGATTATCGTATCCTGGCTTCGCAAGGTATGTCAGCCTTCAACGCGGCAGTCATTCGCGGTATTCCGGCAGAATTATTGATTTACCCCGACGAAAATCACTGGGTATTGAAGCCTCAAAACGGAATTTTGTGGCAACGCACCTTCTTCCGTTGGCTTGATCGCTGGTTGAAAGAATAAAATTTTGCAGCCCCTCGAAGAAAATTTCGGGGAAATACATCTAAAAGTCCCGTTCGAAGCAAAAAAAGCTCGAACGGGACTTTTTCGCTTAATGTAGATTTAACGTATTGTTTTACACAAACTTATCCATCAAAAGCCCTTATTTGCGCACCTTTCTTCAAAGCCTTCAAGAAAAAAAAGTGAAGAAAAATGCGAAAAAAGTCTTGGAAAGTTTTGGTAGTTCCGAAATAATGCCTACCTTTGCATCGCAATCGGGAAATAAACGATGCGAATAACAAAAAGCACTCTTAGCTCAGTTGGTAGAGCAACTGACTCTTAATCAGTGGGTCCAGGGTTCGAATCCCTGAGGGTGTACAAAAGGAAGCATTCAATGAAAGTTGGATGCTTCTTTTTTTTACATACATGCTGCAAAATAAAATGCTGTTCATTGGGCGAATCGCAAAATATACACTAATTTTACACCACTAATGATACAGCTATGGAATACGAACTCATACAATCAGACAACAAGGTTGGTACCGTTGAGGTGGAGTACCTACCCGAGATTAACTATGCGATGGCGCTCAACAACTACCGAGGTTTCTCCAAGCTAATCCTTCGCAACACACACCACACACAACAACTTCGACAGATACAGCTTCGCATCTCCGGAGAATGGTGGACAGAATCCATCGTCAACATTCCCATGCTGGCGCACGGGACGGCCGTTTCTATTGATGAGATGCGTCTCCTCCCGAACCTGGAGCGACTGATGACCGTCACCGAAACGGTGCAGTGTCAGTTCAACCTCTCCATCACAGCAGGAAACGAAACCCTTTTCAGCCAGTCATACCCCATCCTGCTCATGCCCTACAACCACTGGCAGGGCGCAGAATATCATCCGGAACTGACGGCTGCCTTCGTCACGCCCCATCACCCACTCATCGATAAAGTGATGAGTCGTGCTTCAGAAATACTGAGGGAACAGACCAATAATCCTTCACTCTACGGATTCCTGGCTGAAAGTATCGAAGGGAAACGGACGCAAATCAAAGCTGTCTACGATGCACTGAAAGAAGAGCATATCAGATTTCAAGTGTCTAGTGCAGCAACCTACCTCAAAGGACAACAAGTCCGGATGGTGGACGATGTGTTGCGAAACAAGTTGGGCAATTGCGTAGACTTGACACTGCTCTTCTGTTCCTGCATGGAGCGACTGAACCTGAGTTCCGTATTCATCTGTTATGATACCCACGTCATACCTGCCGTATGGCTGGAGCGACGAGCCATCCCGCCCATGGTGGGCTACGATTATCGCTTCATCCGCCATTTCTGTCTGGAAGACGACCGCGTTCTGTTGCCGCTGGAGTCCACAGTACTCACCGAAGACTATACGTTTGAGCAAGCCGTTGAATGCGGCATGAAGACGCTGGATCAATTTGCACGCAATTTCATCCTCTACGTCGACTTGTTCAGCTGCCGTGCCAATGGTATTCTTCCCCTTCCGCATTTCATTCAGAAGGAGGGAGTAACCACCTTGGCACAGGAAACACCGGGCGAGGAGAAGACTCAACCGGGAAGCACCTCTTCAGAGGAAAGTACCGACTCTGAGGAGCACACCGTCACCACCCATAAAGGTAACGAGCTCGGTAGTTCTACAGAGACATCTGCCGACGAACCCGACCAGAAATCACTGGCCAAACTGAAAGTTTGGGAGCGCAGACTGTTGGATTTGAGCATGCGCAACAAGCTGCTGAATATGGATCGCGCCCCGTTGCTGCTCCGCATTGAATCGGAATCAATAGAGAACACCCTGACCCAACTGCAGGAGGGGCAACTGCAGACGTTGGTTCAGATAGAGAAAAAGAAGAAGAAGAACGAGGAGGATGAGGACGAGCAAGACAATTCCTTCAAGAACCTCTACCGTGCCGCCCGAAACGCCATGGAAGAGAGCGGCTCCAACGCGTTCTTCCTGACCCTCGGCTCCCTGAAGTGGATAGATGAAAGCAGTCAAGAGGCATACCATGCCCCCATTCTGATGGTGCCCGTGGAACTGGTGCGTCAACACTCCAAAAGGTTTATCATTAAACGTCTGGACAACGAACCGACCATCAACGTCACTTTGCTGGAGTTCTTGCGACAAACGTTCCAGATGACCTCCCTCGACTTCTCCTCCCTGCCCTTCGACGAGAACGGAGAGGTGGATTACGCCACCGTCTTCCAGCAGTTCCGCGAGGCCATCGAAGGAGAAGACAACTGGGAAGTGGAGGAAGAATCGCGCGTAGGTATCTTCTCCTTCACCAATTTCGCGATGTGGAACGACATTCATAATCACTACAAGGAGATTATGGAGAACCCCATTCTGCAAAGTTTCCTGAGCGGGAAGATTACAGCCGATTTCACAGATCATCTCCGGTTCAAAGAACTAGACGATATGAATCCTACCGAATACGCCATTCCCATCGATGTGGATTCATCGCAGCTGAAGGCCGTTGTCGACTCTTGTCAGATGCGAGCCTTCACCCTCTACGGACCTCCGGGAACGGGTAAGTCGCAAACCATCACCAACATGATTGCGAATGCCCTCTACCAGGGGAAACGTGTACTTTTCGTGGCAGAGAAGCAAGCGGCCTTGGAGGTTGTACAGAACCGTCTGACCCAAATCGGGCTATCACCTTTCTGCCTGGAACTTCACTCCAACAAGACAGAGAAGAAGTGTTTCCTGGGGCAGTTGAGCACAGCGCTTCAGGTGGACCACAAACAGCATAATATGGAAGTAGAGAACCGCGCGGCCATGCTGCTGGCACAACGCCAAAGACTGAACCAATATGTCAAGTCCGTTCACCAAAGGAGAGAGGACAACCTTTCGCTCTTCGACTGCATCAACCATTATCTGGAGGTGGAAGGCGAACCCATTGAGGTGGATTATGCATGGGCATCATCAGTCGGCCAAAAGATCATGGAAAGCATCTGCGAGGAACTGAAACAGCTGGACACCGTGATTACCATTCTGCACAAGCACCCCGCTGAGCACCCGCTGCGCAACTTGCTCCCCGTGCAAAACACCATCGACAATCAGCAGCAGATTACAGAACTGATTGACCGGTTGCCGGGAGAGATTGCAGAAGCGGAGAAGAAGGCGGAAGGAATTCTGAATCGTTGGATCTTTAAGAAGACACCGCTTCAGATTGTGGAGCAGCTGCCCGACTTCCAGAAGTTGAAGAAACTGGCCTATATCACTCCCTCCATCACCAACGACCTGGAGACGCTGAAGCAGGAACTGGAACTGTGGCGTGCCAACAAGAGCAGCCTACGCCTCTGGTACCACTACAGCATAGCCGCACTGGAACTGATGGAAATTCCTTCCTCACCGGCCATGGAGTATTTTATGCAAGGAAAATCGGGCAAGGAGACAGCGATGGCCCTGCGCAAAGGCTTCTTCCAAAGCATCGCCACCTACATCATCGAGCACGACGAGGAGTTGCGAGCTTTCAACGGCATGCTCTTCGAGCAGGTCATCGAGCGCTACCGCGAGTACTCTCAAACCTATCAGGAGCTCACCAAAGAAGAAATCTACTGCCGACTGGCAGCGCAAGTGCCCCGGGCAGACGAGTTGGTGCATGACGATGAGGAGTTTGTCTTCCTGAAGAAACGCATCGCCAACGGAGGTCGCGGCATGAGCATCCGTCGCATCCTCGGCCAGATACCTCACCTGCTGCCGCGCCTGACGCCCTGTATGCTGATGAGCCCAATCTCCGTGTCACAATACCTCGACATGAACGATTACCAGTTTGACCTGGTCATCTTCGATGAGGCCTCTCAGGTGCCCACGTGCGAAGCGGTGGGAGCCATCGCCCGTGCCAAGTCGGTAGTGGTGGTGGGCGACCCGAAACAGATGCCTCCTACCAGCTTCTTCACGGCAAACAGTATTTCTGACGAAGAGGCTGACATGGACGACCTGGAGAGCGTTTTGGATGATTTCATCTCGCTCGGCTATCCGGCACGTCACCTCAACTGGCACTATCGTTCGCGCCACGAGAGTTTGATTACTTTCAGTAACAACTACTTCTACGACGGGCAACTGATTACCTTCCCCTCTACGGACGACCAGTCGAGCAAGGTAACCTTCCAATTCGTGGAAGGCTGTTACGACCACGGCCGCACGCGCAGCAACAAAGCCGAAGCGGCAGCCATTGTAGAAGATGTGCTCCAGCGTCTGCGTAGTCAGATGAAGGGAGAGAGTCCCGTGGCCTCCATCGGTATCGTGGCCTTCAGTAGCGTACAAAGCATGAAGATTGAGGATATGCTGATGGATGCGCTGGCTAAAGACAAGAAACTGGAGAACTTCATGATGCAATCCCCCGAGCCGCTCTTTGTGAAGAATCTAGAGAATGTGCAGGGAGATGAGCGTGACATCATCCTCTTCAGTGTGGGCTACGGTCCCGACGTCGACGGCAAGGTATCCATGAACTTCGGTCCGCTGAACCGCATAGGTGGCGAGAGACGTCTGAATGTGGCCATCACCCGTGCACGTCAGGAGATGAAGGTCTTCTCCACCCTCCTGCCGCAACAGATTGACCTGAGTCGCACTTCCAGCGTAGGAGTTACTTGCTTGAAGCGGTTCCTGGAGTATGCCATCAGCGGACAGTTGGTGATTCCGCAGAAGCAGTTGCAACCCAATGATCCGGAGCAACTGACCAAAGAGATTGAGCATCACCTGACCGACATGGGCTACTCGTGTCACGTCAATGTGGGTAAATCCAACTTCAAGGTAAACGTTGCCATTTCTCTTCCCGAGCATCCGGAGACCTACATCCTGGGTATCCTGATTGACGGTTACCACTATGCCCAGACGCTCACCGCCCGCGACCGTGAGATTGTACAGCCGAAGGTGCTTCATCACTTGGGCTGGAACATCCTGAAGGTATGGTCCGTCGACTGGTTCTGCGACAAGGAGATTGTCCTCCAACAGATTCAACGGGCCCTGGAGGATATTCAATCGGAGGAAAGAGCGAAGGAAGAAGCAAAAGCTGCAGAAGAGGCTGAGCAGGAATCTGTGGAAGAGACTTCAACTGCCCAAGAAGCAGAAGTGG
>CAYSOW010000008.1:0-1119 GCA_964432715.1 uncultured Bacteroides sp.
TCATCGATATTGATGCGTACGACAAACAACTGGTGGAGGAGCACAACGCCTACTGGACGCCCGTCGCTGAGGTGCCGAAACTGATTTTCGACCACGACGAGATGGTGGCACAGGCGCGCAAGATGATTCGGCAGAAGGCCTCTTCGGAGCCTATCAGCTTCAATCTGCTGCCAAAGTTGTTTACGTTAACTCAACTCCAAAACCTCTATGAGGCTATTCAAGGGGAGTCGGTCGACAAGCGTAACTTCCGCAAGAAGGTGGCTGAGATGGACTTCATCGAGAAGACGGAAATGATTGATAAAACAACCTCGAAACGAGGAGCCTTCTTGTATCAATTCAACAAGGACTCTTACGAGCGGGTGATGAAATTTAAACTATAAAGCGAGTCACTTTAAGTTTGGAGTGAAGCGCGATTAAACTGAAACAACGATGTTAGAAGCGTTAAAAGAAAAAGTTTTTAGAGCTAACTTGGATTTGGTAAAGCATGACCTGGTGATCTTCACCTGGGGTAATGTCTCTGCCATCGACCGCGAGAAGGGTTTGGTGGTTATCAAACCGAGCGGTGTGGATTATGACGTAATGAAAGCCGAGGATATGGTGGTGGTCGACCTGGACGGTCACATCGTGGAGGGCTCACTGAACCCCTCTTCGGACACCCCTACTCACTTGGTACTCTATAAAGCCTTTCCGGAGATCGGGGGCGTGGTGCACACCCACTCTACGTATGCTACGGCATGGGCACAGGCAGGCATCGACTTGCCCAACATCGGCACAACGCATGCCGACTACTTCCATCAGGCCATTCCTTGCACCGCCGACATGACGGAGGAGGAAGTGATGGGGAACTACGAGCTGGAGACGGGTAACGTCATCGTGAAGCGTTTTGAAGGGATGAACCCGATGCACACCCCGGGCGTGCTGGTGAAGAACCACGGTCCGTTCTCATGGGGCAAGGATGCCCACGAGGCGGTGCACAACGCAGTGGTGATGGAGCAGGTGGCTAAGATGGCCAGCATTGCTTACACGGTGAATCCGCAGCTGACGATGAATCCGTTGCTGGTGGAGAAGCATTTCTCTCGTAAACACGGGCCGAACGCTTACTACGGTCAGAAGAAATAA
>CAYSOW010000008.1:1219-12136 GCA_964432715.1 uncultured Bacteroides sp.
GAAAAAGAACGAACAGTATTAAAAGAACTAAATAATTACTACAATGACATTTGATAATTTTGAAGTATGGTTTGTTACAGGAGCACAGCTTTTGTACGGAGGTGACGCAGTGATCGCAGTAGACGCACACTCTAACGCGATGGTAGCAGGTTTGAACGAGTCGGGCAACCTTCCGGTGAAGGTGGTCTACAAAGGCACGGTGAACTCTTCAAAAGAGGTGACAGAGACGATGAAAGCTGCCAACAACGACAGCAAATGTATCGGCGTCATCACCTGGATGCACACCTTCTCGCCTGCCAAGATGTGGATTCACGGCTTGCAGGAGCTGAAGAAACCGCTCCTCCACTTCCATACCCAATATAATAAGGAGATTCCTTGGGAGACGATGGACATGGACTTCATGAACCTGAACCAGAGTGCCCACGGCGACCGTGAATTCGGTCATATCTGCTCTCGCCTGCGCAAGAACCGCAAGGTGGTGGTAGGCCACTGGCAAGACGTGGAGGCGCAGAAGAAGATTGCTGTCTGGATGCGCGTTTGTGCTGCCTGGGCAGATGCTCAGGACATGCTGATTCTGCGATTCGGCGACCAGATGAACAACGTGGCTGTGACGGATGGCGACAAGGTGAGCGCTGAGCAGGTGCTGGGCTACCACGTAGACTACTGTCCGGTGAACAAGCTGATGGAGTTCCACAAGGACATCAAGGACGAAGAGGTGAAAGCACTGGTGGCTACCTACTTCAAAGAATATGCACACGCTCCCGAACTGGAGCAGGAGGGCACAGAGAACTACCAGAAAATCTGGAACGCTGCCAAAGCGGAGATTGCTCTGCGTCGCTGCCTGAAACACTATAACGCAAAAGGTTTCACCACCAACTTTGACGACCTGGGCGAGTTCGACCAGATTCCGGGCTTGGCCTCACAACGCTTGATGGCCGAAGGTTACGGTTTCGGTGCCGAGGGCGACTGGAAGACCGCTGCGCTCTATCGTACCACCTGGTTCATGAGTCAGGGCATGGGCAAAGGTTGCTCATTCCTGGAGGACTACACCCTCAACTTCGACGGTCAGCAGAGCGCCATTCTGCAGGCCCACATGCTGGAGGTTTCTCCGCTGATCTCTGAAGAGAAACCCAGACTGGAGGTTCACCGCCTGAGCATCGGTATCGACAGCATGACCGCACGCTTGGTGTTCACCTCTAAACAAGGTGCCGGTGTGGCAGCCACCGTGGTAGACATGGGCAACCGCTTCCGCATGATTGTGAACGAAGTGGAGTGCATCAAATCAAAGAAACTGCCGAAACTGCCGGTAGCCTCAGCACTCTGGATTCCGCAGCCCAACTTCGAAGTGGGTGCAGGTGCATGGATCCTGGCAGGCGGTACACACCACTCCAGCTTCTCATACGACCTGACCAGCGAGTACTGGGAAGACTATGCCGACATTGCAGGCATCGAGCTGGTGATCATCGACAAGAACACCAACATCCGCGACTTCAAGAAAGAGTTGCGCATGAACGAGGTTTACTATATGCTGAACAAAGCACTCTGCTAATAAACGCCTACTACTATGGAAGAGAAATTTGTCATCGGACTCGATTATGGTAGTGACTCCGCCAGAGCCATTGTGGTCAATGCGCTGAACGGCGAGACACTCGCTACGGCTGTGAAGTATTACCCGCGCTGGAAGCAGGGACTCTACTGCAACCCGGGCATCAACCAATACCGTCAGCACCCGCTGGATTACATCGAGGTGCTGGAGGGCAGTGTGAAGGAGGCATTGAGCAAATGTCCCGCAGGCACGGCCGAGAAGGTGGTGGGCATCGCTTTTGATACCACCGGCAGTACGCCCGCCTTTACGGACGAGAGCGGTACTCCCCTCGCCTTGCTGCCTGAGTTTGCCGAGAACCCGAACGCCATGTTCGTGCTCTGGAAAGACCATACAGCCGTTCAGGAGGCTGCTGAGATCAACAAGCTCTGCAAGGAGTGGAAGACCGATTTCAGCGCGTATGAGGGCGGTATCTACTCTTCGGAGTGGTTCTGGGCCAAGGCGCTGCACGTGTTGCGTCAGGACGAGGCTGTGCGTGCCAAAGCCTACTCCATCGTGGAGTATTGCGAATGGTTGCCGGCCTTGATTACAGGCGTGAAGCAGGCGAAAGACATCGTACGCAGTCGTTGTGCCGAGGGTCACAAGGCCATGTGGCACAAAGATTGGGGCGGCCTGCCTTCCGAGGAGTTCCTGACAGCTCTCGACCCGTTGTTGAAGGGCTTCAGAGCGCGTCTGTTCACGGAGACGGAGACGGCCGACAAACCGGTGGGTACCCTCTCTGAGGAGTGGGCTGAGCGCTTGGGACTCTCCACGAAAGTGGTAGTGGCCGGCGGAGCCTTCGACTGTCACATGGGCGCTGTGGGTGCCGGTGTAACGCCCCACACCCTGGTGCGCGTCATCGGAACCTCTACGTGCGACGTGATGGTGGCTTCGTATGAGGAAATCGGCAAGAACCTGATTAAGGGTATCTGCGGACAGGTGGATGGCTCGGTGATTCCGGGCATGGTGGGACTGGAGGCCGGTCAGTCGGCTTTCGGCGACATCTACGCGTGGTTTAAGCGCGTGCTGGAGTTCCCGGTGAAGAATATGATTGGACAGTCGACCTTGCTCGACGAGGAGACGAAGGCGAAACTGATTGACGAGACTTGCGACCGCATCATCCCGGCACTGACGGTAGAGGCGGAGAAGATTCCCATCAGCGAGAGTGCCGTAATCGCTACCGACTGGATGAACGGCCGCCGTACACCGGATGCCAACCAGTTGCTGAAGGGAGCCATCACCGGTATCACACTGGGCACCTCGGCACCGCACATCTATCGTGCCCTGGTGGAAGCCACCGCCTTCGGTACGAAAGCCATTGCCGACCGCTTCATTCAGGAAGGCGTACGCATCGACCAAGTGATTGGCATCGGTGGTATTGCCCTGAAATCGCCCTTCGTGATGCAGACCATGAGCGACGTGCTGAACATGCCTATCAAGGTGTGTCGCACCGACCAAGCCTGCGCCCTGGGTGCTGCCATGTTTGCCGCCACAGCAGCCGGTGTCTATACGCAAGTGGAGGATGCCATTGCCGCCATGAACTCCGGATTTGCGAAGGAGTATCAGCCCAACGCAGCCAACGCAGCGCTCTATCAGCAGCTCTATGAGAAGTACCTGAAGCTGGGCAAGTTCTCAGAAGAGCAGGTCTCAGAAGAGCAAATCTAAAGGCAAGCAGAAAGAAGAAGTAATCAAAATAATTAACTTTATAACAAACTACAGATATGAATGACAAAAAAATTATGAACCGCGCAGCGGACAACATCCGTATCTTGGCGGCTTCTATGGTAGAGAAAGCCAACTCCGGTCACCCGGGTGGCGCCATGGGAGGAGCTGACTTTGTAAACGTACTCTTCAGCGAATTTCTGGAGTACGACCCCGAGAATCCCCGTTGGGAAGGACGTGACCGTTTCTTCCTCGACCCGGGTCACATGTCACCGATGCTCTACTCAGTGCTCTCACTGACAGGCAAATTCACCATGGACGAGCTGTCACAGTTCCGTCAATGGGGCAGCCCCACTCCGGGACACCCCGAGGTGGACGTGATGAGAGGTATTGAGAACACTTCCGGTCCGTTGGGACAGGGACACACCTTTGCAGTGGGTGCCGCCATCGCAGCGAAGTTCTTGAAAGCACGCTTCGGCGAGGTGATGGATCAGACCATCTACGCCTACATCTCAGACGGTGGTATCGAAGAGGAGATTTCACAAGGCTCCGGACGTATCGCCGGTCACCTGGGCTTGGACAACCTGATTATGTTCTACGACTCCAACGACATCCAGCTCTCTACCGAGTGTAAAGCCGTGATGAGCGAGGACACAGCCAAGAAATATGAGGCATGGAACTGGAAGGTAATCACCATCAACGGTAACGACCCCGACGCTATCCGCGAGGCTTTGAAAGAGGCGAAAGCAGAGAAGCAACGTCCGACGTTGATCATCGGTAAGACCATCATGGGTAAGGGTGCACGTAAAGCCGACAACTCCAGCTACGAGGCCAACTGCGCTACACACGGTGCCCCGTTGGGTGGCGACGCTTACACGAACACCATCAAGAACCTGGGTGGCGACCCGACTCAGCCGTTCCAGATCTTCCCGGAGGTGAAAGAGCTCTACGCTAAACGTGCCGCTGAACTGAAGGAGATTGTTGCCAAGAAATATGCAGCCAAAGCAGCATGGGCAAAAGCCAATCCGGAACTGGCAGCGAAGATGGAAAGCTGGTTTACCAACCAGGCTCCGAAAGTAGCTTGGGAAGCCATCGAGCAGAAACCGAACGCCGCTACCCGTGGTGCTTCAGCCACTGTACTCGGTGCATTGGCCACTCAGGTGGAGAACATGATTGTGGCATCAGCCGACCTCTCCAACTCGGATAAGACCGACGGATTCCTGAAGAAAACACACGCCTTCACCAACGGTGACTTCAGCGGTGCCTTCTTCCAAGCCGGTGTATCAGAGCTGACCATGGCTTGCTGCTGCTTGGGTATGGCCCTCCACGGAGGTGTAATCCCCGCCTGCGCCACCTTCTTCGTATTCTCCGACTACATGAAACCCGCCATCCGTATGGCAGCGTTGATGGAGCTTCCGGTGAAATTCATCTGGACCCACGACGCCTTCCGTGTGGGAGAAGACGGTCCTACGCATGAGCCGGTAGAGCAAGAGGCTCAGATTCGACTGATGGAGAAACTGAAGAACCACAAGGGTCACAACTCCATGTTGGTACTTCGTCCGGCAGATGCTGAGGAGACTACCGTGGCATGGCGTTTGGCCATGGAGAACACCACCACTCCGACTGCCCTCATCTTCTCTCGTCAGAACATCACCAACCTGCCCGCAGGTACCGATTACAACCAGGCAGCGAAGGGTGCTTACATCGTGGCCGGTGCCGACGAGAACCCCGATGTCATCATGGTGGCTTCAGGTTCTGAGGTATCAACCTTGGTGGCAGGAGCCGAGTTGCTGCGTGCCGAGGGTGTGAAGATTCGCATCGTCTCTGTGCCGTCTGAGGGCTTGTTCCGCAGTCAGAGCAAAGAGTATCAGGAGTCAGTTATCCCCGCAGGAGCCAAAGTATTCGGTTTGACCGCCGGTCTGCCCGTCAACCTGGAAGGATTGGTAGGAAGCAACGGTAAAGTCTTCGGACTGGAGTCCTTCGGTTTCTCAGCACCCTACAAAGTGCTCGATGAGAAATTGGGATTCACCGCAGAGAATGTATACAAACAAGTTAAAGCAATGTTATGAAAAAAATAGGTTTAGCATCTGACCACGCCGGTTTTGAGTTGAAACAATTTGTGAAGAAATGGCTGGAAGCGAAAGGTTGGGAGTATGAAGACTTCGGTACCTACTCGGAAGAAAGCTGTGATTATGCGGACTTTGCCCACCCGTTGGGGTTTGCGGTGGAGGCAGGCGAGTGTTATCCGGGCATCGCTATCTGTGGTAGCGGTAACGGCATCAACATGACCTTGAACCACCACCAGGGAATTCGTTCCGCTTTGTGTTGGGAGCCGGAGATTGCCCACTTGGCACGTCAGCATAACGACGCCAATGTGTTGGTCATGCCGGGACGTTTTATCAGTACGGAGGTTGCCGATCAGATACTCAACGAGTTTTTCAATACGGAGTTTGAAGGTGGACGTCATATCCGCCGTATCGAGAAGATTCCTGTGAAATAAGGAGTTTCTCTGAAGCTATATTCAACCAAAAGCCCCCTACGGTCTGCACCGAGGGGGCTTTTATTTTAGTTATATCATAAGCTTTATCATCACGTCACTGCATCAAGAACGTCCTTTGCGGTCGGGACTGTAGTCCCTTGCGGTCAGGATTCGTGTCCTATGCGATTAGGACTGAAGTTTTCTGCTATCAGAAACTATAGCTCTATCTTTAGAAGTTATGGCTATGAACTCTGAAGATGCTTCTATCTACAGAAGCCATAAGCGCATTATTTCACCTCTTCAGCATCCACCGTTTCGATGATTTCTGAAGAAGAGCCATTGCCCTCTGCGGACGAAGACGAAGCAGACGCAGCAGCCTCCGCAGAAGCAGCATCTTCGGCAGCCTCAGCCTCCTGAATCTCCTCAATGATCTTCGCCTCCTGACGACGGAATTTCAAGTCGTTGATGGCGTTGGAGACAGCATAGAAGATGCAGCTGACACCCAAGAGGATGAAAGGGATGGACGCCGCAGAGAAGGGGTTCCAGAGCACCAGCAAGCCCACCAGGATGAGCAAGGAAGGGAGCACATAGAAGCCCACGCCCACTGACATCAGACGGCGGAAACCCACCAGATTGACGAGCAGCGAGATGCCCATAAAGAGCAGCAAGGCACCCAACAAGTACATCAGAAACGCCACAAAGAAGCCGGGATTAATCATCAGCCAGAAGCCGAAGACCAGACTACCCAATCCGAAGAAAGGGAAAGCCATGGCGGGAGCGCCCTCTTGTTTGCGATGCGTCAGGAAAAGAAGGAGGGAAAGAAGCGCAGGAAAGAAGAATCCGGCACCCAAGAGGATGACCAGATACTTACCGGCCTCTTCTGCCCATACAATCAGCGCCACTCCAATCAAGAGCGAGAAGAGGGTGCGTAACATTGAATTTGAATTAAATCTCATAGATATGCTTATATTTATAGTATGCTTAAATTATATATGATAAATTTATGTATGCTAAAAAACCGCTTTTTTAGTATACTCCTAAAAATTGCGAACAAAGTACGCCTTTTTTCTTAGAAGAAACAATTAAAATTGTACTTTTGTTACGATTTTCTGAAAGATTATGGAACAAACGAACAGACAGACAACGACGCTCTACCTGGTGAGACACGGGGAGACGGAAGAGAACGCACAACATATTCTGCAGGGACATCTGCCGGGAAAACTCTCTGCACAGGGGGTAGAGCAGGTGTGCGCACTGCGGGAAGAACTGAAGCAGACGCACTTCGACCGGATGGTGTGCAGCGATTTACAACGATGCATCGACACGGCACAACTGCTGAACGAGCGGTTGCATCTGCCCCTGACCACCACTCCCCTGCTGCGCGAACGCGACTGGGGTAGCTTTACGGGGCGACTGATTCCGGAGATTCAGCAAACACCCTTCCCGGAGGATGTGGAGAGTGTGGAGGCGATGCGTGCAAGGGCCGCTGAGTTTCTGCAGATGATACGAAAGGAATTCCCGGGAGAGACGGTGCTGGCCGTGGGGCACGGATTGATGAACAGAGCCATCCAGTCGGTGTTCTACCGGAAGGAGATGAAGGAGATTCCCCGGATGAGCAATGCCGAAGTGCGCAAGTTGGAGTGGGAAGAAGAATAAAATATCACTTTTTCGCAAAAAAAGTTCTGTTTTTGTTTGCAGTTATCAAATAAAGCCCTACTTTTGCGACAAATAAAAAAAGAATAATAGTTATACGTAGATGAAAAATTTCGTGAATACATATTGGTGGTGGTGCTGCTTGCAACTGAAAAAGTCGTAAGGGATGAACCCGTATGTGTTTACAGGGAAATAAAACATAAAGGGCTGTCGTACTTACGACGGTCCTTTTTGTTTTTTACCCCTTTTTCAAACATCTGTTAGAGAACGTATAAACCGATTTTGATAAACAATTAAAGAAGATATATAGCAATGAAAAGTTACCAAGTCAATGAAGAAGGTTACTATGGAGAATTTGGCGGAGCTTACATTCCGGAGATTCTTCATAAATGTGTAAGCGATTTGAAAGAGGCCTATCTGAAGGTCATTGAGAGTGAAGATTTCAAACAAGAGTTCAATCAGTTGCTCCGCGACTATGTGGGACGCCCTTCACCCCTCTATCTGGCCAAACGTCTTTCAGAGCGCTACGGTTGCAAGATTTATCTGAAGAGAGAGGACTTGAACCACACCGGTGCACACAAAATCAATAATACCATCGGACAGATTCTGCTGGCCAAACGCATGGGCAAGACGCGTATCATTGCAGAGACCGGTGCCGGACAACACGGTGTGGCTACCGCAACGGTGTGTGCCTTGATGAACATGGAGTGCGTGGTCTACATGGGTAAGACCGACGTGGCTCGCCAGCACATCAATGTGGAGAAGATGAAGATGCTGGGCGCCAAGGTGGTGGCTGTTACTTCGGGCAACATGACCCTGAAGGACGCTACGAACGAGGCCATTCGCGACTGGTGCTGCCATCCCTCGAACACCTATTATATTATTGGATCAACAGTGGGTCCGCACCCCTACCCCGACATGGTGGCTCGCTTGCAGAGCGTCATCAGCGAGGAGATCAAGAAGCAGTTGCTGGAGAAGGAAGGTCGCGACTATCCCGACTACCTCATGGCCTGCGTGGGTGGCGGTAGTAACGCTGCCGGAACCATCTACCACTACCTGGACGACGATCGCGTGAAGATTGTATTGGCAGAAGCCGGTGGTATGGGCGTAGACACCAACCTGTCGGCAGCCACCATCCACTGTGGTAAGCTGGGCATCATCCACGGCTCACGTACGCTGGTGATGCAGGATGAGGACGGACAGATTCAGGAGCCCTACTCCATCTCAGCCGGTCTGGACTACCCCGGCATCGGTCCGATTCATGCCAATCTGGCCTCTCAGAAACGTGCCACCGTGTTGGCCATCAACGATGACGAAGCACTGGCAGCCGCTTACGAGTTGACTCGTCTGGAGGGCATCATCCCCGCCTTGGAATCAGCTCACGCCCTCGGTGCACTGCCGAAGATGCACTTCCAGCCGACCGACGTGGTGGTGTTGACCGTTTCCGGACGTGGCGACAAAGACATCGAGACCTATCTGAAAAACAAACCCAAAGAAGAAGGAGAGGAGTAATCACATGAAACAATTTACTTACCATACAGCCCAAAAGACAGTGTTGGGCGACCTGCACACACCGGTGAGCACTTATCTGAAGGTGCGTGACACCTTTCCGCAGAGCGCACTGATGGAGAGTTCCGACTACCACGGTAGCGAGAACAACCGCTCCTTCATCGGTCTGCACCCCCTGGCCAATGTGGCCATTCACCACGGCATGGCCATCTTTACCTACCCCGACGGTAGCGTGGAAGAGAAGCCTGTGAGCGATGAATATCGCGTGGACAATGCCATCAACGAGTTCCTGAGCCACTTCCGGGTGACAGGCGAATATGCCCACTACTGCGGCCTCTACGGATACACCTCCTTCAACGCCGTGCGCTACTTTGAGCACATCCCCGTGAAGGATAGCACCGAGCGTACCAACGACGCACCGGACATGCTCTATATCCTCTATAAATACCTCATCGTCTTCAACGACTTCAAGAACGAGATGATGATGCTGGAGATGGTGGACGAGGGCGAAGAGGCCGACCTCAGCACGCTGGAGAAGGCCATTCAGAACCGCAACTACTCCACCTACGAGTTTCATGCCGTAGGCCCCACCACCAGTCCGCTGACCGACGAGGAGCACAAGGCCAACATCCGTAAGGGCATTCAGCACTGCCTGCGTGGCGACGTGTTCCAGATTGTCCTCTCCCGCCGATTCATCCAACCCTTTGCGGGCGACGACTTCAAGCTCTATCGCGCCCTGCGTAGCATCAACCCTTCGCCCTACCTCTTCTACTTCGACTTCGGAGGCTTCCGTATCTTCGGTTCCTCTCCCGAGACCCACTGTCGCATCGAGGGAGGAAAGGCGTACATCGACCCGATTGCCGGTACCACCCGACGCACCGGTGACAAGGAGAAGGATGCAGCACTGGCTGCCGCTCTGTTGGCCGATCCGAAGGAGAATGCCGAGCACGTGATGCTGGTGGATTTGGCCCGCAACGACTTGAGCCGCAACTGTCACAACGTGAAGGTGGAATTCTTCAAAGACACCCAATACTACAGCCACGTCATCCACTTGGTGAGCCGTGTGAGCGGCGACCTGGACGAAGGGGCTGACCCTATCAAGGCCTTTATCGATACCTTCCCCGCAGGAACGCTCTCGGGCGCGCCGAAGGTGAGAGCCATGCAGCTGATCAGCGAGTATGAGCCCCACAACCGCGGTGCCTACGGTGGTTGCATCGGTTTCATCGGACTGAATGGCAGCCTCAACCAAGCCATCACCATCCGTACCTTCGTGAGCCGTAACAATGTGTTGTGGTTCCAGGCAGGCGGCGGTATTGTGGCCAAGAGCAACGAGGAGTATGAGTTGCAGGAGGTGAACAATAAGCTGGGCGCCTTGAAGAAGGCCATTATGATGGCTGAAAGAATGTAAGAGGCCGAATGGATAGAATAAAAATATGTACAAGCATTAAAAGAAGACATGTATGAAAACCGTCATCATAGATAACTACGACTCGTTCACCTACAACCTCTCGCACTTGGTCAGAGAGCTGGGAGCGGAGGTGACTGTCGTCAGAAACGATTGCTTCGCGCTGGACGAGTTGCAAGCTTACGATAAGATTATTCTCTCACCGGGCCCCGGTATTCCTTCGGAAGCGGGACTGCTGCTGGATGTGATTCGCACCTATGCGGGGAAGAAGCCCATCCTGGGTGTTTGCCTCGGTCACCAAGCCATCGGTGAGGTGTTCGGCGGTGTACTGACCAACCTCTCGGAGGTGTTCCACGGCGTGCAGACACCGGTGGATCAGTGCAACCACGACTACATCTTTGAGGGATTGGGCGAGGAGTTTGCCGTGGGACGTTACCACTCATGGGTGGTGAGCGACGAGCAATTCCCCGAGACGCTGGAGGTGACTGCACGCAGCAAGGAGGGACAGATCATGGCGCTGCGCCACAAGACCTACGACATCCGCGGCATCCAGTTCCACCCCGAGTCGGTGCTGACGCCCGACGGAAAGCTGATGTTGAGCAACTGGCTGAAGCACTAGGCGGAAGC
>CAYSOW010000008.1:12236-14771 GCA_964432715.1 uncultured Bacteroides sp.
TATAACCCTTTATAAAAGAAATAAAGCAATGAAAGCAATCTTAAATCGACTCTTCCAGCACGAAGAGCTTACACAGGAGGAGACCAAAGAGATCCTCTTAAACATTACCAAAGAAAAATATCCCGAGGCTCAGATCGCTGCCCTCCTCACCGTTTTCCAGATGAGAGGCGTGACCGTAGACGAGCTGATCGGTTTCAGAGAAGCCCTGATGACGACACGCGTTCCGGTGGATTTGGACGCCTATCGTCCCATCGATATCGTAGGTACGGGAGGTGACGGCAAGAACACCTTCAACATCTCTACCTGCGCCTGCTTTGTAGTGGCCGGAGCCGGTTACCACGTAGCCAAACACGGTAACTACGGAGCCACCTCAGTGAGCGGTGCCAGCAATGTCATCGAGCAGCACGGAGTGAAGTTCACCAATGAGCAGGCGAAGCTGACACGCTCCATGGAGGAGTGCGGCATCGTCTATATGCATGCACCGCTCTTCAACCCCGCCATGAAGTATGTGGCCGGCGTAAGAAAGGCATTGCAAGTGCGCACCATCTTCAACCTGCTGGGCCCGCTGGTTAACCCCTGCAAGCCCGCTTACCAGTTGCTGGGTGTGGCCGACTTGAACCAGATGCGCCTCTACACCAACGTGTTCCAACGCCTGGGTATCGGCTTTGCCATCGTCAACAGCATCGACGGTTACGACGAGATCTCACTGACCGACAAGTTCAAAGTGACGACCACCAACTACGAGCAGGTGTATGAGCCGAAGGAGTTGGGACTGGGCGTAGCTCGTCCCGAAGAGCTCTATGGCGGTGCCACGAAAGAGGAGGCAGCCGGCATCTTCGACCGCGTGTTGGAGAACCGTGCCACCAAAGCACAGACCGACGTCGTGCTGACCAATGCCGCCTTCGCCATCCAAGCCATGGAGCCGGAGAAGAGCATCGAAGAGTGCATGGCCATCGCCCGCGAGTCATTGGAGAGCGGAGCAGCCCTGCGCACCTTCAAACATTTTGTTGAAATCAATAGCTAATCATTTTTTCTCATGGACATTTTAGATACCATTGTTGCCCAAAAGCGCACCGAAGTGGCCTTCCAGCGCAGTATGTTCGACCCCGTTTTGCTGAAGGAGATGGCGGAGGAGGAGACTCGCCCCGTCATCAGCATGAAGCAATCGCTCAGTCAATCCCCCTACGGCATCATCGCCGAGTTTAAACGCAAATCGCCCTCGAAGGGGTGGATTAAGGAGGAGGGACGAGCCGAGGAGATTCCTGCCAGCTATGCCGCCAACGGTGCCTCTGCCCTCTCTATCCTCACCGACGAGCCCTTCTTCGGAGGTTCTTTGAAGTTTCTCAAGACCGCCCGTCCGCTGGTGGACCTGCCCATCCTGCGCAAGGATTTCATCATTGATGAATATCAGTTGCACCAAGCACGTGTGGTGGGTGCCGACGCCGTATTGCTGATTGCCGCTTGCCTAACGGTCGACGAGTGCAGACACTTGGCCACCCGTGCACACGAGCTCTCGCTGGAGGTGTTGCTGGAGATTCATAGCGAAGGGGAACTGGCGTATCTGAATGACTGTGTGGACATGGTGGGCGTCAATAACCGCCACCTCGGCACGTTCCATACGGATGTGGCCACCTCGTTCGACCTGGCCGCTAAACTGCCGAAGCAGTACGTGCGCGTCTCTGAGAGCGGCATCTCCAACCCGGAGACCGTGAAGCAGTTGCGTGAAGTGGGTTACCGCGGATTCCTGATTGGGGAGACCTTCATGAAGACTCCCCAACCGGGCGAGACGTTGCACCGATTTATCGAACAGCTGTCATGATAGTGAAAGTGTGCGGCATGCGCGAAGCCGAGAATATTCGCCAAGTGGAGGAAGCCGGAGCGGAGTGGATGGGTTTCATCTTCTTCCCACGCTCCCCGCGCTATGTCGAGGTGTGTCCTGCTTATCTGCCACAGCGAGCCCTCCGGGTGGGTGTCTTTGTGAATGCCTCCGTGGAGGAGATTCTGCAGCGTAAGGAGCAGTTCGGACTGCAGGTCATCCAGTTGCATGGCAAGGAGACACCGGCGTTCTGTGAGGATTTAAAGCAGGAGCTGAAGCGTCTGGAGCAGCGTGAGGAAACGAAAGAGAACGAGAAAGAGCAGGAAGAAGAGGAAGAAAAGGAGAAAGAGAAGAAGGAAGAAAAGGAAGAGAAACCCACAAAGATTGTGAAAGCCTTCTCCATCGCTACAGCCGAAGATTTCAAGCAGACGGAAGCCTACGAGGGAATTTGCGACTACTTTCTCTTTGATACCGCCTGCGTCAGCTATGGAGGTTCGGGAAAGCGTTTCGATTGGTCGCTCCTCGACCACTACACAGGAAGCGTTCCCTTCCTGCTGAGCGGAGGCATCAAGGCGGAACATCTGGAGGCCCTACAAGCCCTTCACCACCCCCGTTGGGCAGGAATCGACCTGAACAGCGGGTTTGAAACCGCTCCCGCCCAAAAGGATGCAGCGAGTCTGGAAGCCTTCATACGGGACTTTAAACGTACAAGCCTTTAA
>CAYSOW010000008.1:14871-16999 GCA_964432715.1 uncultured Bacteroides sp.
CATACGCAACCCCTTGCGGGCAAATAAAGAAGAAGAACAGAAATAAAACAAAAAACGAGATAAAACAATGAATCGCATTAATCAATTATTCAGTCAACAGAAAGAATCTGTACTGTCCATCTATTTTTGTGCCGGTCACCCCACCTTAGAGGGAACGGTAGACACCATCAAAGCCTTGGCAAACAACGGCGTAAACATGGTGGAAATAGGTATCCCCTTCAGCGACCCGATGGCCGACGGTCCGGTGATTCAGAGCGCAGCCACCCAAGCACTGCGCAACGGCATGAAGCTGCGCGTACTCTTTGAGCAGCTGAAGGATATCCGCAAAGAGGTGAACATCCCCTTGATTCTGATGGGCTACCTCAACCCGATTATGCAGTACGGCTTCGAAGCTTTCTGCCAATCGTGCGTGGCTTGCGGCATTGATGGCATGATCATCCCCGACCTGCCCTTCAAGGACTATATCGAGCACTACAAAGCCATTGCCGACAAGTACGACCTGCGCATCATCATGCTGATTACACCGGAGACACAAGAGGAGCGCATCCGCTTCATTGATGAACACACCGACGGATTCATCTACATGGTCTCTTCGGCAGCCATCACCGGTGCACAGAAGGACTTCAACGAACAGAAGCAGGCATACTTCAAACGCATTGAGTCGATGAACCTGCGCAACCCGCGCATGATTGGTTTCGGTATCTCCAACAAGCAAACCTATGACGCCGCCTGCGCTCATGCTGCCGGTGCCATCATCGGTAGTCGCTTCGTTACGCTGATTGAGCAGACCAAAGATGCGAATCAGGCCATCCGCCAGCTGAAAGAAGACATCAGTCACTAAAAAAAGACCTGTCGAGAAAAAAGACAGCCGTCAATAGAAAAGCCGGAGCCCTATCGCTTTCGATAAAAAACCCAAGCGATAGGGTTCTTTTTATTCACTCCACTCCCCTGCTTGCTTACTATCTGTAAGTAGACCAAAATACATTTTGTTATTTTTAAAGTCTTACATTCTACAAAATAGAGAATTTTCACTATCTTTGTGGCAGAATTTTAAAGAAAAAGCCATGTCATTAAATAGATATCCTTCCGTTTTGCTTATTTACACCGGTGGTACCATCGGTATGATTGAGAATCCGGAGACCGGAGCGCTGGAGACCTTCAACTTCGACCACTTGCAGAACCACGTGCCCGAGTTGAAACGCTTCAACTATCACATCAGTTCCTACCAGTTCAATCCCCCGATTGACTCCTCAGACATGGACCCCTCTTTATGGGTAAAGATTGTCAAGATTATCCAATATAACTACGACCGCTACGACGGATTTGTGGTGCTGCATGGTACTGACACCATGGCCTACACCGCCTCCGCACTCAGCTTTATGCTGGGCAACCTCACCAAGCCTGTCATCCTGACCGGTAGTCAATTGCCCATCGGCATGCTGCGCACAGACGGTAAGGAGAACCTCATCACAGCCATTGAGATTGCTGCAGCCAGACATGCCGACGGTACCCCCATGGTGCCGGAAGTGTGCATCTTCTTCGACAACCAGTTGCTGCGCGGTAATCGTACCACCAAAATCAGCGTAGAAAACTTTGATGCGTTCAAGTCGTACAACTATCCCGTACTGGCGAAGGCAGGCATCCACATCCAATATTTCGAGGACGTCATCCACAAGCCCGACTTCTCCAAACCGTTGGTTCCCCACTCGCTCTATGACACGAACGTCATCGTGCTCACCCTCTTCCCCGGCATACAGGAGAAACTGGTGGAGCGCGTGCTGAGCGTACCCGGACTGCGTGCCGTGGTATTGAAGACCTTCGGATCGGGAAATGCGCCACAAAAGGAGTGGCTCGTGCGACTGCTGAAAGAGGCCACCCAGAAAGGGTTGGTCATCGTCAACATCAGTCAGTGCCTGGCCGGTGGCGTAGAGATGGAAAGATATGAAACAGGTATCCACCTGCTGGAAGCCGGTGTGGTGAGCGGACACGACAGTACCGTAGAATCCGCCATCACCAAGTTGATGTTCCTCCTGGGACACGGCTTCAGTCCCAAGGAGATACGCTATCACATGAATAACTCCGTCTGCGGAGAAATCACGAAACAGTAATCATCGCCTGACAAGTATCA
>CAYSOW010000008.1:17099-19384 GCA_964432715.1 uncultured Bacteroides sp.
GACATCACAAACTCCTTAGACAGTTCATAGAGCACCGGGTAGGATTGACCCTTCGCCTTTTTGGCCACAGAAGCCCCCTCCTTCAATGAAGTTCTCGGTTTAGCCGGCAAGAACACCCGGGCATTGAAACGGCCCAAGCGATACATCGTAAAAGCAGGCAGGCGCAACTCCTCGCGGAAATCCACATCCGTGCGATTCAACATCTTGTAGAGCGCCTCCTTCGTCGTCCAGTGCAGCAAACCCTCCAGCACCTCCGTAGAGAGCTCTTCGCGTTTCGCCCACTTCTTCACCTCGTCAGAGACCTTCACCCCCTCTTCGGGATGCATAAAGCGCTCCTTCACCTTCTGCACCCGCGGGCCATACTGTTCCAAGTCGATGCCACACTCACCGCAGAAAGAGATCATCACCGCCACATACTCACCCGAATGAGAGATGCTGACCGAACAAGGTTTCTCCTCGTCCTCCGGCTCCAGCGAAGGTCGGCCCGTAGGCGAGTAGACCACCTCCTTCACCTCTTTCAGCAACTCAAAGAGCAACACACGAGCAGCCATCCGCTCCAACTGACGTTTCTCGTTGGAGAAGCGCTCACGCACCTCCTTCAGATAACGGTCGCCGCAAGGATGCATCTTCGCCAATTCCTCCAGCGACTCCTCGATCTGCCAAACGCCCCAACGCCACGCGATGTCACGATGTTCAATACACAAAGCCATAATTATTCCTCCTTATCTTTGTTTTCATCCGCCTCAGGCTCCTCGTTCGAGCGCTCCGGCTTAATCGTTACTTTTACTTTCAATATACGACGGGCATCCATCTCCAACACCTCAAACGAGAAAGTTTGGAACGTGAGCACCTCATGCAATTTCGGAAACTCCCCCTTCAGTTCCAGCAACAAGCCCGCCAAAGTGTCCGCTTCGCCCACGACAGGCTCGAACACCTCCTCGTCCAACTTCAGAATCTTGTAGAAATCGGTCAACAAGGTCTTCGCCTCAAAGATGTAAGTCGACTCGTCCAACTTCACGTACGGACGCTCCTCCTCATCATACTCGTCATTAATCTCGCCCACAATCTCCTCGATGATATCCTCCATCGTCACCAAGCCCGAAGTACCTCCGAACTCATCGACCACAATGGCGATATGCACCTTATTGCGCTGAAACTCGCGAAGCAGATCATCAATCATCTTCGTCTCCGGCACAAAGTAAGGCGGACGCATCAGCGACTGCCAGCGAAAGTTGTTACCCTTGTTCAGATGCGGCAATAAATCCTTGGTATAGAGCACCCCCTTCACGTTGTCCACCGAGCCCGAGAAGACCGGGATACGCGAGTAGGCATTCTCCACGATGCAGCGAAGCACCTCCGAATAAGGCGTCTGCACGTCCAGTGTCACCATATCCATGCGCGAAGTCATCACCTCCTTTGCCGTTTCATCTCCAAAGCGGATGATACCCTTCAACATGTTACGTTCCTCACTGATATCATTCTTGTCGGTCAGCTCCAGCGCCTGCGACAGTTCGTCCACCGACAGGTTATAATTCTCCTTCGCCACCATTTTGTTGGTAATCACCGTGGAGTGCATCAGCAACGAAGAGATGGGATGGAAAATCCGACGGAAGAAATAGATGCCAGAGGCCGCCATTCGGCAGAACTTCAGTGTGCGATGTGTAGAGTAGATCTTCGGCATAATTTCACCGAAAAGCAACAAGATAAAGGTAAGAATCACCGTCAGCACCACAAACTTCAGCACCTCCGAGTCACCAAATTCAATCACCTTCATAAAGAAGTAATTACACAGCATGATGATGGTCACATTCACAAAGTTATTGGCAATCAAGATAGTAGCCAACAAACGTTCAGAATCGGCCAACAACGACTGAATTTTCTTATCGCGCACAGCGGAACTTTGCTCTATTTCGTTCTTGTCCGTGGGACTCAACGAGAAGAAAGCAATTTCAGAAGCGGACACAAAGCCCGATATCACCAGCAAGAAAGCTGCCAAGAGGATGGCGACCACCGCTCCCCACGTAGGGGAATTTAAATGAACACCTTCAAAGATTCCGGACAAGCCGGATATAAACGAATCTGAATCCAAGTAGTATCAATTTAGTTAAACAATATAGAAGCGTCGTTTCCCTCGATAAGGGGGTTACAGAAAACACCTCCCTGCAACCCCGTTATCTGTGGAAATCGTTTACGCTTAGAAAGGCAAATCTTCCGTCGGGTTCTGCTGCGGAGCCTGCGGAACCTCCTGAGCAGCCGGAGCTGCCTGCGGAGCTGTTTGCTGAGCC
>CAYSOW010000008.1:19484-35005 GCA_964432715.1 uncultured Bacteroides sp.
TTATCCATATGTCTAACTTCCGGCTCCTGACCTACATTGCCAATCAAAATAACTTTATTTACTGACATAATAATGTATCTATTATATATAAGTATAAATGTATGATGGTTCAAAGATAAAAGGTTCTGATGAACCAAGCAAATAAAAACGGAACAAAATTAAAGCAGATTTTGCTTCCGTAAGAAGATATTTGTCAACTGCGAGATGGGATAATGTTTCAAATCACACTCGGAAGTACGCAGATATCCCTTGGGCGGGTCAATGGGCTCCGGCAGAATCAGCTCGTAAAAATTCGTAATAATCAAACGGTGCGTCAACTGATGCTTCAGCGTCTCTCCCACTTTGCGGAAAGTCACCTGCTTCTTCCGTTTGCGCCACTGCTTCACCAGCTCATGATCAAAGAGCGCCTCCTCCGACCACACACAGTCGGTCTCCACCAGCGGCAGCTCATAGAGATTCTTCCAAATATCATCATCCACCCGTCGATGCAAGTAGGTAAACTCGCCCGCGCGTACATAAATATAGTTGAAGTAGCGATTCTTCACCTTCGTCTTATGCTGCTTCACCGGTAACTCCTTCACCGCCTTCTGTGCCAATGCCAGACAGCTATCCATCAGCGGACAAGTGTCGCAACGCGGACTGTCGGGCGTACACTGCGTCGCGCCGAAATCCATAATCGCCTGATTATAGAGCGCCGGATGACGCTCATCCATCAACTCCTGCGCCAGTTCCGCAAAGAGTTTCGTACCCTCTGTCGAGTCAATCGGCGTATCAATGCCCGCCCAGCGCGCCAACACCCGGTAGACATTCCCGTCCACCACCGCCCGCGGCTCGTCGTAAGCAAACGAGCAGATGGCCGCCGCCGTGTAGGGGCCCACCCCACTCAGCGCCTTCACATCCTTATAGGTAACAGGAAATGAACCCCGCTCCACGATGCTCTTCGCCGCCTCATGCATATGGCGCGCGCGACTGTAGTAGCCCAGGCCCTGCCACACCTTCATCACCTCGTCCTCACTCGCCTCCGCCAAACGCTCCACCGTAGGGAAAGCCTCCAGGAAACGATGATAGTAATCAAACCCCTGCGCCACGCGCGTCTGTTGCAAGATAATCTCAGACACCCAAATCCTGTAAGGGTCCTTTGTTTCACGCCACGGCAACTCGCGTTTATTCAATTTATACCAGCTCAATAAAGCGGTACTAAAGATATTCTCCATATTTGTGACTCATAAAAACGTCGGCAAAAATAGCAAAGAAAGTCAGAAATTACTCTTTTTTTTCAAATTTGTTCCTAATAAATTTTCGAAAGAAAAAGAAAAGCTATATATTTGCAGACCAAAAAATTAAGAATACGTATAACAATTATTATTATCAAAATGACTAAAGCTGATATCGTAAACGAAATCTCGAAGAAGACAGGGGTTGATAAAGCCACCGTCCTTACCACCGTAGAAGCCTTCATGGAAGCAGTAAAAGGCTCATTGGCAAACGACGACAATGTTTATCTCCGCGGTTTCGGTAGCTTTATTCTGAAGAAAAGAGCTCAGAAAACAGCTCGTAACATCTCTAAGAATACAGCTATCATCATTCCCGAGCACAATGTACCGGCATTTAAACCGGCCAAAACTTTTACTATTCAGGTAAAGAAATAACAAACAAGAGTATTAACCTAATAAAATTTTGAAGCTATGCCAAGCGGAAAGAAGAAAAAAAGACATAAAATGTCTACTCACAAACGTAAAAAAAGACTGAGAAAGAACAGACATAAAAGCAAATAAGCTTAAGTCTTTCTTTAGGAATGAAATAAAGAACAAACCTGCATTACACTATGTCTTACGGGTTTGTTCTTTGTCTAAATTGAGATCTTTAAATCATTTAAACAGGACATGACCAGCGAATTAGTAGTTGACGTACAACCCAAAGAGATTTCCATTGCGCTGCTGGAGGATAAGAATCTGGTGGAGTTTCAGAGAGAAGGTCAAAATGCCTCTTTCTCTGTAGGAAATATCTACTTAGGCCGCGTCAAGAAATTGATGCCCGGCCTGAATGCATGCTTCGTGGATGTAGGGTTTGAGCGCGACGCATTCCTCCATTACCTTGATTTAGGTCCTCAATTCCATTCTTATCAAAAGTATCTGAAACAGGTTTTAAGCGACCGCAAGAAACTCTATCCCATCACCAAAGCGACAGCTCTCCCCGACATTGATAAAGAGGGAAGCATCTCAAACATCCTGCAGAGCGGACAGGAGGTGATGGTGCAAATCGTGAAAGAGCCCATCTCAACCAAAGGGCCGCGACTGACTTGCGAATTGTCGTTCGCCGGGCGATATCTCGTACTTATCCCCTTCAACGACAAAGTATCCGTATCACAAAAAATTAAATCGAGCGAGGAACGTGCTCGCCTGAAACAACTGCTGCAAAGCATCAAGCCGAAGAACTTCGGTGTGATTGTGCGCACAGTGGCCGAGGGCAAACGGGTGGCTGAGCTCGACGCGGAGCTTAAAATTTTGCTGAAGCACTGGGAAGATTGCATCACCAAAGTACAGAAAGCCACGAAATTGCCTCAGTTGGCCTACGAAGAGACCAGTCGTACGGTTGCCCTCTTGCGCGACCTGTTCAGTCCTTCGTTCGAAAGCATTCATATCAACAACGAGGCTGTGTTTAATGAGGTCAAAGACTATGTCTCCCTCATCGCCCCTGAACGGGCAAACATCGTGAAGATGTACACCGGCAAGCTACCCATCTTCGATAATTTCTCCATCACCAAACAGATTAAATCTTCGTTTGGTAAGACGATTTCCTACAAGAACGGTGCCTACCTCATCATTGAACACACCGAGGCACTCCACGTGGTGGACGTCAACAGTGGCAACCGTTCGAAGTCGAACACCGGACAAGAAGCGAATGCATTGGATGTAAACCTGGGCGCAGCCGATGAGTTGGCACGCCAGCTTCGCTTACGCGATATGGGAGGAATTATCGTGGTAGACTTCATTGACATGAACTTGGCGGAGAACCGACAGAAGCTCTATGAACGCATGTGTCAGAACATGCAGAAAGACCGCGCTCGTCACAACATTCTCCCGTTGAGTAAGTTCGGACTGATGCAAATCACCCGTCAACGTGTGCGCCCTGCCATGGACGTAGACACTGACGAGACTTGCCCCGTATGTTTCGGCAAAGGCACCATTAAGCCTTCCATTCTCTTTACAGATACTTTGGAGAATAAGATTGACTACCTGGTCAACAAACTGGGAGTGAAGAAGTTTACGCTCCACATCCATCCGTACGTAGCCGCCTTTGTCAATAAGGGCGTCGTTTCCTTGAAACGACAGTGGCAACTGAAGTACGGTTTTGGGGTCAAGATTATTCCGAATCAGAAACTCGCCTTCCTGCAGTACATCTTCTATGATGCCAAAGGCGAAGAAATCGATATGAAGGAAGAAATCGAGATCAAGTAAAGAAGACCGAAAAAGAAACTAAAAAGAGCAGAAGGGACATTCTCTTACTAGAAGAGTTGCCACTTCTGCTCTTTCTTTTATCTATCCGCTAACGGATGACGGTGTCCCTATTGAGCGAGCGAAAGATCAATCCACATGGAAGACCTCCTCCATCTCGGCCCACCACTCTCCTTCGGCACGCGTTTCGAGCGGTTGCTGACACGGTTCGCAGAAAGTCCACCAGCGCTGCGTTTCAGGGTCGGCCGCCATCTTCGCCATATCCGCCTTGTAATCCTCGCCCACATACTCATAATAGCTGAAGAGATAGCCATCCTTGTAATAGATGCTGTAGTTGCGCAGATTGCACTCGTAAATCATCTTCAGCACCGAAGGCCACACCGCAGCGTGCAGACGTTTATACTCCTCCAGTTTGCCCGGAGCCACCTTGATCACACTTCCATATCTTTTCATGGTTACTTCTATTTATAAGGTTATACAAATTTCCTTCTTTAGCCTATCTCAGTCGCAACACATCCCCCGGCTTCGGCTGATAGTCGGGCGTCTTCTCGTTCATCTTATAAAGTCGTTTCAATTTGATGCCATAACGTTGTGAGATGGAGTGCATCGACTCGCCCGACTGCACCTGATGCACCTTGTAAGGCTTCAGCGCCTTGCGATGCTTCTTATGCAGATAGATGATATCCCCCTCCTTCAGCGTATAGCCCTTGTAGAGGTCGTTATAGCGAATCAAGGCCGTAGCCGTCGTGTGAAACTCCTTCGCCAGTGTCTTGAAGGTATCCCCCCGGCGCGCCACCACATAGAGCAGTTCGTTGGCGATGTACGTGGGGCGAGTCACTCCCGACGCCGCATTCGCATAGGCCGCGTTGGTGGCATAGCTGGCATAGCCGCGTCCGGATGCCGTGTCATACTGCTGCAGATTGTAGAGCTCGATGAGCGTAATCAGTGAGGAGGCATACGTGGGACTGGTGGCATAGCCCGCCTTCTTCAGTCCGTGCGCCCACCCCTTGTAGTCCGTCGGCTTCAGCTGAAAAAGCGAAGCATAGCGCGGACGGTTCACCAGAAAGAGCGAATGATCCTCGTAGGAATCGCGTGCGCTGCTATAGACGCGGAAGCACTCATTGCGCGCATCATCGTTGTGCGTCGTTGTGCGACCGGTCCAACCCGAGCCACACTTAATGCCGAAGTGATTGTTGGAGCGTCGCGTCAGTTCACTCTGTCCCGCCCCGCTCTCCAGCAACCCTTGTGCCAGCGTAATGCTCGCCGGAATCTTATAGCGCTGCATCTGCTCTATCGCCAAATTCTTGTAGGTGTCAATGTAAGCCTCATACGTCTTGTTGCGCGACTGGGCCCAAGCGCCCACCCACAACATCCAACAACAGAAGCCCACCGCTCCCCATCGTATATATCGTTTCATAAAACTATTCTGCGGATTTAAATTGGTATCATAAAATAAATAAGCGTCACAAAATAAATAAAAAATTAGCGAAAAGACAAAACTCTTTGTATATTTGTTGACAGATAAGCTGCCGCACAACCATCGGCGGAATAAATCGAAAAGAATCATGAAAGAAATCACACTCACCACAACCGTCCGCGTATGCTCCTTCGATGAGCTGGAGGCGCAGGACCAAGCACTGATTGAGCAGGCCAAAGCAGCCACTCGTCGCAGTTATGCCCCCTATTCCCAATTCCAGGTGGGCGCCGCCGTACGTCTGGAAGGCGGAGTCACGGTGGAAGGATGCAACCAAGAGAATGCGGCCTATCCCTCCGGACTGTGTGCCGAGCGCACCACCCTCTTTTATGCCAATGCACAATATCCCGACAAGGCCGTAGAGGCGCTGGCCATTGCCGCCTACACGCAGGGCGACTTCACCGCCAGTCCCATCACTCCTTGCGGTGCCTGCCGTCAGGTCATTCTGGAGACCGAACACCGTTTCCAGCGTCCCATCCGCATCTTGCTCTACAGCAAGACGCAAGTACTTCAGATAGAAGGTATCGAAGCCCTGCTGCCCCTCACTTTTGTGGCAGAGAGCCTCACAGGAAAATAAAACAGAAGGCCACGCCCTCACCCGACTTGCATCAGGGAAGGCGTGGCCTTTCACTTTATGATTCACCTTATTGGAAAGTAATCAAATCTTTATCCGAACCAGCTGCGGAACTTCTTGAAGATCTTACTCTTCAGGTCATCGTTCGGCGCAAAGTTCTTTGACTCTGCCAACTTCTGCAGCATCTGCGTCTCCTCCTTGCTCAATTTCTCAGGCACATAGATACTGATGTTCACCAGCAAGTCGCCGCGACCATATTGGTTGAGTCGAGGCAAGCCCTTGCCACTCAAACGGCGCACCGTACCCGGCTGAATACCCGCCTCCAGTTTGATACGTACCTTACCGTCGATGGTAGGCACCTCCACAGAGCCACCCAAGGCAGCCGTAGTAAACGGCAACAGCAAGTTGTAGACCAAGTCGTCATCCTGACGAATCAACTCGGGATGCTCCTCCTCCTCAATGCGAATCAGCAAATCGCCCGGCACGCCATTCATTCGTCCCGCGTTACCTTTGCCCTGCATAGAGAACTGCATACCCTCGGCTACACCGGCCGGGATGTTCACCTCCACAACCTCTTCGCCCATGACTACACCTTCGCCACCGCACTCTTTACATTTTGTCTTGATAATCTTACCGGTACCGTGACACTTCGGACAAGCCGCCTGTGTCTGCACCATACCGAAGATGCTCTGCTGCGTACGCATCACGTGACCCGTACCCTTACATTCCGTACAAGTCTCCACCTGACCGTCCTCAGCACCCGAGCCGTGACAGTGGGTACAGGGCACATACTTCTTCAGACGGAATTTCTTCGTTGCGCCCGAAGCCACCTCTTTCAAGTTCACCTTCACGCGAACACGCAAGTCGGAACCGCGGAAACGTGTCGGCTGAGCAGCACCACCGCCAAAGCCGCCTCTACCTCCGCCGAAGATATCACCGAACATGGAGAAGATGTCATCCATAGACATGCCCTGACCGCCACTAAAGCCGCCAAAGCCACCGCCCATGCCGGAAGCACCGCCCATACCTGCGTGACCGAACTGATCGTAACGCGCACGCTTATCCGGGTTGCTCAGCACGTCATACGCCTCAGCAGCCTCCTTAAACTTCTCCTCGGCCTCCTTGTCGCCCGGGTTCTTATCCGGGTGATACTGGATAGCCTTCTTACGGTAAGCTTTCTTTATTTCATCCGCCGACGCATTCTTGTCGACGCCCAGCACTTCGTAATAATCTCTTTTAGCCATAAGAAATCCTTTCCTTCGTTATTGTGCCACAACCACTTTAGCGTGACGAATCACCTTCTCATTCAGGGTATAACCCGTCTGCACGCAGTCGAGCACCTTACCCTTTGCCTCCTCCGTGGGAGCAGGCACCATGGCAATCGCCTCGTGATAATCCGTATCAAACGGCTGTTCTGCCGTCTCAATCACCTTCAAGCCCTCTTGCTGAAGCACCTTCAGGAACTTCTGATAGATGAGTTCCACGCCCTGGCTCAAAGCCTCAGCCTCTTCACTCTTCTTCATGTTCTGCAGCGCACGCTCCATGTCGTCAATCACCGGGAGAATCGACACAATCACCTTCTCGCCCGCACTCTTGATGAGTTCCGATTTCTCCTTCAAGGTACGTTTGCGGTAATTGTCGAACTCAGCCGACAAGCGCAAATACTTGTCCTGCTGCTCCGCGATTTTCGCCTCAGCATCCGCCAAAAGTTGCTCACTATCCTTCTCTGTAGAGGCAGCCTCCTCAGGGGCAGCCTGCTCCTCATTTGCCTGAGCTTCCGCCTGCGCTTGCTCCTCGGCGGCAGCCTGCTCCTGCTGAGCCTCTGCCTGTTCGTTACGAAGTTCCTCTTCCATACGTTCTTTTTCTGTAGGGTTCATATCTTTTGATTCTCTTTGTTTACTAAATTGTTGTTTCTGACGTTTGTCACGTCTGTTTTTTCTGCTCATGGTATTGCTCCTTTCATCAATGGTCTACACTTGAAAATCAACAAAACTCTTGCCAAGTCAGTTGATTTCGCCAAAGAAATTGCAAAAATAGATAATTTTATCCGAAATGCGTCAGAATGACACAGATTTTGTGTACCTTTGCATGTTCAAAATAAAATAGGTATATAAGAAGTATGATTACAGTTTCGAATCTTGCTATTCAATTTGGTAAAAGGGTTTTATACAACGACGTCAACCTGAAGTTCACGAATGGAAATATTTACGGAGTCATCGGTGCCAACGGTGCCGGTAAGTCCACCTTTCTGAGAGCCATCTCGGGCGAGCTGGAGCCTACCAAAGGTTCTGTCACGCTGGGACCGGGCGAGCGTCTCTCTGTCTTGTCGCAGGACCACTTCAAGTGGGACCAGTACACGGTGATGGACACTGTGATGATGGGTCATACGGTGCTTTGGGACATCATGAAGCAGCGCGAGGAGCTCTATGCGAAGACTGATTTTACGGATGAGGATGGTTTGAAGGTTTCGGAACTGGAGGAGAAGTTTGCCGAGCTGGATGGTTGGAACGCTGAGAGCGACGCTGCCACCTTGCTGAGCGGCTTGGGCATCTCGGAGGATAAACACTATCAGCTGATGGGCGACTTGAGTGGTAAGGAGAAGGTGCGTGTCATGTTGGCACAGGCGCTCTACGGTAACCCTGACAACTTGTTGCTCGATGAGCCGACCAACGACCTCGATATGGAGACCGTGACTTGGTTGGAGGAGTACTTGGCCAACTTTGAGCACACGGTGTTGGTGGTGAGCCACGACCGTCACTTCCTGGATGCCGTATGTACCCACACAGTAGATATCGACTTCGGCAAGGTGAACCTCTTTGCCGGTAACTATAGCTTCTGGTACGAGAGTAGCCAGTTAGCACTCCGTCAGCAGCAGAACCAGAAGGCAAAGGCGGAAGAGAAGAAGAAGGAGTTGGAGGAGTTCATCCGCCGATTCTCTGCCAATGTGGCAAAGAGTAAGCAGACCACCAGTCGTAAGAAGATGTTGGAGAAGCTGAATGTGGAGGAGATTAAACCCTCTTCACGTAAGTATCCGGGCATCATCTTCACACCGGAGCGCGAACCGGGCAACCAGATTCTGGAGGTATCGGGCTTGCGTGCCGAGATGGAGGATGGCACCGTGCTCTTCAGCGATGTCAACTTCAATGTGGAGAAGGGTGACAAGATTGTCTTCCTGAGCCACAACCCGCGTGCCATGACGGCTTTCTTCGAGATTATCAACGGTAATCAGAAGCCGGCTGCCGGTCACTTCAACTGGGGTGTCACCATCACTACGGCTTACTTGCCGCTGGATAACACCAATTTCTTCAACTGCGACCTGAACTTGGTGGATTGGTTGAGCCAGTTCGGTGAGGGCAACGAGGTGTACATGAAGGGTTTCTTGGGCCGTATGCTCTTCTCGGGCGAGGAGGTGCTGAAGAAGGTGAATGTGCTCTCCGGAGGTGAGAAGATGCGTTGTATGATTGCACGTATGCAGCTGAAGAATGCCAACTGTTTGATTCTGGACACGCCGACCAACCACTTGGATTTGGAGTCTATCCAGGCGTTCAACAACAACCTGAAGACTTACAAGGGTAACATTCTCTTCTCTTCTCACGACCACGAGTTCATTGAGACGGTGGCCAACCGTGTGATTGAGTTGACTCCGAACGGCATCATCGACAAGATGATGAGTTACGACGAGTACATCACCAGCGATCACATCAAGGAGATGCGAGCTCGCATGTACAATGCTTAATCGTATGTACTAATCATATAGCAAGGACGTATCCGAGATTATTTCGGGTACGTCCTTCTTTTTTTTAATGTGAATTACCTATTTCGGATGGCACGCACAGGGTGCGTAGTGTCGCGCGATGCAGCTGTTCCGCCGAGTAAGTAAGAATCATCTGATGTGGAGGTGGACGACCAATAGTTGTCAAGGTTCTCGCCATCGGGATAATCATTTTGCTCCACCGCGGGGAGATACCATTTCAATGCTATCAGTTCCAGCGATTGGGTGGAAGAGTTACCTTCATTAGTCTCCATGCCTGTGGTGACGATATTATAGGGATTCTTTTTGAGAATGTAACTCAGAATACCCGGTTCGGTTTCATTGACAATCTTGTCACATAACTTAGCCTCCTCCGTACTATTAGTTAGTTCGGGCACACGGTACATATGTTCATCCTCTTTGCCATATTCAATCTTATAGGTATTTTTTATAGCTACTTCAAACGGACAGACATCACTAAGGATATCCAATTTGCTCATATTCTCCGTATTGGTATAACCATCTGTCCGACTATCTATACCCTCCAGCACCAAGGGAATCTTTGAATAATCAATCATAAAGTAACGACGTGTTTCAATAAGACTAGGTTGAAAAGTCATTTTATCATTGGTGATTACATAGCTACTGGCATAATATTGACTAATCAAATTGGGCAGCACCCACCTATAAGCCAGCACACCGCCTGAATTAAGTCGCTCGTAAGGAATGATATACACTGACACTTTACTACGTGTAAATCCATAATCACCGGATTCCTTATCATCTTCTACCTCCCATCCGTAGCCCGAGCCCGTCCATGCCGGATGATGCTGCTTAAGTTCAGTATTGGTGGCAATAGAGGTCTTGCCATCAGCAGAAGCGAGCGAGAAGGTGAAGGTACGATCTTCCTTCGTAGCATTCTCAGGAGCAAAGATACGCACTTGGTAGGTGCCGGGGCCCGTACCCGATAATGTATTGCTACCACGGGAGTTATCGGTCCAATAACCCTCTTTGACAAAAGAGTTCACCTTCGATTCCAGTTGCATAGAGACATCCCTTCCGTCATCATCTTTAGAAGAACCGGAAGCAGTGATGGTCCAGGCGTAGTCACTACGAATACCCGCCACAGTAATGGTGGCAGTAGTCGTGACATAATGAGAATCGAGCGTCTGCTTATCGAAGGATATTTGCAATTCCGGAGCGACACAGATGCTATAGCGATAGCGCTCCCCTTGCGCCCATTTTTGTCCTTTAAGGGAATAGGTATAAGTGTGAGAATCCGTATTTCCCGCACGCGTGTAGTCCACCTCTATCCGTGCATCGTCAGCGAGTTCCTGCGGCAGCAGAATGAGTCGCTGATCATCTTTAAACTCGTTTCCGGACTCCGGACTGAAGGTGTAGGTGGCAGCACCCGTGGGCGTCGACCAGCCATCGGTAAAACTATAGGTGGAGGCATTCGCAATGCCCACCACACGTACCTCATGGATGGTACCGTCCAGCAGTCCTGTATTGCCCATTACAAACTCCACTGCCGAACAAAGGTGAGTGAAGCTTAGTGGCACAGAGGCATTGTAGTTACCCTCCACCCCGGTGACCGTAGCCCTCATCAGGTCCACCTGATTAGCCGGATCATCGGGCGTAGTGTAAGAAAAAGAGTTGCGGCTGTTGTCCTGAGGATAGGTAACAGCAGCACCGGCCGGAGCCACGGCGTAAAAGTTGACCGTGAACTCATCTCCGGGCCAATAATATGTATGGTTGTTTTCGTATTGCCAAGGTAAATCGTCGGAAGTGGGACGCGTATTGGTCTCATCCCGGAAAAGGTAAGCAGAGCTTTGGTCGACTTTTTTCACCAACTGGGCCGACACACTGAAGCTATCGAAGTTGTTGCCGGTGATAAACGAGCCGCGGGTGACCGCTTCGGCCTCTTGCGCCTCCCAAGGGAGGATTTGGCCATAGATGGGAAGCGAGTCACGGGTGGCAGCATTGATAGCCACTCCGTTCCATGCGGACTCTTCTGCAGCAGAAGAGCGTGTCACGGCATTGTCCACCGTGGCGGTACTGAAGCAGATCTGTTGGGTGGCACGGGCGTCACTGTCCGCATCCACCAAATCTTGGTCACTGCAACCGGCAAGCAGTCCCAAGGCAGCGCTTACGACCCATGTAGCACACAGGCCCATCATCTTGCGTCCCGAAAAGAGCGCAGCTTTTATTTCGTTCATCGTATTGCGTTTTTAAGTGTTTGTAAGAAAAATACAAAAGGCGCCCGTGCTCCACGCACAGACCACATTTCGCGCGAGCGCCCTTATGTGTTTTAAAGTTTTAGTTTATTCTATAGGGGGCACCGAGGCCTCAATAGGAACAAAATAAGTCCACTGATCATCATCCACATAATCACCCCAATCTTCAACAGATGCGGTAAACTTGATGGTTTCCAGACTTCCGGCAAGAGAGTCCTCCATCATACGGATGGTGAAGTTATAAGCATAACCGGGTTTAAACTCAACACCTGAAATCGTGGCAGTAGGAGTAACGGTTTTATATTCCATACCATCCAAATAGATGGTAGCCTTAAATGTCACAGTGTAGCTTACATCACTTCCTGCAGGAATCACCAGATTCTCGATGGTACAAGGCGTTACCTCTTTGCCATTTCTAGTTCTTCTGGTAATATATTGGCTACTTTCAGTAGTTTCAGAATCTCCAAACGAAAGCGCGGTAGTACCTTGCTTTTGATTGCTCCATACTGCGCCGTGTGCAGTGCTACTCAGTTTCACGTCACCCGACTCAATCGGATTGGTCATCTTAATATCAGTAATCTTGGCCTCCAGAGGAGTAGTGTATTGATTGGTCTCATTATAGAATGAGATTCTCACCTTAGCCAACTGATGCTTGAAAGTAAATGCAACAGCCTCGTTGCCGGACTCCAGACCGGTAGCCGTCTGTTCACTGTAAATCAAGTCCGTTTTACCGTCAGACTGGAATCCTGTAACCTGAGGCTCAGCCACACGCGTTTTGTTCTCACCATTGATAGAGAGTGTACCGTTGTTTCCTGCAATAGCAGAAAAAGTATAACTACCACCATTGAGCCAATACTTGGTATCTGAACTTACCCACATAGAACTACCGGTCGGGTACGTCTTATATTCAACCGTCGTACCATTAAACACCTGATCAGCTACAGTCCCTTTAGAAACCCAGCCATAAACCTGAAAACCTGTAAGGGTTTCAGTGGTAAAACTAGGATCCGATACTGCACGTGTATTATTATCCACAAAAGCACTAGTAAATTGAATCTCTTTTCCAGTGGGGGCCTCCACTGTTTCATCGTTGCTGCATGATGCAAGCAAAGCGATGGCGGCCAACGCAAGGCCGGGAATCATCTGTTTTTTCATAAGTTTTAATTTAGAATAGTTTTTTAATTAGTTTATATGATAATGTCTGCGTTTTTTTGTTTGTGTTAATTGTCAAGAGGTAACAGGTAATCCTTGTATTCGCCCCAGCCATCCACATTGACATTCAGGCCGGAACCCGAGCCGGAGCCCACCTCCTGCACTTCGTCAATCTGAATATCGTTGATAGTGATTACACCACCTTGCGGTTGCAGCGCCACCTGGTCGGTCACATCATAATCCATCGTCAGGATGACACCATTCACCAAGCGAAGTTCCAAGTTAAGTCCAAAACTGTTTTCACTGCGGCTTCGGCTGAAGAAGTTGTCCACATTAGAATTCAGCTGATAGCCCGGCACACCGAAAGTGTTCACCTCCGCCTGCGCATAATCATCACACACGTTGCAATCAAAGAGCACCGTGGAGAGGTTGTCAGCAAAAGACTCACCATTGTAGAGCTTTACACTACCGGCCATTCCTGCCAAGGCACCACGAGCCAGCGCCACATATTCGCCACCACGCGCAAAGTTGAAGCGGATGACATAGGTGCAGACCAGCGGACTCATGTCCACATGAAGCGTATCGGGCGTCTCAGAGGCATGAACCACCGAGTAATTCTCCACATAAGAAAAGTAAAGCATATCGGGCGCGGACACCGTGTTCTCCGCACGCGTACCCGTATTCACGTAAGGCGAGCCCTGATAAGAGCTGCGACTGACAGCGCGTGTAGTAACCGTAATTCCCGAGACATCAGGGTCATCGGCAAATACAATGTACTCCGAGTCATTATTAAAGAAAAGCATTTGATGATCACCGGGAGTTATCTGCACAGTTCCACCGTTTGTTCCGAGGTTGTAAGTGCGTCGATTACCGTCTTCATCATAGAGCAAGCAACGTACACCCTTAGGCTTCGAAGGACGGAGTTCCGGCATCTCCTCGTCGAAGTAGTCAGTGGCCTCCACCACCCAACTACCGTCCACATCCACCTCAGGGTCTTTATAATAGCTGTAATCCTCGTGCCACGACTGGTCGTAATGGAAGTTCAAGCGCACCTCATAGGTCAGCGCATGATCATCATGATCCCAACAAAGGTCCTTGTGACAAGCGCTCAGCGATGCCGTCAGCGCCAAGCCAAGCGTGAAGAGTCTCATCGTTTTCATGGGCGGCCTCCTTTCTTATTGTTATCGTAGCCGTTCCCCAACAGCCACACCAGCGACACCTCCGCCTTGGTAGGTCCCACCCAATGCAATCGCTTCGTCTCCTGCCACACATAGTGTACATCCACCGACTTATACTTATAATAGTCACTGCGGAAGTAGCCCAGACCAAGCGTAAAGTCGAGGTTCAGACGTCGACCAATGGGAAGAGCGAAGCCATACTCCACCCCCACGTTACGCGACGGATGCTCAAGCAACCCACCGTGGGTACGTCCACCCAAATATCCTCTCTTCGACGAGAGCATCACATCATAGGTAAGCGCCTCAGCATAGACACCCACGTGGTGACCGGTCAGCGGTTTGTCCCCACCGAACCAACGGCGCACATTCAGATCGACACCAAACACACGCCAATAACGATTATTTTCATGGCAAGTCCACCAAACCCAAGCCAGATTAGAGCCAACGCTCCAATGTTCACCCAGCGCAAACTCCAAGCCTACGTTGGGAATCACAGCAGCATCATAAAGCAGGTTGGTGCGTACATTCATGTAGAGCGGGCGTGAAGAGACGGGGGCAATGCTACCCTGCGTCACAGACACTGTATCAGCAGGCAAGGCCCAAGGTTCTTCGGGAGTGTGGGCTGACGCCCCAAGGGCGACGAAGGCCATTGTTCCTATAAAAATCAGGATCTTGTTCATTGGATATAGATTTAATACGTTAATATTTGACGTGTAACAAAGACGATCGATGGTAGACGTAGTTTTCCGTCGTTTGGGGAGTGTAGTAGCTCCTCTTAGCCACACATTTGCGTGAGGGAATCGCGTTGGGTGAAAATCCAGCGTCATGAAGCGACCTATCGCTTCGGAAGAGATGTTCATTCATCATTGCGTTCATGAGTCTAGTTTTTTTACATAGTTATATATTAAGTCATAACACTAAAAGCGTTGTTACATCACAAGCACGTTCTAGTTATTTTGTGTTTTAGGACGTGCAAATGTATAAAACTTTTACGCCCGCTATTCCTAAATCTTATGTAGTTTAGCTAACGTAGTTTAAATTTTCAGGTTTTTTAAATCTAGGAAGATATTTTTCGATTGCGATTCCAATTTCAATAAATTTAAAGGAGATATGTAAAAAAAGAGCATTTTTCTTGGTTCGTTTAATTATAATCCATAAGTTTGCAGGGAGATAGGCTTTTACATCACGTAAAAGCCATTAACTTTAGTATTAATCTTAAAAACATTTCACTATGAACGACAACTTCGATTTTTTAGGTTCATTTCTTTCTTCTTTTGGAGTAGTGCTTATCATCATTGCCATCTTCGCCATTGTAATTTACTGGAAGGTGTTTGAGAAAGCAAATCGTCCCGGATGGGCAGCTATCATCCCCATCTACAACACCATCGTGACGCTTCAAGTAGCAGGCCTTTCGCCCTGGCTCGTCCTGGTACTTCTTGCATCCATCATTCCTTTTGTAGGAACAATCGTGTTGCTTATCTTTAACATCTACGTTTCAATCAAATTGGCACAAGCATTCGGTAAAAGCGCATTGTTCGGAATTGGCATCGCATTCCTCCCAATCATCTTCGTAGCGATCCTTGCTTTTGGAGACGCTAAATATCAGTTGGGAAACAACGAGCAATCATTCTAATTGACCCATGAAGCATGAAGGCAGGGTGGAGAGATGAAAGGAAGCCTCAACAAAGTGACCCTTCATA
>CAYSOW010000009.1:0-34926 GCA_964432715.1 uncultured Bacteroides sp.
GTCTGAATAAAAAGTAGAGATTAAACGAATTAATAAAGATATTAAACATGATGAAAGCTGTTCAAATTACTGCTCCCTCTGAGCTGAGAGTGGTTGAAGTGGAAAAACCGGCCGCACTGAAGAGCGGAGAGGTATTATTGAGAATTAAATATGTAGGTTTCTGTGGTTCCGACTTGAGTACGTTTCAGGGTCGTAACCCGATGGTGAAGATGCCTATCATTCCGGGACACGAAGTGGGTGCCGTGATTGAAGAGGTGGGCGAGGGCGTTCCTGAAACTTTGGTAAAAGGTATGAACGTGACGCTGAACCCTTACACCAACTGTGGCAAATGTGCCTCTTGCCGCAACGGTCGCGTGAATGCTTGCGAGCACAACGAGACTTTCGGCGTACAGCGTAACGGTGCGATGTGTGAGTACTTGACGCTCCCCTGGCAGAAGGTGATTCCGGCTGCGGATATGTCTACCAGAGACTGTGCCCTGATTGAGCCGATGAGTGTGGGCTTCCACGCGGTTTCTCGTGCACAGGTGACGGATATTGATACGGTGCTGGTGATTGGTTGCGGTATGATTGGTATGGGTGCCATCGTGAGAGCTTCTTTGCGCGGTGCTACGGTAATCGCCATGGATTTGGACGATGAGAAACTGGAGCTGGCGAAACGTGTGGGTGCCACTTACACGGTGAACTCTAAGACGGAGGATGTGCACGCCAAACTGCAGGAGCTGACGCAAGGTTTCGGCCCCGATGTAGTGATTGAGGCTGTGGGTAGCCCCGTGACTTACGTAACAGCTGTGAACGAGGTGGCCTTCACCGGTCGCGTGGTTTGCATCGGTTATGCCAAGACGGAGATTGCTTTCCAGACGAAGCTCTTCGTTCAGAAAGAGTTGGACATCAGAGGCTCTCGTAACGCGTTGCCGGCTGACTTCCGTGCAGTGATTCGTTACTTGGCTAAAGGTACTTGTCCGCTGGATGAGTTGATTAGCAAGATTGTGGAGCCGGAAGGTGCTTTGCAGGCCATGCAAGAGTGGGCTGCCGCTCCGGGCAAGGTGTTCCGTATCTTAGTGAAATTCTAATTGAAAGTCTAAAAATAACCACCCTATGTTAGTTTACAACACGACCTATCAGATGGAACTGAACGATGCGCGTGAGTTCGTGATCTGGATCAACGAATGTTACATTCCGCAGGTGCTGACGCACGGCGCATTGAAGAACCCGAGACTGCTGCGCATCTTGAGCCACAAGGATCAGGAGACGGAGTGCTTCTCTGTGCAGTGGGAAGTGGAGGACTCGGCTCAACTGCATCGCTGGCACACCGAACAGGGTATGCGCCTGAACGAGGAGCTGGGCAAAGTTTTTAAGGACAGAGTGGTAGGCTTTTCTACCTTGATGGAGGTGATCGAGTGATACAACCGGTTAAAGAAAAGATTATTTTAGGCATTGACCCCGGTACGAATCTGATGGGTTACGGGGTGCTTAAGGTGGTCGGAACGAAGGCGGAGATGGTGACGATGGGGGTGATTGACTTGCGTAAGTATGCCAATCACTACCTGAAACTGGGACATATCTATGAGCGTGTCCTGGGGGTCATCGAAGCCTATCTGCCCGACGAACTGGCTATTGAGGCGCCTTTCTTCGGAAAGAATGTGCAGTCGATGCTGAAGTTGGGACGCGCGCAGGGGGTGGCCATGGCTGCTGCCCTCAGTCGCGACATCCCTATCACGGAGTATGCGCCGCTGAAGATCAAGATGGCACTGACGGGTAACGGTCAGGCCAGCAAGGAGCAGGTGGCGGAGATGCTGAAGCGCATTCTGCATATCCCAGAGTCGGCGATGCTTCCCTTTATGGATGCTACGGATGCATTGGCGGTGGCTTACTGTCACTACCTGCAGGGGGGTAGGGTCTCTTCAGACGTCTCTTACCGGGGATGGAAGGACTTTATCGCGAAGAATCCGGGGAAGGTGAGCAAATAGTTGGAATTTCATTCATTTTTCATTGATTTATGCAAAAGATTATTGAAGTGGCCCACGGGGTGGCACGTCATCCGCTCTTTCGTATGAAGGAGCCGATTGACTTCACGCTGGAGGCAAACGAACATATCGCCATTGTGGGCGGCAACGGGAGTGGAAAGTCGATTCTGGTGGATACCTTGATTGGCAAGTATCCTTTGTTGCTCAATGAGGTGAAGTATGACTTCGCGCCTTCTGCCTCTACCATGGTGTACGATAATATCAAGTATATCACGTTTCGCGATTCTTATGGCGATGCGGATGGCAACTACTATTATCAGCAGCGCTGGAATGCGCATGATCAGGAGAATCTGCCTACGGTGCGCGAACTGCTTCCGGAGACGGAGAACACGGCGTTGCGCGACAAACTGTATGAGATGTTTGACATCAATCTGTTTCTCGATAAGCTGATTATCCTGCTCTCCAGCGGTGAGTTGCGCAAGTTTCAGCTGACGAAGGCGTTGCTGGGTAATCCGCGTGTGCTGATTATGGATAACCCGTTTATCGGTCTGGATGCGCAGACGCGCGACCAGCTGCACGGGTTGCTCAACTCCCTGACGAAGCTCTCTAACTTGCAGGTGATGCTGATTCTCTCTAAGACGGACGACATTCCTGAATTCATTACGCACGTGGTGCCGGTGAAGGAGATGACGTGCGGACGGAAGATGACGAAGGCGGAGTATCTGGCGCAGCAGGAGCACTATCCGGCGCATGTGTTGAGCGAGGAGAAGGTGCAGCGCATCCTCAACTTGCCTTACAATGACGCGGAGTATCATGCGGAGGAGGTGATTCGCCTGAATAAGGTGAGCATCCGCTACGGCGACCGTACCATCTTGAAGGAGTTGGACTGGGTTGTGAAGTGTGGCGAGAAGTGGGCACTCTCCGGTGAGAACGGCGCGGGTAAATCGACGCTGTTGAGCTTGGTGTGTGCCGACAATCCGCAGTCGTATGCGTGTGATATCTCGCTCTTCGGACGGAAGCGGGGTAGCGGTGAGAGTATCTGGGAGATTAAGAAGCACATTGGTTACGTCTCGCCCGAGATGCACCGTGCTTACCTGAAGAACTTGCCGACGATTGATATCGTGGCGTCGGGTCTGCATGACTCGATTGGTCTCTACAAACGTTCACGTCCTGAGGATGAGGCGAAGTGTGTGTGGTGGATGGATATCTTCGGCATTTCGGACCTGAAGGACCGCAACTTCTTGCAGCTGTCGAGCGGAGAACAGCGATTGGTACTGTTGGCTCGTGCTTTCGTGAAGGATCCGGAGTTGCTGATTCTGGACGAACCGTTGCATGGCTTGGATATGTACAACCGTCGCCTGGCGAAGGATGTGATAGAGGCTTTCTGTCAGCGTAAGAACAAAACGATGGTGATGGTGACGCACTATCAGAAGGAACTTCCTTCTAATATTGATCATTCGCTCTTTATCAAGAAGAACAGATCCTAAGGAATAGATCATAAAGAACAGATTATAAGGAATCGAACATAAAAAGAAGCGCCTCGTTCTGTTGCCGTGTGCAAACGAACGAGGCGCTTTAGGTTTAAGTGAAGTGAGTGAAACTATTTTTTTTAATAAATGTTCTCTTGTAATTGTTTTCTGTAATTACTTCTTCCCAATCATGTTTCCTTTGATGCGCAAGCGATAAATCTCCTCTTTGGTGTTGGTACGCAGGGTAACCACTTTCTCAAAGGTGCCGGGGTTCTTGCCGGTGCCGTTGTAGGAAACTTTAATCTCTCCGCTCTCGCCCGGTTTGATGGGCTCTTTCGGGTAAGTAGGGACGGTGCAGCCGCAAGATGCGATGGCTTGGTAAACCACCAGTGCGCTGGTGCCCGTGTTGGTAAACTTGAAAGTGCAAGTCACCGGACTCTCCTCCTCATTGAACGTTCCGAAGTTGTGAACGGTTTTCTCAAATTGAATGACTGGTCTCTTATCTTGAGCCATACATACAGACACTGCCAAAACGAACAGCATCAGCAAGGATGTAATAATCTTCTTCATAAGTCCTTTTTTTTATAATATCTGTGCAAAGGTAATCCTTTTTTAGAATAATGATGATGGTTTTTATGCAAATTTCGTTATTTTTGCCACATATAGATGTTTTAAACTGAGAATCACTATGAATTACGTAGCAAAAATAGCCGGATTGGGTCTGTTGCTGATGGTGACACTGGGCTTGAGGGCGCAGGAACTCACGAAATCGGGATTGGACAGGAAACTGTTTCAGACAGAGTCCGGCAACGACTATACAGATTTGTTTACGCTGACCAACGCGCAAGGCATGGAGGTGTGTATCACCAACTATGGCGGTAGGGTGGTCTCTATCTGGGCGCCCGACAAGCAGGGGAAGTTTGCGGATGTGGTGTGCGGTTTTCCTACCATTGAAGAGTATATGCGTCTGAAGCAAAACTTTGGTGCAGCCATCGGTCGTTACATCGGTCGCATTCTGGGAGCACGCTTCGAGCTGGACGGGGTGGAGTATAAGTTGCAAGGTACCAAACATTGTGCACACGGCGGTAATCCCGGCTTCGCGCAGAAGATTTGGCGTCCGCTGCCCGTCGACAATCACACGCTGAAGCTCTACTACCTCTCGGCGGATGGTGAGAATGGCTTTCCGGGCAATCTGCAAGTGTGCCTTACCTACCAGCTGACCGACGACAACACGTTGCACGTCTACTACGAAGCAACGACCGACAAGCCGACGGTGGTCAACCTCTCTCATCACTCTTTCTTCGCCATCACCGGCAATCCTACGCAGACAGTCGACCGTGAGTGGCTGCAGGTGGATGCGGACTACATCACGGCGTATGACGACGAGAAGTGCGTGACGGGCGAGCTATATCCCGTGAAGGATACGCCCTTCGACTTCAAAGTGTCCCACCGGATAGGCGACGGGTTGCAGGTGGACAATCATCAACTGAAAATCACGAAAGGATATGATCATACATTCGTGCTCAACACCGGTGGCGACGACCGCTTGCCGGCGGTGAAGCTGACGGACGAGGAGAGCGGACGTACGCTGACGGTCTACACCACGGAGCCGGGCGTGCAGGTCTACTCGGGCAACGGATTGAACGGGAAGGTGCGCGGCAAAGGCGATATCTACTATCCGCAGCGCAGCGCCATCTGCTTTGAGGCGATGCACTTTGCCGACAGTCCCAACAAGCCACTGTTCCCCTCCACGGTGTTGCGCCCCGGAGAAACCTATTACACCCACACGGCGTATGCTTTCGGTGTAGTGGGGAAGTGATGTAAGTGTGACGCGATGTCGGCATGAGCCAATGGTAGTGTGAAAATAGTTTAATTCGAAGATTCCGGTTGGAAGAAATGGAAAACGCTTAATCGTTGTGAATCATTGTTTCATCGAAAAGTGTTCCCATTTCGTCTAATCTCTAAATGTAAAAAACGTTAAGTTTGGAATCGACGGTGTGATATAATTTTTAGATTTGCCTGATTTTTGGCTTTTTTAGCACGAGTGGAGCGCTCCTATATATAAATAGGTGTTTATATAGAGAGCTCTTTGGAAGCGCAAGCTTAGAGTCTTAAGAGTCATTATCAACGAGAAAAAGAATATAACCTATATAATCGTAAAATAAAAAAGTATTTTTATGTCATCACAAGTAGTTGGACATATCTTACAGGTTATCGGCCCGGTAATCGACGTTTACTTCGAAGCCAAAGAGCAAGAGGTGGAGCAGTTGTTGCCGAGAATCCACGATGCACTTGAAATCAAGCGCAAAGATGGAAAGATACTGATTGTGGAGGTGCAGCAGCACATCGGTGAGAACACGGTTCGTTGCGTAGCAATGGACAGCACCGACGGCTTGCGCCGAGGCATGGAAGTAATTCCTACCGGACAGCCGATTACAATGCCTGTGGGAGATCAAGTAAAAGGAAGAATGATGAACGTGACGGGCGATTCGATTGATGGTATGCAGGAACTCAACAAAGAGGGTGCCTATCCCATCCACCGCGAGCCGCCTAAGTTCGAGGAGTTGTCAACAAGCCAGGATGTGCTCTACACGGGTATCAAGGTGATCGACCTGCTGGAGCCGTACGCCAAAGGTGGTAAGATTGGTTTGTTTGGTGGTGCCGGTGTGGGTAAGACGGTGTTGATTATGGAGTTGATCAACAACATCGCCAAGAAACACAACGGTTTCTCTGTGTTCGCCGGTGTGGGTGAACGTACGCGTGAGGGTAACGACTTGTTGCGTGAAATGATTGAATCAAACGTCATCCGTTATGGTAAGGAGTTTGAGGAGGCCATGGAGCGCGGCGAATGGGACCTCTCTAAAGTGGACTACAAAGAAATTGAAAAATCACAAGCTACCTTGGTCTATGGTCAGATGAACGAGCCTCCCGGTGCACGTGCTTCTGTGGCGCTCTCAGGCCTGACCGTAGCGGAATCTTTCCGTGACAAAGGTGGCAAGGATGGTAAGGCGAGCGATATCTTGCTCTTCATCGATAACATCTTCCGTTTCACACAGGCAGGTTCCGAGGTGTCCGCCTTGCTGGGACGTATGCCGTCGGCCGTGGGTTACCAACCGACACTGGCCACTGAGATGGGACAGATGCAGGAGCGTATCACTTCTACCAAGAACGGATCTATCACCTCTGTACAGGCCGTGTATGTGCCTGCCGACGACTTGACCGACCCGGCTCCGGCCACTACCTTCTCTCACTTGGACGCAACCACCGTGTTGAGCCGTAAGATTACAGAGCTGGGTATCTATCCCGCTGTGGATCCTCTGGAGTCTACTTCACGTATCCTGGATCCGCTCGTAGTGGGCGAGGAGCACTATCGCACCGCACAACGTGTGAAACAGATTCTTCAGCGCAACAAAGAGTTGCAGGATATCATCTCTATCTTGGGTATGGATGAGCTCTCTGAAGAGGATAGAATCACCGTGAACCGTGCTCGTAGAGTACAGCGCTACCTGTCGCAACCGTTCACCGTGGCTGAGAACTTCACCGGCGTTCCCGGTGTGATGGTTTCCATTGAAGACACCATCAAGGGCTTCAACATGATTCTGGACGGCGAGGTGGATTACCTCCCCGAGCAAGCCTTCCTGAACGTGGGCACCATCGAAGAGGCCATCGAGAAAGGTAAACGCTTGCTGGAAGCAGCTCAGAACACTCATTGATTGTAGAATAAGATGGAACCAAAGGATTTATATTTAGTCATTGCATCGCCTGAAAAAACGCTCTTTGAAGGGAAGGTACAGAGTGTTACCGTTCCCGGTAGCCTGAGTCGTTTCACGGTACTCCCGCAGCACGCGCCCATTATCTCCTCTTTAGCTAAAGGGGTGATAGAGTGTGAGGTGAAGGGAGAGAAGCAGACCTTCGAAGTAGCCGGCGGTTTTATTGAGGTGAAAAAGAACGAAGTATCCATTTGTGTGGAATAGTGAAGTTATGAATGAAACATTGACCCTTAACAACTTGAAACAGAAGTTTATTGTTCGGTCTACCTTGCTGACGCTGGCGATGGGATGGGGTGGATATGCGCTATTTCAGTCGTATTTGCCCGAGAGCTATCCCGCTCTCTATCCGCTGATACCCCTCTACTTCTACCTCTACGGCATCGCATTCATCTATGTGTATGAGAAGCTGGAGAAGCGAAGAACAGAGGCGTTGATGGTCAACAAAGTGGTGAAGCTCCTTCTGAGTCTGGTGTTCGTCCTGGTGTATGCACAGTGTGTAGGGACGTTCGTCAAGCCGTTCATGTTCACATTCTTAGGGTACTATTTCGTGTATCTCATCTTTGAGAGTATCTTTTTTCTTCAATATGAAATGACATTGAAAAAAAATAAGAGATGAAAGTAATAAAACATCTGGGACTCGCTATAGTTCTCAGCTTATGCTGTCTGATGGCTCATGCCGGTGAAACGCCTGTCGGTGCGGAACCCGAGAAAAAGAAGGTGGATGTGCAAAGCATCGTCTTCGGTCACATCGGGGATTCGTATGAGTGGCACATCACCGATTGGGGCGACAAGGCGATAGCTATTCCCCTGCCCGTGATTGTCCACAGTTCAACCTCCGGTTGGCATGCCTTCCTCTCGTCGCATCTCGAAGAGGGTGAAAGCTATGAAGGCTTTTACATCGCTCAAGAGGGTGACTACAAGGGTAAGGTGGTGGAGAAGAACGCCCAAGGCGAGGAGGTACGTCCGCTCGACATCTCTATCACGAAGACCGCACTGGCCATCATGATCAACAGTCTGGTGCTGGTGCTGATTATCCTGGGCGTCAGTCGGTGGTATCGCAAACGCACCCCCGATTCACCCTCTCCCAAAGGCTTTGTAGGCCTGATGGAGATGATGATTATGATGGTCAACGATGACATCGTGAAGAGCTGCGTCGGCAAGGACTACAAGCGCTATGCTCCGTATCTATTGACTGCTTTCTTCTTCATCTTCGTGAACAACCTGATGGGCTTGATTCCCATCTTCCCCGGAGGTGGAAATGTAACGGGCAACATCGCCGTCACCTTGGTGCTGGCATGTATGACCTTCATCGCAGTGAATGTGTTCGGAACCAAGGAGTATTGGAAAGAGATTCTCTGGCCCGAGGTGCCTACCTGGCTGAAATGCCCGCTTCCCCTCATGCCGCTCATTGAGCTCTTCGGACTCTTCACCAAGCCCTTCGCCCTGACCGTCCGTCTGTTTGCCAATATCATGGCGGGTCACTCCGTCATCCTGGCGTTGACGTGCATCATCTTTATCACAGCGTCGCTGGGATCTGTACTGAACGGCTCCATGACCGTGGTATCCGTGCTCTTTGCCGTCTTCATGAACTGTCTGGAACTGTTGGTGGCCTTCATCCAGGCCTATGTGTTCACCATGCTGTCAGCCGTGTTTATCGGTCTTTCCAGAGTGGAGTCACATCATAAAGCATAAGGAGGATGTAGCAGTCTCCTAAAGAATAAGAGAAATAAGAAAAGAAATTAGTAAATAAAAAATCAAAATTAAAAACTTAAGTATTATGTTAGCATTAGTATTATTACAAGCTGCAGCAGCCGGTATTGCACAAGCAGGTGCTGCTTTGGGTGCAAGTTTAGCCGTTATCGGTGCTGGTCTGGGAATTGGTAAAATCGGTAGCTCTGCCATGGAGGCTATTGCACGTCAGCCCGAGGCATCCGGCGATATCCGTATGAGTATGATTATCATCGGTGCGTTGGTTGAGGGTGTTGCCCTGTTTGCTGTGATCGTTTGTCTGTTGGCTCTCTACGCATAAAATCATACGAGGCTTATGTCACTATTAAATCCTGATACCGGGCTACTCTTCTGGATGCTCGTGTCGTTCCTCATCGTGTTCGTCATCTTGGCACGTTTCGGCTTCCCTATCGTGGTCGATATGGTGGAGAAACGTAAAAAGTTCATTGACGACTCTTTGCAATCGGCACGTGAAGCCAACGAGAAGTTAGCACATATCAAAGAAGAAAGTGAATCCATTTTAGCCAAGGCCCGTGAAGATCAAGCGAATATTCTGCGAGAAGCAACAGAGACACGTCAGCGAATTATTGACGAAGCCAAAGAGAAGGCTCAAACCGAAGGACTTCGTCTCTTAGAAGAAGCACGTACGCAGATTCAGAAAGAGAAAGAAGATGCCATTCGGGATATCCGCAAACAAGTGGCAGAGTTGTCTGTGAACATCGCAGAGAAGATTCTGCGTAAAAATCTCGGCAGCGAGCAAGAGCAAAATGGATTAATCGACAGATTGCTCGATGAAGTGCCCGAAATTAAAAAATAGTGAGCTATGGATATAGGAATCATCTCTAAACACTATGCGAAAGCGTTGTATGCTTTTGCTTGTCGGAACAGTCACGAGGCGAAGGTCTATGCAGAGATGCAGACTTTTGCCGAGAACTACCGACAGGTGCCTCGTCTGCGCGAGATGCTGGATAACCCGGCACTTCCCGCTCAGGAGAAAGCTGCGCTGCTTTGCAATGCCGCCGGAGGAAAGGTGAGCGACGAATACAAACGTTTCGCCGAGCTCATCCTGCAGAAGGGGCGAGAGAAGTTCATGCTATTTATGGCACACTCTTTTATCGAACTGTATCGTAAAGAGAAACAGATTCACTTCGGTACGCTGATTACCGCCAACCCGATGGACGAGGAGACGCTGAATCGTCTGAAGGGGAAAGTGGCTAAAGGAGTGCAGGGGACGTTGGAGTTCGAACAGCAAACCGACCCGTCGTTGTTGGGCGGCTTCATCTTCGAACTGAACTTTAACCGTCTGGATGCCAGTGTGGCCAACCAGATCAGTAGAGTTCGCCAGCAGTTCCTGGATAAAAACAGAAGAATTGTATAAGTAAAAAACAAAGAACATGTCTGAAAACATAAAACCCAGCGAAGTTTCCAAAGTGTTGCTTGAGCAGTTGGAAGGGATTGACACCGGACTGAAGTTCGAAGAGGTGGGCACCGTGTTGCAGGTGAGCGACGGCGTAGTGCGTATCTACGGACTGCAGAACGCTGAATCCGGCGAGCTGCTGGAGTTTGACAACGGAGTGAAAGCCATCGTGATGAACTTGGAGGAGGACAATGTGGGTGCCGTGTTGCTGGGACCTACCGACCTCATCAAGGAGGGCATGATTGTGAAACGTACCGGCCGTATCGCCTCCATCCGTGTGGGCGAGCAGATGCTGGGGCGTGTGGTCAATCCGCTTGGAGAACCTTTGGACGGTGGTGGTGACATCACCGGCGATCTGACTGAGATGCCTCTGGAGCGTAAGTCTCCGGGTGTTATCTATCGTCAGCCGGTGAAGGAGCCGTTGCAGACCGGTTTGAAGGCCATCGACTCCATGATTCCTATCGGTCGTGGACAGCGTGAGTTGATCATCGGCGACCGCCAAACCGGTAAGACGGCTATTGCCATCGATACGATTATCAACCAACGAGAGAACTACGAAGCCGGTAAGCCGGTCTATTGTATCTATGTAGCCATCGGTCAGAAGGGCTCTACCGTGGCTACCATTGTCAATACGCTGCGCGAGAAGGGTGCGCTGCCTTACACGGTGGTGGTAGCCGCTACGGCTGCCGATCCTGCCGCTATGCAGTATTTTGCCCCGTTTGCCGGAGCTGCCATCGGTGAGTACTTCCGTGACACCGGTCGCCACGCTTTGGTGGTCTATGACGACCTCTCCAAACAGGCCGTGGCTTATCGTGAGGTATCCTTGATTTTGCGCCGTCCGTCCGGACGTGAGGCTTATCCGGGTGATATCTTCTACCTCCACTCTCGTCTGTTGGAGCGCGCTGCTAAGGTGATTAACCAACAGGAGGTGGCTGAGCAGATGAACGACCTGCCCGCCAGTCTGAAGGGCAAAGTAAAGGGGGGTGGTTCACTGACTGCCTTGCCTATCATCGAGACGCAGGCAGGCGACGTATCTGCCTATATCCCGACCAACGTAATCTCCATCACCGATGGTCAGATCTTCTTGGAGACCGACCTGTTCAACCAGGGCTTCCGTCCTGCCATCAACGTAGGTATCTCGGTATCTCGTGTGGGTGGTAGCGCACAGATTAAATCCATGAAGAAGGTGGCCGGAACGTTGAAGATCGACCAGGCTCAGTATCGTGAGCTGGAGTCATTCTCCAAGTTCAGTAGTGACGTGGATCCGGTGACTGCCCTTGCTCTCGACCGTGGACGTAAGAACAACCAGTTGCTCATCCAGCCGCAGTACTCTCCGATGTCTGTAGGCGAGCAGGTGGCTATCCTTTATTGCGGTACGAAGGGCTTGATGAAAGACATCGCTGTATCGCAGGTAAGTGAGTTCCAGACTCGTTTCCTGCAGCAGATGCGTGCCGCTCATCAGCAGGACGTATTGGATGTGTTGTCGAGCGGTGTGATCAACGATGACGTAACCGCCATCATCACAGAGGTTGCTCAACAAGTAAGTATGACCCTTAAAAAATAATTCTAATGGCATCACTGAAAGAAATTAAGGGACGTATCGGATCGGTTCAGAGTACGCTGAAGATTACTTCTGCCATGAAGGTTGTGGCTTCTACGAAGCTGCACCATGCGCAGTCGGCCATCGAGAGCATGCTCCCGTACGACCACCGTCTCACGTCCATTCTGCATAGCTTCCTGAGTAGTGGAGTAAAGATTAACTCGCCTTATGTGGAAGAGCGGGAACCCAAGCGCGTTGCCGTGGTTGCTTTCGCCTCTAATTCGAGTTTATGCGGCGGTTTCAACAGTGGAGTGATTAAACACACCTTGGAATTATTGGAGACGTATGCACCGCTGGGAAAGGAGCAAATCGACCTTTATCCCGTGGGACGAAAGGTGGCTCAAGCGCTCGCTAAGCATTACGACTTGCACGAGGAGTTTGAGCTGATTGGCGACAAACCTTCGTACAAGCAGGCGGCTGAGCTGGCGGAGCATCTGATGAAACGTTTCGAGGCCGGAGAGATTGATCGCGTGGAGTTGCTCTATATGCACTACAAGTCGACTGCCTCTCAGGTGCTCACGCGTGAGACGTTCCTGCCGTTGCCTCTGACCGCTCCGGCTGAAGAGGCGGAGGGAACGCTGCCCAACTACATCATCGAGCCGTCGGCCGAGGAGTTGGTGCAGAAGTTGATTCCGCAGTCTCTTCGCTTGAAGATGTACACGGTGCTGCTCGATTCAAATGCGTCTGAACATGCTGCTCGTACGGTTGCTATGCAACAAGCTACCGACAATGCGAACGATTTGCTGCAAGAACTTAACCTGATGTACAACAAGGGCCGTCAGCAGGCGATTACTACTGAGTTGCTCGATATCATCGGTGGTTCTATGAAATAGCGATTCGATTTGAAATCTATATCTAAAGTAGGTAGAGGTGCTCTCTTCGAAAGAGTGCTTCTACCTATTTTTTTTTAGTTCCTGCCAGCCTTTGTTGGCTCCTGTAACTCCTTATAGATCTACATTAGCTTCCCATCAGATTGGAGAAAACGAAAAAAGCTCAGACTCTCACGAGCCCGAGCTTTCAAACAATATTCCTTTTTAAAATTTATATACTTGTGAAAGTGTCTTGTCTAGCCGAAAAGCATTCGTTTAGAATTAACTGAAAGCTTTCGTCCGGAACATTCCAAGACCTCTTAGAACATCTCAAGACTTCTCTTGATGAAGTTGTTCAGTGCCTCACCCTTCAGCATATTGTTCTGCAAGAGCGCCAAGTCAATCAACTGTTTCACCAGTTTATCCTTGCCAGCGTAGTCACTGATAATGCCCTCTTCCTTCGCCTGCTGAGCCGTAATCTCCTTCTCAACCTTCTCCAGCTCGTCCTTATCAGCGGTCGGAATCTCTTCCGCCTTCTTGCCTTCCTTCTGCTTATTCAGCGCTTCCTCACGCTGCTTCAGTTGCTTCAGTTCCTCCTGTACAGGTGACAATGCAGCGTTGCAAGCAGCCTCTGAGTTGCTCAGCACCTCCTTCACCAAGCGGTGGTCGGTGTTCACAATCACGTTGAACATATCCGGCATCTCGCCATAGAAGCTCATGCCCGCCTGAATGTTGGCCATCTCCTTCATACGACGCATATACTCGCTCTGTGTAATCACAATCGGGTTCGTGTTCTCGCCCAATGCCTGAGACTCCACCTGGAACTCCACCTTGTTCACCTTCGGCAACGAAGTGCGGAAGAGGGTAGAGAGCAAACTCTGCTGGTTGGCAGCCAAGTTGTTCGCTTTCACATCCTCCTTCATAATCAAGCGGTCGATGACATCGCTGTCCACACGCGTGAAGCGAGACTTCTCAAATTTACGTTCCAACATGCTAATCAAAGCCACATCCAGCTGACCGTCCATCAGCAGCACGCTGTAGCCTTTGCTTTTAGCCGCCTCGATATAGCTATATTGCTCCTCCTTGTTGTTAGCGTAGAGGTAGATTACGTTTCCTTCCTTGTCCGTCTGGTTCTCTTTAATCAGCGTCTGATACTCCTCGTACGTATAGAACTTATCGTCCGTATCCTTCAGCAAAGAGAACTTGTTCGCCTTGTCGTAGAAATCCTCCTGCGTCAGCATACCGTAGTGGATAAAGATCTTCAGATCGTCCCACTTCTTCTCAAAGTCGGCACGGTCGTTCTTAAAGATTGATTGCAGACGGTCGGACACCTTCTTAGAGATGTACGTAGAAATCTTCTTCACGTTCGAGTCGCTCTGCAAGTAAGAACGAGAAACGTTCAACGGAATATCCGGAGAATCAATCACACCATGCATCAACGTCAGGAAGTCAGGCACGATGCCCTCCACAGAATCCGTCACATACACCTGATTGCAATAGAGCTGAATCTTGTTCTTCTGCAAGTCGATGTTACTCTTAATCTTCGGGAAGTAGAGCACACCGGTCAAGTGGAACGGATAATCCACGTTCAGGTGAATCCAGAACAACGGTTCATCCGACATCGGATAAAGGTCGCGATAGAACTTCTGATAATCCTCATCCTTCAGCTCCGACGGCTTACGTGTCCAGAGCGGAGTCGTGTCGTTGATGATGTTGTCCTCAGCGGTATCCACCTGCTTACCGTCCTTCCACTCCTTCTTCTTACCGAAAGCGATGGGCACCGGCAAGAAGCGGCAATACTTCGTCAGCAATCCCGACAGACGGCTCTCCTCCAGGAACTCCTTGCAGTCATCGTCCACATAGAGGATGATGTCCGAACCACGGTCGGCCTTCTCAGTATCCTCCAACGTAAATTCAGGACTACCGTCGCAGCTCCATTTCACAGCCTTCTCGCCCTCCTTAAATGATTTAGAGACAATCTCCACCTTCTTAGCCACCATAAAGGCCGAGTAGAAGCCCAAACCAAAGTGACCGATGATGGCATTGGCATCCTCCTTATATTTCTCCAGGAAGTCGTTGGCGCCGGAGAAGGCAATCTGGTTGATATACTTATCAATCTCCTCTGCTGTCAAACCGATACCACGGTCGGAGATGGTAATGGTGCCCTGCTCCTTGTTCAGGCTCACCTTTACGGTCAAGTCGCCCATTTCGCCCTTAAACTCACCCTTAGAAGAGAAAGTCTTCAGCTTCTGCGTAGCATCTACCGCGTTAGAAACCAACTCACGGAGGAAGATCTCGTGATCACTATACAAGAACTTTTTAATGACGGGGAAGATGTTCTCAGTCGTTACCCCAATATTTCCTTTTTGCATAACTTATGATGTTTTGTTATAATCAATATGTGAATCAATGAATGAATCATTGAATCATCCCTTCACAAGACATGTCACAAAAAAAATGCCAGACAGCGAGTGTCTGACATTTTGTCCGATATAAAATGTGAATTATCTTTTTCTCAGTCGAAACTCCAGCTTCGAGCCGTCCGCTTTGAGCGCCACTTTGATGACACCCGACTGCTTCTCCTCGTTCACCAGCAACTCCGCAATCTCATCCTCCAGATAGGTCTGCACCGCTCTACGCAACGGACGCGCACCAAACTGCAAGTCGAAGCCTTTCGTCGCGATGAAATCTGTCACGCCTTCGCCCAGCGACAGACGGAAACCCATCTGTTCCACGCGTTTAACCAACTTCTCCACCTCCAGGTTCACGATGGTATGGATGGCCTCCTCCGACAGCAAATCGAAGGTGATAATCTCATCGATACGGTTGATGAACTCCGGAGAGAACGACTTGTTCAGCGCCTTCTGGATGATGCTTCTGGAGAGCTCAGAGCCCTTCGAAGCCTCTGCACGCGTAAAGCCGATGCCTCCGCCGAACTCCTTCACCTGACGCGAACCCACGTTGGAAGTCATGATGATCACCGTGTTTCTGAAGTCCACCGTTCTGCCATAAGTGTCAGTCAACCGACCCTCATCCATCACCTGCAACAGAATGTTGTAGATGTCCGGATGCGCCTTCTCAATCTCGTCCAGCAAGACAATCGAGTAGGGGTGTCTGCGCACCTTCTCCGTCAGCTGTCCGCCCTCTTCGTAGCCTACGTAGCCCGGAGGCGCACCAATCAGACGAGACACTGTGTACTTGTCCATATACTCACTCATATCCACGCGAATCAGAGCCTCCGGAGAGCCAAACATAAAGGTGGCCAACTCCTTCGCCAATAACGTCTTACCCACACCGGTCGGTCCCAGGAACATAAAGGTACCGATGGGGCGGTTCGGGTCCTTCAAGCCCACACGACTGCGTTGTACAGACTTCACCAGCTTGTCGATGGCCGTCTCTTGCGCAATCACCTTCCTCTTCAGTTCGTCGCCCATGCCCTTCAGACGAATGCCCTCGCTCGTATTCATACGCTGCACAGGCACCCCCGTCATCATGGAGACCACCTCGGCAATCATCGTCTCGTCCACCGGCTCTCGCTGCGTCTTCATCGTGTTCATCCACGCCTGCTTCAGCATCTTCAAGCGCTCCTGCATCTCCGCCTCCTCGTCGCGGAAGCTGGCAGCCAGCTCGTAGTTCTGACTCTTCACTGCCTTGTTCTTCTCCTCCTGTACCTTGGCAATCTGCTTTTCCTGCGTCTTTACCTCCTCAGGCACCTCCGCGTGAATCACGTGCATGCGTGAGCCCGCCTCGTCCATGACATCAATTGCCTTGTCCGGGAAGAAACGGTCGGTGATGTAGCGGTCGGCCAATTTGACACATGCCGCAATCGCCCCGTCCGTGTAAGTCACATTATGATGCTCCTCATACATTCCTTTAATCTGCTGCAGAATCTGCAACGTTTCCTCAGCGGTAGGCTCCTTCACCATCACCTTCTGGAAACGACGCTCCAGAGCACCGTCCTTTTCAATCGAGTTACGATACTCATCCAGCGTAGTCGCACCGATACACTGCAGTTCACCGCGTGCCAGTGCCGGCTTCAGAATGTTGGCAGCATCCAGCGTGCCCGGCGTACTTCCGGCACCCACAATCGTGTGAATCTCGTCGATAAAGAGAATCACGTTCGGATCCTGTCTCAACTCATTCAAAATCGTCTGGATGCGCTGCTCAAACTGTCCGCGGAACTTCGTACCAGCCACTACGCCGGCCAAATCCAGTCCCAACACACGCTTGTCGAAGAGCAAGGGAGAAACCTTCTTCTCCACGATGCGCAGCGCCAAACCCTCCACGATGGCCGATTTACCCACACCCGGCTCGCCAATCAGCACCGGATTATTCTTCTTGCGTCGGCTCAGAATCTGCGACAAACGCTCAATCTCCTGGTCACGACCAATCACGGGGTCCAGCTTCTTCTCTTCCGCCGCCTTCGTATAGTCTCTGCTGAAACTGTCCAGTGTCGGTGTCTTAGAGGCAGGCTTTCGGCTCTCCTGCGTACGCGTCTGACTGCCCGCTTGGTTGCGATCTCTACGGCTGAATCGGAACACTCTCTCCTCATCGTCGTCTTCCTCGTCGTCAAGCTCCTCCTCGTCATCGTCGTCCATGTCCAGACCGTCCATCGGTTCGTCCATCGGTTCATCGAAGGCACCTTCTTCCATCTCCGCCTCCTCGTCGAAAGCGCCAAACACCTGATTCGAGAGGCTCTTCTCATCCTCAATGAGTTGAACCAGCTCGGTATAGTTGATATTAAACTGATGCAGCAGTTGAGCCACCATATTATCTTCATCCTTCAGAAGAGCCAGCAGCAGATGTTCCGGCTCGGCATATTCTTCCTCCAGCAAGTCGGCCTCCATCGAGCACTGTCGCAAGATGCTGGTCGCCTTCTTGTTCAGGTTGATTTCGTCACTGTTGGTCACCGTGGTCGGTGATTGCTGTGAGCGTAGGTATTCTTTCGTCTTCTCTCTCAGCATCTTCTTGTCCACATGGAAGAGCTCCAGCAACGTCGCGATACGCACGTCACCCTCCTTCAGCATCGCCAGAAAGAGATGCTCAGGGCCCACGAAATCGTTCTGCATGCGTACTGCCTCCTCTTTGCCGTGTAACAGTATCTCGTTTATACTTTTAGAAAAATTCTTCATATTCGTTCTGATCGTAAATGTCTAACTACTTTTTACTCTACTAAATAATACCTCTATTGCGTGATTTCGCAGATTTGCAAATACATGCAACTGCAAATATACAACAAATCTACAAAAGATAGGGTACAAATAATATGCCAAAGGGAAGAAAAAACATTAAAAAGACTTCTGTAAACTTTCCTATGCTCTTTTTTTGCAAAAGTTTTCTTCGTTTCACAAAATTGTTGTAATTTAGCATGGTTTTTACAGAGACTATTTTGAAAGTTTTAATTTACATCATAAATGATTGAAAAAGACAGAATTATAAAAATCAATCTGGAAGAGGAGATGAAGACCTCTTACATTGACTACTCTATGTCAGTCATCGTAGCACGAGCTCTTCCGGATGTTCGCGACGGTTTTAAGCCCGTTCATCGCAGAATCCTTTATGGAATGATGGAACTGGGTAACACGTCGGATAAGCCTTATAAGAAATCAGCCAGAATCGTTGGTGAAGTGCTTGGTAAATATCACCCCCACGGCGATTCATCCGTATATGGTGCGTTGGTCAGAATGGCTCAGGATTGGGCCATGCGCTATCCCTTGGTTGATGGCCAGGGTAACTTTGGTTCTATCGACGGTGATAGTCCCGCAGCTATGCGTTACACCGAGGCACGTCTGCGCAAGTTGGGCGAGGAGATGATGCAGGACCTCTACAAAGAGACTGTAGATTTCCAAAACAACTTCGATGATACTTTGCAAGAGCCCACGGTGATGCCTACGCGTATCCCCAACCTGTTGGTGAACGGTGCTTCCGGTATTGCTGTAGGTATGGCTACTAACATCCCCACGCACAACCTCTCTGAGGTGATTGATGCCTGCGTGGCTTACATTGATAATAATGACATCGACGTGGAGGGCTTGATGCAGTATGTCAAAGCGCCCGATTTCCCCACCGGTGCATATATATATGGTATAAAAGGTGTACGCGAGGCGTATGAGACCGGTCGTGGTCGCGTCGTAATGCGTGCACGTGCTGAGATTGAGACGGGTAATACCCACGACAAGATTGTCGTTACGGAGATTCCTTACAATGTCAATAAGGCAGAGCTTATTAAATACATCGCCGACCTGGTGACAGAGAAACGTATCGAGGGTATTTCTAATGTCAATGACGAGTCCGACCGCGAAGGTATGCGTATTGTGATTGACGTGAAGAGAGATGCCAATGCCAGCATCGTCCTCAACAAACTCTATAAGATGACGGCGCTGCAGAGCTCTTTCAGCGTAAATACCATTGCTTTGGTTCACGGTCGTCCGAAAACTTTGAGTTTGAAGGATTGCATCAAATACTTCGTAGAACACCGTCACGAGGTGGTGATTCGTCGTACGCAATACGACCTCCGCAAGGCGAAGGAGCGTGCACACATCCTCGAAGGTTTGATTATTGCTTCGGATAACATTGATGAGGTGGTTCACATCATCCGTGCTGCTCAGACACCGAACGAGGCGATTGAGAACTTGATCAAACGCTTTGGCTTGTCCGATATTCAGGCACGTGCCATCGTTGAGATGCGTTTGCGCCAGTTGACCGGTCTGATGCAGGATCAGTTGCACGCTGAGTATGAAGAGTTGATGAAGCAGATCTCTTATTACGAAGAGATTCTTGCCAACGAGGACTTGTGCCGCAAGGTTATCAAGGACGAGTTGCTTGAGGTGAAAGAGAAACATGGCGACGCCCGTCGTACGGAGGTGGTTTACTCTTCTGAGGAGTTCAACCCCGAGGACTTCTACGCAGACGATGAGATGGTCATTACCATTTCTCACCTGGGCTACATCAAACGTACTCCGTTGAGTGAGTTCAGAGCGCAAAACAGAGGTGGCGTAGGTGCCAAGGGTTCAGAGACGCGTAACGAGGACTTCGTAGAGTATATCTACCCGGCCACTATGCACAACACCATGCTGTTCTTCACCCAGAAGGGTAAGTGCTACTGGCTCAAGGTGTATGAAATCCCCGAGGGTGCCAAGAACTCTAAGGGTCGTGCTATCCAGAACTTGCTGAATATTGATGCTGACGACGCTGTCAACGCATTCATTCGCGTGAAGACGTTGTCTGACGAAGCTTATATCAACAACCACTACCTGATTTTCTGTACGAAGAATGGTGTAGTGAAGAAGACTTGCTTGGAGCAATATTCTCGTCCGCGCCAGAATGGTGTGAATGCTATCACCATCCGTGAAGACGATCGCGTAATCAGCGTTCGTATGACCGACGGTGACAACGAGATTTTGATTGCTAACCGCAATGGTCGTGCCATCCGCTTCCATGAGAGCACCGTTCGTGAGATGGGTCGTACCGCCACCGGTGTGCGTGGTATCACGCTCGATGAGGACGGCGAAGACGAGGTAATCGGCATGGTTTGCGTGAAGGACAAGGAGAACGAGTCCATCATGGTGGTTTCTGAGCAGGGCTACGGTAAGCGTTCCGACATCGAAGATTATCGTTTCACGAACCGTGGCGGTAAGGGCGTGAAGACCATGAACATCACGGAGAAGACCGGTAAACTTGTAGCTATCAAGACAGTGACGGACGATAACGATTTGATGATTATCAATAAGTCGGGCATCACCATTCGTTTGAAAGTGGCTGACGTTCGCATCATGGGACGTGCTACGCAGGGTGTGCGTCTGATCAACCTCGAGAAGAGAAACGATCAGATTGCTTCTGTCTGCAAGGTAAATTCCGAGAGCGAGGAGGAAGAGGCTGTGGAAACTGTTGCTGAAGGCAATGAAGCCCTTAACGATGGAGCCCTCAACAACGCTGCTGAGAACGAAGCAAACAATGATAACGAATAAATTTTAAAGAGAATAATAAGAATTACGTCTAACAATTAATCCATTAAAATCATGAAAAAAACATTCTTTTCAGTTGTTTTATTAATGGCATCTACAATGGCTTTTGCGCAGGTGAAATCTGTGAAAGAGGCTAAGACCTTGGCCGACGGCGGTAAGTTTGAGCAGGCCGAGAAGCTGATTAACGAGGCACTGACAAACGACGAAACGAAGAATCAAGCAGCTACTTGGGATGTAGCAGGAGATATTCAGAAGAAAATCGCTGAGGAGCAGAATACCAATGCCTACCTGAAGAAGGCTTACGACGAGGCTAAATGGTATAATGCTGTCTACAAAATGTTCAACTATTACAGCAAATGTGATGAGTTGGAGCAGCTCCCCGATGAGAAGGGTAAAGTGAAAAATAAATATGGTAAGGAGAACGGTGCTACCATGAAGACGGAGCGCGGTAACCTGATTAACGGTGGTGTTTACTACTTCAATCAGGGTGAGAACGAGCAGGCTTACAACTTCTTCTCTATGTACATCGACTCTGCCAACAGTCCGTTGCTGGCTAAAGAGAACTTGGCTGCTACGGATACGTTCATGACCATGATTGCTTACTACGCTTCTTTGGCTGCCATCAAAATTGCTCAGGACAACCAGGACAATGAGGCTGTTCGTGATGAGAACTATCGCAAGGCGTTGAAATATACAGCCTTGGCTTCTCAGGACAAAGAGAATGGTAAATATGGTCAGGAGTTTGAGGCTACTGCTTACAAAGCATTGGGCGATACAGTCAACTGGCTGAACACTTTGAAGAGTGGTATCGAGAAATTCCCCGATCATCCCTTCTTCTTCGGTCACTTGGTTGACTACTATTCAAACTCAGGCAAATATGACGAGGCTCTGGAGTTTGCCAACGGTATGATTCAGAAGAACGGTGAGTCTTCCTTCTACTTGTATGTATTGGGTTACCTCTATCAGAACAAGAAGGATTACGATCAGGCTATCGAGGCTTACAAGAAAGCCGTACAGTTGGATCCGACGAATGCAGAGGCTTACTCTAACTTGGGCTTGAGCTACTGCCAGCAGGGTTTGGAGTATGGTGAGAAGGCAACTTCTGACTTGAACGACCCGAACTATCAGGCTGAGCAGGATAAGATTAAGAAATTCTACGAGGAGGCTAGACCTTACTACGAGAAAGCTCGTGAACTGAAACCGGATAGCAGAAACCTTTGGTTGAATGGTTTGTACACCATCTATTACAAACTGAACCTGGGTGCTGAATTCCAGGAGATTGAGGCACTTATGAATAATTAATCACGAACTCGTGTTAATATTTTATATGAAGAGGGGACTCGGCTAGCGATTAGTCGGGTCCTCTTGCCTTTGTATGGGGTAGACTGAAAGTGGTCATGGATGAAGTGATCATGGATGAAGTGGTTTATGTCTGGAAGTGATTCTTGTCTGAAAATGGCTCTGAAAGGGGAATGGCAGGAGGTTGGGACGAGTGTAGGGAGATAGGGGCTGAGAGCGGCCCTGAAAAAATTTAGGAAAAAAGTCCGATTTCTCTTTGTTTAATTCCAATAAATGATTAAATTAGTCCCGTGATAATTTTTTGTCAGTTATATAACCTCTCTAAAATTTAGATATTATGGACAGAACAATAACTTTTAATGAACTTCGTAAGATTAAAGATTCATTACCTGACGGAAGCATGCACAGAATTGCGGACGAGTTGAATTTAGATGTAGAAACCGTACGCAACTTCTTCGGTGGACAGAATTTCAAAGATGGCAAGAGTGTTGGTTTACATATTGAAGAAGGTCCCGGTGGAGGTATCGTAAAGATTGACGACACAACTGTATTAGACAGAGCCTTGGCAATCCTCGCTGAGCATAAGATTGATATCAACGAAATAGAAGAACCCAAAGAATAAAGACGATATTTAACGAGTGTCTGCACCAACGTTGTTAGGTTGCAGCACAATTGATTTATGGTTACAAAGAGAGTCGGGTAGTGTAGTGCGTAGTTTTGCGCCTACACTGCTCGATTTTGCTTTGTGTGCGGCATTGTATGCAGCAATACCCGATAGCGGCAGAGGAAACCCTCTCCAAAGTAAAAGGGCTCTGTAAGCGCCTATGGCAGCCTACAGAGCCCTTTAGATTTTATCGAGGTAAATCTATACCATTGATGATATTAATTCATGAGTGACATGAATGGTATCAATTACAGGATAGATTTTACAGTCTCCAACATACCCTTCTCAGCGATAGAGTCAAGGAAGCCCTTCACCATATCCGTCAAGCCCGGGATAGCGTTCAGATCCTCGTTCCAGATAGATTTCGCAGCCAGAACGCCCTCAGCCACCTTCTTCGTGCAGCCAGTAGCCCACAAATCTTTCAGCAACTGCATGATCTCAGGAGCATCGTTCGGAACGATCTCAGCACCGTCAGCGCGAACACCACCCTTGTAGTAAGTGATGATAGCAGCCAAACCGAGAACCAAGCCCTTCGGCAGCTCACCCTTACGTTGCAAGTAAGTCTTCAAGCCCGGCAGGTCACGAGTCTCAAATTTCGGGAATGAGTTCAACATGATAGAAGTCACCTGGTGGTCAACGAACGGGTTGTTGAAGCGCTCCAATACGTCTTTAGCAAACTTCTGCAACTCCTCTTTCGGCAAGTTCAGAGTCTCCATCAACTCATCGAACATTACCTTATTAATATATTTACCTACAACCTCGTGTTGGCAAGCATCGCGAACGATGTTGATACCAGACAAGTAAGCCACCGGAGACAATACAGTGTGCGGGCCGTTCAGCAAGCAAACTTTTCTCTCGTGGTACGGAGCCTCAGACGGAACGAACAATACGTTCAAACCAGCCTTGTCAGCAGGGAACTCTTTAGCGATCTCTTTCGGAGCCTCGATTACCCACAAGTGGAAGATCTCAGCCTGAACTACCATGTTGTCATCATACTGCAATTTCTCTTTGATAGCAGCGATGTCTTTGCGCGGGAAGCCCGGAACGATACGGTCTACCAAAGTAGCGTAAACGCCGCAAGCCTCTTCAAACCATGCTTTGAACTCGCTACCCAACTGCCACAACTCGATGTACTGCTCGATGCACTCTTTCAGTTTGTGACCGTTCAAGAAGATCAACTCGCAAGGGAAGATGATCAAACCTTTGCTCTTGTCACCGTTGAAAGTTTTGAAACGATGATACAACAACTGAGTCAATTTACCGGGGTAAGAAGAAGCAGGAGCATCGTCCAGTTTGCAAGCAGGATCAAAAGCGATACCAGCCTCAGTCGTGTTAGAGATTACGAAACGCATCTCCGGTTGCTCAGCCAATTTCATGAACTCATCGTTCTGGCTGTACGGGTTCAAAGCACGGCTGATGACGTCAATCTTCGTCAAGCTGTTTACAGCCTCACCTTTGTCCAAACCCTGGAGGTTTACGTGATACAAGCAATCCTGAGAGTTCAACATCTCAACCATACCTTTGTCGATAGGCTGAACAACGACTACGCTGCTGTTGAAGTCAGCTTTCTCATTCATGTTGAAGATAATCCAATCAACGAATGCACGCAAGAAGTTACCCTCACCGAACTGAATAATTCTTTCAGGGCGTACAGCTTTGGCAGCTGTTTGTTTGTTTAATGGTTTCATTTCTTTATAATTAATTAGTTTAAGTATAATAAGTTTTCTACGATTAGCATCGGCGTTTTGATCCCCCTTTGGGGCTTCATTCAACAGCTTAGTTTCCGTTGAACTCGTGTTCTGTAAATCGCTAAAACAATAAAATATCTAAATTATCGCACAAATGTACTAACTTATTTTGCAATACCAAATAAAACCTCTAATTTCGTCAGCAAATAAAGCGTTAATAAACGCAAACGGGAAACTTTGACGTAAAATGGATATTTACGAAAAAAGCCAACAGATTGATTATTAACAGAGTATTTATTAACTATATTCAACAAACACACATATTATGAAGAATTTCATGGATGAGAACTTCTTGCTGGAAACAGAGACCGCGCAGAAGTTGTACCACGAGCATGCGGCTAAGATGCCGATTATCGACTATCACTGTCACTTGATTCCGCAGATGGTGGCCGACGACTATCAATTCCGTTCATTGACGGAAATCTGGTTGGGTGGAGACCACTACAAATGGCGCGCTATGCGTACCAACGGTGTAGACGAGCGTTACTGCACAGGTAAGGACACTACCGACTGGGAGAAATTTGAGAAATGGGCGGAGACCGTTCCTTACACTTTCCGTAACCCGTTGTACCACTGGACTCACCTGGAGTTGAAAACCGCTTTCGGTATCAACAAAATCTTGAATCCGAAGACTGCACGCGAAATCTATGAGGAGTGTAACGAGAAACTGAAACAGCCGGAGTACACTGCCAGAGGCATGATGCGTCGCTACCACGTAGAGACCGTATGTACCACTGACGATCCCGTGGATTCTTTGGAATATCACATCAAGACTCGCGAGAGCGGTTTCGAGATCAAGATGTTGCCTACTTGGCGTCCTGATAAAGCCATGGCCGTAGAGGTTCCCTCTGAGTTCCGTGCTTACATCGAGAAATTGGCTGAGGTGAGTGGTGTGTCTATCTCTTCTTTCGCTGACGTATTGACTGCTTTGCGCAAACGTCACGACTTCTTCGAGGCTCAGGGCTGCCGCTTGTCAGACCACGGTATCGAGGAGTTCTACGCTGAGGATTACACAGACGCTGAAATCAACGCTATATTTAATAAGGTATATGGTGGCAAAGAGTTGACTAAGGAGGAGATCCTGAAGTTCAAGTCTGCTATGATGATTGAGTTCGCTATCATGGATGCTGAGAGTGGCTGGACACAGCAGTTCCACTACGGTGCCATCCGTAACAACAACAGCAAGATGTTCAAATTGCTCGGCCCCGACACCGGTTTCGATTCTATTGGTGAGTTCACCACTGCAAAAGCAATGGCTAAATTCCTCGATAAACTGAATGCTCAGGGTAAATTGGCGAAGACCATCCTTTACAACTTGAACCCGTGCGCCAACGAGGTAATCGCTACCATGTTGGGTAACTTCCAGGACGGTACTGTTCCGGGTAAGATTCAGTTTGGTTCAGGCTGGTGGTTCCTCGATCAGAAAGATGGTATGGAGAAGCAGATGAATGCTTTGTCTGTATTGGGATTGCTGAGCCGTTTCGTAGGTATGTTGACCGACTCTCGTTCGTTCCTCTCATACCCGCGTCATGAGTACTTCCGTCGTACCTTGTGTAACTTGGTAGGTAAGGATGTAGAGAACGGCGAGATTCCTTTCTCTGAGATTGAGCGTGTAAATCAGATGATTGAAGATATCTCTTACAACAACGCTAAGAATTTCTTCAAATTCTAAAGATATCGAAACGACTGGCTGGACGAGGTCGTATTTCGGTCTTTTATATGGGGGTCATTCTTTCGGGAATGGCCCCCTTTTTGTATTGGAAGTCCTTTGGGACAAATCACCCCTTCAGAATCATCAGCGAGAAGTAGGGGAAGGGGAGTGACAGCATCTCTTCCACCTGTGTCAGATGGCGTTCCTGCGGTGTAGAGATGTTCTCAAAGTAATGATAGTGATACTCCGGATGTGTCTGCATGAACGTCTTTACCACCGTCTCACACTGCGACAGCTTCATCAGCACCACCGTGTGATGCGTCTCGAGCCATTCCGTCAACTCCTCTGCCGTCACCCTTCCGGGCACCACCAACAGACGCTCCTCCTGCTGTATCAAGTGCAGATGCGCCACTCCTCCCGCCGCGATAAACGACGGAATGCCGCACAACTGACTCACCGGTCGCCCTTCTGCCTCCAGCAGCTCCAGCACATAGTGCATCGAGGCATACACCCCTGCATCGCCTTCCACCGCAATTGCCACCTTTCGGCCCTCCTCCTGCGCCGTCCGTGCGTCCAGGTAGAGCTGTCGGTAGACCGCCATGGCAGCCTCTCTCTGCTTGCTCATTGGCAGGTGGAACGTCCGCACCTCCGCCTTCAGATTGTAGGCCGAGAGCAACGCAGCGCTGCGAGAGCGCCTCTCCTCCGTCTCCTTACCTGTGGCTGCGCAGAAAATCAAGTCAGCCGCCTGCAGCGCCTTCAACGCCTTCAGTGTAATCAACTCCGGATCGCCCGGTCCCAGTGAAACAAATGCAATAGGGTTCTGCTGTATCGTCATATTTCTATAATGTCTTTATATCGTTTTTATCATGTTTCGTCCTGCAAAATTGCTCAAAATAGCGCTGAAATGCAAGTCCGGTGCGCATAAAACCATAATAATTCCCCCAACGACCACAATTAATTCCTCCGAACAGTCGCGAAAATGGAATTTATCCCTTATTTTTGTGCGTTGAAACAATTTTGATACCTATATGAAAAAATATATCTGGGCCGTCGGAGCCCTCTCTTTAGCCCTCTGCATGGGCTGTCAATCACGCTCACAATCGGCTGCGTCCGAAGGAAACAGCGACACCCTCTCGGTAGTTGCCACAGATTCCATCACCCTTCGTTACGCCCAAGCCTTCACCGTCACTCCCTTTGAGAGCGGCCATCTGGTCACCATCAAAGATCCGCAGAGCAGTCACGGTCGCGAATATCAGTTCGCCCTGCTGCCCAAAGAAGCTGACGACAGTCGTGTGCCCGAGGGATACACCGTCATCCGTACCCCCATCCGCAGTGCTGTCTGTATGACCTCCCTGCAGCTCTCCAACTTCATCCGTTTGGGCGAACTGGAGCGCGTCGTGGGCATCACCAGCACGCGCCACCTCTTCAACGAGCAGATGAAGCAGCAACTCAAGGAAGGCAAGACACAGAAGATAGGCATCGAAGGCAACTTCGACGCCGAAGTCATCATGGCTCTCAACCCCGAAGTCATCCTCATCTCCCCCTTCAAAAGAGGAGGTTATGAAGTGCTTACGGAGGTCAACATTCCCCTTATTCCCCACTTGGGTTATAAGGAAATGACCCCGCTGGGACAAGCCGAATGGCTTAAGTTTGTGGGTATGCTCACCGGCGAGGAGCGGAAGGCCAACGAGATCTTCAACGCCATCGAAAAGCGCTATAACGAACTCAAAGCCCTGACGGCGAAGGTCGAGAAACGTCCCGTCGTCTTCAGTGGCGAGTTGCATAACGGCAACTGGTACGCCGTGGGTGGACAGAGCTTCTTGGCTCAACTCTTCCGCGATGCCGGAGCCGATTATTTCCTGAAAGATAACCCCAGTTCCGGAGGCGTCACCCTCGACTTCGAGAAAGTCTACAGTCAGGCCGATAATGCCGATTACTGGCGCCTGCTCAATAGTTACGAAGGAGAGTACACCTACGACGTGGTAAAGCAGACAGACGCCCGCTATGCTGATTTCAAGGCCTTTAAAGAGAAGCACATTCTCTACTGCAACCAGCGCTTGCAGCCCTATTATGAGAGTATGCCCACCGAGCCCGAGATTCTCTTGGCCGACTTTGTGAAGGCTTTCCATCCCGAGCTTCTGCCGGATTATCAGCCGAAGTATTATCGTCTGCTGACCAAGTAGGAACCTCCGGCTTCCTCAAAGGAAATTCGAACCCTTTGAAGAACATTGAAAGAAAGTTGTTTTGAAGGAATCGAGATAAAACCCTTTGAGGAGCATCGAAATAATGATATCGCAATAAAGTAACGAATGAAAGCAATATATAGTTTATGTGCATGAAACGAAACAGCCTCTACATGCTCTGCATCGTAGCCTCCATCTTCCTCTTCTTCCTGCTCAACCTTGGGCTGGGATCCGTTCCCATCCCCCTGCGTTCCGTATGGAATGTTCTTTGGGGCATCGGAGAGGAGCCGGTGGTCTATGAGAACATTGTTTGGAAATCACGACTTCCACAGGCCTTAACCGCCCTCGTGGCAGGCGCCGGACTTTCCATCAGTGGTCTCCAAATGCAGACTGTCTTCCGTAACCCCCTGGCGGGTCCTTCCGTCCTCGGCATCAGTTCCGGAGCCAGCATGGGAGTGGCTTTCGTCGTCCTGCTCTCCGGCGCCATCGGAGGCGTTGCCCTGAGTCGTCTCGGCCTCTTTGGCGAGATCGCCCTCACCATCGCCGCCATTGTCGGATCACTCTCCATCATGGCCGTCATCGTCTATGTTTCGCAGAAGGTGAAGGGCAACGTCACCCTGCTTATCATCGGTGTGATGATAGGCTACGTGGCCAATGCCGTCATCGGCGTACTGAAGTTCTTCAGTGTAGAAGAAGATATCCGTGCCTACGTCATCTGGGGCCTCGGCAGTTTCTCGCGTGTGTCGGGCAATCAGCTCACCACCTTCTTTCTGCTGATGTGCGTCCTCATTCCGCTTTCATTCCTGCTGATCAAGACGCTCAATCTGCTTCTGCTCGGCGATGGTTACGCACGTAACCTCGGACTGAACATCAAGCGTGCCCGCTTCCAGGTCATCACCTGCTCCGGCATCTTGGTGGCCATCGTCACCGCCTACTGCGGTCCCATCATTTTCCTCGGACTCGCCGTACCCCACCTCTGCAGAGGCATTTTCCGCACCTCCGATCATCGCATCTTGATGCCCGCCTCCCTCTTGGTGGGAGCCTCCATCGCCCTGCTCTGCAACCTCATATCGCGTATGCCGGGCTTCGAAGGAGCGCTGCCGGTCAACTCCGTCACTGCCCTGGTGGGAGCCCCCGTCGTTGTCTCTGTCCTCTTTCATAAGCGAAAGGGCGAATTCAGCGAGTAAGAAACAAACCATTAGTGATTGTAAAGAAACAGAAACGAAAGTATGAAACCCATCACCATAGAAATCGAAGACCTCTCTACCGGATACGTAGAGAAGAAAGGCATCAAGCTCGTGGCACAACACTTGCAAGCCTCCATCCATAGCGGCGAACTCACCTGCCTGCTGGGAGCCAACGGAGCCGGCAAGTCCACCTTGCTACGCACCCTCTCGGCCTTCCAACCTGCCATGGCGGGCACTGTACGCCTGTTGGGCAAGCCTCTCAGTAGCTATAGTGATGCTGCTTTGGCACGTATTGTAGGCGTCGTTTTGACCGAGAAATGTGAGGTGCGCAACATGAGTGTCTTCGACCTCGTCAGCATGGGCCGCAGTCCTTATACCGGTTTCTGGGGAAAGCTCCGTGCCTCCGATGAGGAGAAGGTGCGCGAAGCCCTGATGCTGGTGGGTATCGAGGCGCTGGCTCAACGCATGGTGCACACCCTGAGCGACGGTGAGCGACAGAAGGTGATGGTGGCGAAAGCGCTGGCTCAGGAGACGCCCATCATCTTTCTGGATGAGCCTACTGCCTACCTCGACTTCCCCAGCAAGGTGGAGATGATGCAATTGCTGCATCGCCTCTCGCACACGCAGGGCAAGACCATCTTCCTCTCTACGCACGACCTCGACTTGGCGCTGCAGATTGCCGACAAGGTGTGGCTGATGGATCGCGAGAATGGCTTGGCAACAGGCACTCCGGAGGACCTCTCCCTGAGTGGCAACCTCAGTAATTTCTTTGCTCGTAAAGGCATTGCCTTCGATGAGGAGAGCGGTCTCTTCCGCATCGAGAGCCAGTTCCACGCCCAGTTGCAGCTCAACGGTTGCGGCCGGAAGTATGCCATGATTCGCAAGGCATTGCAGCGCAACGGCATCTATGCCAACCGCCACGTGGTTTCGCCTTGCAGCATCACGGTTTCCGTAGATAGTCGGGAGTTTCGCCTGCATTTCCCTTCGGAGCAGGAAGAGTGCATCGTCACCACCATCGAGGCCTTGCTGGAGCTGGTGGAGCAGCATGTCGGGGAGCTTTCTCCTTTCGCCCGTGAGCAAAAATAAATTTGCCTTCTGCCGTCACAACTTATGAAATAAATGGTTATCTTTGCTACGAATTAACATACAAAGACACTCAAAAGCAAGTTTTATGAAAGCAATTTCAAATCTTTTGTTCCTTCTTGATTCAGCACCCAAGAAATTCTTGTGGGGCAGCGAATACCCATTTAATCAAATTATTTAAACCACTTTACATCTTCCCACGTCGACCGTTGCACCCATCGTGCAGCCCTCTTCGTCACGCCCTTGCGTAAACACTTTTCGCAAGAGCCTCTCCTTAATGCATCTCCCATTTGGAAGTGCACAGGGGCGTCATTTCATTCATCGAAGTCCCATATACATACGTAAAACATTTAAAATCAAATACAAATGGATAAAAGAACAAAGAAAACCGCAGCGAACATTGTCATTATCGCTTTAATCATTGTCGGCATCGTCTGGATTGCCTCCAACTTCATCCACCTGGGGGGCGAGTACACCGACAACGCGCAGGTGGAGCAGAACCTCGTTAATCTGAATGCCCGTGTGCAGGGCTTTGTAGAGCGTGTCTACGTCAACGAATACACGCACGTCAACAAGGGGGATACCCTCCTCGTCATCGAGGATAGCGAGTATCGCCTCCATGTGGCGCAGGCTGAAGCCGGACTGCAGAATGCGCTCTCGGCACAGGCGGCCGGTGAGAAGGGTGTCAGCAATGCCGCCAACAACGTGGCGGTTACCGATGCCGGCATGAATGAGGTGAAGGTGCTGCTGAAGAATGCGGAGACCGACTATCAACGCTATCAGAAGCTCTATGAGCAGGAGGCGGTCACCCAGCAACAATACGATGCTGTACGCACCCAGTACGAGTCGCTCAAGGCCAAACTGGAGACGCTGCAACGTCAGCGTGTGGGCTCTAACCTCAACCGCGACGAGCACACCATCCGCATGGAGCAACTGGCTGCTGCTGTAGAGGTAGCACGTGCTTCCCTCCATCTGGCGCAACTCAATCTGGGTTATTGCACCGTCATCGCTCCCTGTTCGGGCACCACTTCTCGCAAGCTGGTGCAGCAAGGCGAACTGGTACAACCCGGCATGCGTCTCTTCACCATCGTTGATGAACAGGAGCGTTGGGTGGTTGCCAACTTCCGCGAGACGCAGCTCAAGAACGTTGCTCCGGGCAGTGCGGTGAAGATCACGGTAGACGCTCTTCCCGGCAAAGCCTTCCGCGGAGAGGTCAGCAACATCTCTACGGCCACCGGTGCTCAATATTCGCCCGTGGCTCCTGATAATTCCACCGGCAGCTACGTGAAGGTGGAGCAGCGCATCCCCGTGAAGATTGTCTTCACTTCCGACAACGATGCCGACCGCTTGAAACAGCTCTCTGCCGGCATGAATGTTGAATGTAAAGTATCGAAATAATGGGCGACTGGGGAAATCAGGGCCCTGTTCGTTTGATGAACTTTCGCGAATGGGTGCCCGATAAAATCCGTTTCTGGTTGTATGTCTGCATCTTTATTGCCTTTCAATTCTCCAACGGATTTTATTTCACTACCATGGCGCAACTGGTAGGGGAGCGTGCGCTCACCATGAACGACACGCACATGCTGGGGCAGACTGTCCTCATCGGTCTCACCTTCTACTTCCCGCTGGCCTTTCGACTGAAGTTCCGGTTTACCAACCGCACTTCACTCACCATTGCCGCCGCGGGCATGGCGCTTGTCAACTTCCTCTTCCCGTACGTCCACTCCTACGCAGGTATGCTCGTGCTTTGTTATCTTGGAGGGTTCTTCCGCCTTTACGGCACGTTCGAGTGCTTCTCGAACATCCTGCCCAAGGTGGCGCCCACCTATAACTACGCCGTCTTCCTGTCGTTCGTCTTTTTCATCGTGCTCGGTTGCGTGCAGGTGTTCGACTGGTTCGCCATTCGTGTCATCTATTATTACGACTGGCAGCACGTCCACTTGCTGGCCATCGGACTCTGTCTGCTGGTCATCCTGCTGGTGAACGTCACGATGCAGCATTATCGCCCCATGCCGAAGATGCCGCTCCTCGGACTTGACCCTCTGGGTATGTTGCTCTGGAGCCTCTTCATCCTCACAGCCATCTACGTGGTGCTCTATGGCGAGCAATACGACTGGCTGCACGACGGTCGCATCCGGGGTGCCATCGGCATCTGCTGCCTCTTGCTGGCTGCCTGTCTCTCGCGCATGTATCACATCCGTCACGCCTTTCTGGAGAAAGAGGCCTTCCATTGTCCCAACCTTTGGAACATGCTGTTGCTCTTCCTCTGTTTGGATATCCTGCTCGGTACGCAGAACGTGTTGCAGAACACCTTCACTGATGGCATCCTGGGCTACGGACAGCTGACGGCCTCACAACTGAAGTGGCCTGAGTTCCTGGGAGCCTTGGCTTCGGCCCTCTTCTTCAAGTATTTTCGGGTGAATCGGGGCTGGCACCTCAAGACGATGCTCTTCATCGCCATGTCGGCCGTGGTACTCTATAATGTCTGGATGACGCAGCTTATTTCGCCTGTCATCGACATCTTGCAGCTTTGGCCACCGCTCATCCTCTTGGGCTTCGGTCATGTGGGTGTCTTCATTGCCCTCACGGTCTACGCTCAGGCTTATTGCAACTTTAAGTACTATTTTCAAGTGCTTTGCATCCTTGGCCTGATACGTACCGGCATCGGCGATCCCATCGGTATTGCCCTTTGGGAGCATGCCTTGCAGGGAGAGGTGAATGAGCATCTTGCTACCATCGGTGCAGCGGCGGATTTTCACTTCGCGAATGCCGGATGGGTGGCGCAGGAGGCGGTGCTGAGTGCCTTGCGTACGCTTTACGCTCGTGCTGTGCTCTTCGGATCCGGTGTACTGGTGCTCATCCTTTGTGCTCACTTCGACCGTCTGCGCAACCCGTTGCCGAAACTTCGTCAGGCATATAGTATTGTCTCGAAGGCACTGCAGGGAACTGCTGCGGAGCCGAAGGAGTCAGTGATGGAGCCGAGTAAATCAGCGGTGGAGGAATGATTATTATGAACCATAAAAACAATGATGAACAATGATGAAAATGAAAAAACATACTTTTGCAACGCTCTTGCTGGCGGGATGGGGAGCCCTTTCTCTCCAGGCACAAGAGAGCGTCTATAGCCTCGACGAGCTTTATCGTTTGGCTAATGAGAACAACCGTAGTATCCGTGTCTATCGTTCTGCTCAGGCGGTGGCGGACGAGGCGCTGGCTTCTGCCAAGGCGCAGCGTTTGCCGGATATTGATGCGCAGCTGGCGCTGAGTTACAACGGTCGCGGCATTCTTACGGATCGCGACTTTTCGAATTTGATGAATGTTTACATTCCTGAGTTTGGCAATAACTTTACGCTGAAGGTGAGTCAGGTGCTCTATTCGGGCGGTGCCTTGAGTAATGCGGTGCGCCTGGGTAAACTGGGGCAGGAGATGGCGGTGCTGGATGCGCAGAAGAACCGTCAGGAGGTGCGTTTCATGATTACGGGGGAGTATCTGGATCTTTATCAGGCGCTCAACCGGAAGGCGATTCTGCAGCAGAATATTGACTTGGCGAAGCGGGTGCTTCAGAATATGCGGAGTCGCTATGAGCAGGGTACGGCACTGAAGAATGACATTACGCGTTATGAGTTGCAGCTGGAGTCGTTCTTGTTGCAGCATGCGAAGGTGTGTGATGGTTACAGTATTTTGAATCACAATCTTTGCACGGATGTGGGCCTGCCGGAGGGGGTTCGTATCTTGCCGGACTCTACGTTGCTGGCTATGGAGACGGCGCAGCTGGGGGAGCCTTACTGGCAGCAGGTGGCATCTGAGGGTAACTTGGGCTTGCAGCAGGCAGCTCTGGCGAAGCAGATGTCGGAGCGTCAGGTGGGTCTGGCGCATGCGGCGTCGTTGCCTCACTTGAGTTTGTTTGCGGAGGATTATTTCAATGGCCCGATTACGGTGGAGGTGCCGCCTCTCAATAAGAATTTGAATTATTGGTATGTGGGCTTGGGCATTCAGTATAATCTGGCGTCGATTTTCCGCAACAAGCATGAGATTCGTAAGGCGAAGTATAATTTGGAGCGGTCGGCGGAGTCGCTGGAGCTGGCGAAGGAGCAGGTGAACAAGGGGGTTCAGGCGGCTTATACGAATTACTTGACGGCGTTCACGGAGCTGCGCACGCAGCAGAAGAGTGTGGATCTGGCTACTGAGAATTACCGGATTATCGAGAATCGCTACGGGAATGGGTTGGCTTTAATCACGGAGCTCTTGGATGCTTCGTCGTTGAAGTTGTCTGCGGATCTGAAATTGGTGGATGCGCAGATTGATTTGATCTATAAGTTGTTTGTGCTGAAGTATATGGGGCATAGGTTGTAGGGGTTTCCGAGCCACTCGGATTTTGCTACTGCCGTAG
>CAYSOW010000010.1:0-33386 GCA_964432715.1 uncultured Bacteroides sp.
CCCCCTGCTGGAGAAGCAGAACCCTCCATGTTGCATGGAACCCCCTTAATGAATAGTAACCATCGTTGCCCCGAACCCATATTCACGGAACGAAGCATCCTGATAAGCATACCCCTTATACTTCGATTTCAGCTCCTTCAGAATCGCATTACGAAGCACGCCATCGCCCTTGCCATGAATAAAGACAATGCGTTGCCCCTTCTGCGCCTTATGCTCCTCCAGCGTCTTGCGGAAGACCCCCAGCTGATACTCCAGCATCTCACCGTTGCTCATGCCCGCCGTAGAATCCAGCAACTCATGCATATGCAGATCCACCTCCAGAATACCATTCTTCACCTGCGGTTTCTTAGCCACAGCAGGTTTAGCCACATCCGAAGCCTTCTTCTGCATCAGCGCCTGCTGCAACTGCTCCGCATCCGCAAAGTACTGGCGCGCCGGGACATCCTCCTTCACAATCTCATAACGCAACGAAGGCTCCTCAAAGAAAGGCGACTCCGTGAACGTATGCAACTTATAGAACTTCACCGTATCCACACGCAGCTCCACACTCACCGCCGGCTTCAACTGGAAGAACTTCTCCTTGTAAGCCACCAGCTGCACCGCCACATGCTCCAGCTCATTCAGCTGCTCCTTAGCAAACTCCTCCAGGAAAAGCTTCGTGTTAGGCTCCAGCGTACCCTGCGCACGCACCTTCCAACTCTTGCCCTCCGCACTGAGGTAAGTGAAATAGAGGAAATAATTACTATCATTCACCAGATACGCCTCGAACACCGTAGAAGAGAGATTCTTCACCTCCTGCGGCACATACGCCAGCACCACATTCAGCTTCTCACCCTCCTTCGTCTCCATCGGACGATAAGTGACCGGCGCCTCCTCGCGACGCACCTCCGCCTTCGGTTCCTCCGGCGCCTGCGGCTTACGCTTCAGGTTATAGTCATCCGTATCAATCACCACACACTCACGCATCAGCATCGGAATCTCGAAACCATTCTCATCCTCCACCATCACCGTATCCTTACCGCGGAAAGAGCGCACGATGCCCCCTCCCACTTCGCTCAAAAAGCGCACTTTATCACCGATTTTCATACTTTCGACTGTTTAAATTGTTTTACTTCTGCAAATATCGTGATTATTGCCGAATGAGAAAGAAAAGAGATGTCCAAAATTTTGAGTACCTTTGCAGCGAAAATAAAAACTATACAGAATGAACGAGACCAAACATATCAAAATCAGTGCATATAACTACCCCTTGCCCGATGACCGCATCGCCAAATTTCCGCTGCCCGTACGCGACCAGTCGAAACTGTTGGTGTACCGCCACGGCGAGGTGAGCGAGGACCGATTCACCTCCCTGCCCGACTATCTGCCGGAGGGGGCCCTGATGGTGTTTAATAACACCAAGGTGATTCAGGCACGTCTGCACTTCCGCAAGGAGACCGGCGCGCTCATTGAGGTGTTCTGTCTGGAACCCATTCAGCCCAACGACTATGTGCTCTCTTTTCAGCAGACCAAGCAATGCAGCTGGCTCTGCCTGGTGGGCAATCTGAAGAAATGGAAGGAGGGCACCCTGCACCGCGAAGTGGAGGTGAAAGGGAAGAAGATTACCCTCTCTGCCACCCGGGGCGAGTGCCGAGGCACCAGCCACTGGATAGACTTCACCTGGGACGACGAGTCGTTCACCTTTGCCGATATTCTGGAGGCAGTGGGCGAACTCCCTATTCCGCCCTACTTGAACCGCGAGACGCAGGAGAGTGATAAGGAGACCTATCAGACCATCTACTCGAAGATTAAAGGTTCGGTGGCTGCTCCGACGGCGGGACTGCACTTCACGGAACGCGTCCTGGAGAGCTTGCGGGCGAAGAAGATTGACTTGGAAGAGCTGACCCTGCACGTGGGAGCCGGTACGTTTAAACCGGTGAAGAGTGCGGAGATTGAGGGACACGAGATGCATACCGAATATATCGCCGTGCATCGACAGACCATCGAGAAGCTAATTGCCCACGGCGGCAACGCCATTGCGGTGGGTACCACCTCCGTGCGCACCCTGGAGAGCCTCTACTACATCGGTGTGGCATTGGCTGCAAACCCGGACGCTACCGAGGAGGAACTGCACGTCAACCAGTGGACGCCCTACGACACGCACCCCACGCTGACTACGGTGGAGGCGCTGCAGCAGATTCTGGACTATCTGCAACGCAACGAACTGGAGACGCTGCACACCAGCACGCAGATCATCATCGCACCGGGCTACGACTATCACATTGTGAAGGCCATGGTGACCAACTTTCACCAGCCGCAGAGCACGTTGTTGCTGCTGGTATCTGCCTTTGTCAAGGGCGACTGGAAGAAGATTTACGACTATGCCTTGGGACATGAGTTCCGCTTCCTGAGCTACGGCGACAGTTCTCTGCTGATTCCGTAACCGAATAGCGTACACCTATACTAAAAAGAGCCGTTCACATCTTGCGATATGAACGGCTCTTTTATTTATCACTAGTTCTTATTAGAAGGAAATCAACGAGAAGTAATAGAGCGTCTCGTAGAGGCCTCCGAAGAGACCGAAGCAGAGAATGCCTACCACACAAATCGCCAAGCTAAGACGCGTGTAGCGGTCGCTGACGAAAGGCTCGATGGGCGACTCGTTGGCGTTGATGTACATCGCCTTCACAATCTTCAGATAGTAGAAGAGAGACAACACCGTGTTGACCAAAGCGATGAAGACCAACCAGAAATTGCCACCATGGAAGGCAGCGGCGAACACAAAGAACTTACTGAAGAATCCGGCAAAGGGCGGGATTCCAGCCAACGAGAAGAGCGCCAAAGTCATGATGAAGCTCAGCTTCGGGTTGGTCTGATAAAGTCCGTTGTAATCCTCGATATCCAGTTTGCCATGCGCCTTCTGCTCCACCACATTGATGACACCGAAGACAGCCAAGTTGGCTACGATATAGATCAAGAGATAGAAAGTGAGCGCCGTCATACCCAGTTCGTCACCGCCCATCACCGCCAAGACAATATATCCCGCCTGCGAGATACTACTGAAGGCCATGAAGCGCTTCAGCTGCTGCTGACGGATGGCGAAGAGGTTGCCGAGAGTAATGGTGGCGATAATCACCACGTAGAGCATCTCGTGCCATGCATGAGTGAGGGGGCCGAACACCTTCACGAGCACCGTCATGAGGGTGAAGGCAGCGGCACCTTTCGAGATAACCGACAGATAGGAAGTCACCGTGGTCGGTGCACCCTGATAAGTGTCGGCCGTCCAAAGGTGGAAGGGCACCAGAGAAATCTTGAAGCCCAGACCCACAAAGAAGAAGACCAGTGCCATGAGCTGCAACGGAGCGCCATCCAATCCGGCAGGGATATCGCGGAAATAGAGCGTACCGACCGTTCCATAGATGAACGAGATGCCATAGAGCATCAAGCCGGACGAGAAGAGTGCATTGAGCACATATTTGGCACCCGCCTCAGCGGAGTGTTGTTTATACTTGTCGAACGCCACCAGGCAAGCCATGGGAATGGAAGCCAGCTCCAAGCCGATGAAGAACATCAGGAAGTGGCCCGCACTCATCATGAAAAACATACCCACCAGCGTGCTCAGCAGCAAGAAGTAGAACTCGCCCTGCTTGTGGTGCGTATCGCCACGATGGAGCCAGTTGCGTGCCTGCAGCACCACAATCAGCGTACCGAAGGTAAGAATGCTCTTCATCACATGCGTGATGGAATTGGAATGATACATCCCTCCGAAGAGCTCGCACGAGCCGTCGGGAAGGAGGTTGAGCAACAGATGCAAGCCCAGGAGGATGCAAACCGCCGGCTGGAAGTAGCGACGCGCCTTGCCCACCGCGATCAGATCGTAGAGGAAGCAGAAGAGCATCACAGCAATGAGGCTCACCTCGGGAGTCATCTGTAAGAATTGAAAGTAGTTCATATATTCGTTCCTTTATTTTAGTGGTTATACCTTAAAGATGACTCAACAACGGAGCCACACTCTCGCGAATCAAATCGCTCACCCAGAAGGGAGCCAAGCCCAGACCTGCCACCGCAATGATGAGACAGATCACGGCGAAGCGCTCATCCCAAGTGGCATCGGTCAGTTTCAGATGCTCGGGGTTCTTGACGGAACCGTAGAGGATGCGACCAACCACGCGGAGGATATAGACCGCTGTAATCACAATACTGGTGCAGGCGATGAGCGTGCAGGTGCGATGGAAGGTATCCGTGTGCTGGAACGAACCGACGAAGACGGTCATCTCTGCCACGAAACCACTCAAGCCCGGCAGACCGAGGTTGGCCAATCCGGCAATGACATAACCCACACTGAGGAAAGGCATAATCTTCATCAATCCACCCATCTGACGGACGTCACGCGTATGCGTTCTGCCGTAAATCATACCAATCAAGGCAAAGAAGAGCGCCGTCATCAAGCCGTGGCTCAACATCTGCAGAATGGCACCCGTGCAGCTGGTCTTGGTCATCATCAGCAAAGCGAAGAGCACCAAGCCACAGTGGGACACCGAAGAGTAAGCATTGATATATTTCAAGTCGGTCTGCACCACGGCACTAAAGGCACCGTAGACCACACTGATGGTTGTCAGAATCAAGAAGAGCCAGCCCCACTGCTGTGCACCCTCCGGCATGAGATACATGGCGATACGGAAGCATCCGTAGCCTCCCAGCTTCATCAACACTCCGGCGTGGAGCATAGAAACAGCCGTCGGCGCCGAAGCGTGACCGTCGGGACTCCAGGTGTGGAAGGGGAACAAAGCACCCAAGACACCGAAACCGAGGAAGGTCAGCGGGAAGAAAGTCTTCTGCCAGATGGGAGAGATATGGTTGTTCGCCGCAATCTCCAGGATGTTCATCGTTGTAGCACCGTTACCGAAGTAGATGCCCAGGATGCCCATCAACAAGAAGGCCGAGCCACCCATCAACATCAACGTCAGTTTCATGGCCGCATACTCTTTGCGACCGCTACCCCACACACCAATCAACAGGTACATCGGAATCAAGGCAATCTCATAGAACATAAACATGGTGAAGAGATCGACCGAGATGAAGAAGCCGAAAACACCGAGCGAAAGGAGGGTGTACCAAAGGAAATACTCCTTCGTCATCGGTTTCAACTTCCACGAAGCAAAGGTGCCGGTGAAGACGATGATGGCCGAGAGCAGCAACATGGCTACGGAGATACCGTCGACTCCCAGCGAGAGACCGATGTGCATCGGTGTGTACCAGGGGTAGTTCGCGGTGTAAAGCATCTCGGCGGTCTCCCCTGCCCGACGGAGGGCAAGGAAATCGAGCGTCAGATAGACAGCCAAAGCGAGCAGCAGAGAAGAACCTGCCACCATCACGCCGCGTATCTGCGCCAGAGAACGACTGAGCCACAAGGCCAACAGCATGACCAGGGGAATCGCAACAAATAATAGTAATATATTCATAATCTGTTCGGTAGCTTAGATTAAACGAATAGGAGGAGCAACGTCAGGAGGAGCGCTCCACTCAAAAACCAAATACAGTAGGACTGGATGCTGCCGTTCTGCATATCGCGCACCTCTTCGGCCGTAGCATCCGTGGCCCAAGCCAGGAAGTTGAAGAACTGGTCGATGACGTGCTTGTCCCACCATGCAATGGGGGTGGAGATGCAGCGGAAGATCACCTTCTTCGTAACGAACAACCAAGCCTCATCCATATAGAAACGACGGTAGGCGGCACGATGGAGCGACGGGAAAGTGCGCTTCAGGGCCACTGCCACGGGCTGCTGCTCGCGGAGGTAGATCCATGTGGCCAAGCCAATCGACACGAGGGCGATGCAGACACTGGTCACTGCCACCTGCGTATCGAGGTGGATGGCGTAAGGCTCGCCGTTGCTACTGATGAACTCGCCGAAGGGGAGGAAGCCCGCCACACAAGTGATGAGCGCCAACACCACCAACGGAAGCGTCATGGTCCACGGAGACTCATGCGGCGTATGAGCGGCATGCAACTCCTTGTTCTCTTTGCCCCAGAAGATACCGTAGTAGAGGCGGAACATATAGAAAGCGGTCATGGCAGCGATGAAACTCATCACCCAGCCCAGCACGGGACTGAAGGCGAAGGTGGCTGCCAGGATTTCGTCTTTGCTGAAGAAACCACTGAACGGAGGAATACCGGCAATGGCGAGACAGGCAATCAGGAAGGTGATGTGGGTAATGGGCATGTACTTGCGCAAACCGCCCATGGCCGACATCTCGTTGCTGTGTACAGCGTGGATGATGGAACCCGCACCGAGGAAGAGCAATGCCTTGAACATGGCGTGGGTGAAGAGGTGGAAGAGTCCTGCCATATAGCCCAAGCCGCCTTCGTGCGGATGAGCAGAGGTGCAGACACCCAATGCCACCATCATGAAACCAATCTGAGAGATGGTACTGAAGGCCAACACGCGCTTGATGTCCGACTGTACACAAGCCACGGCGGCTGCGTAGAAGGCGGTGAAGGCGCCGATGTAGGCCACCCAGTGGAGCACTTCCGGACCGTAGGCGATGAAGAGCGGGAACATACGTGCCACGAGGTAGACACCTGCCACCACCATGGTAGCCGCGTGAATCAGGGCACTGACCGGTGTAGGACCTTCCATGGCATCGGGCAACCAGATGTGCAAGGGGAACATGGCACTCTTACCGGCACCACCCACAAACATCAGTCCGAGGGCCAGGGGCACCATCATGCCGGCTGAGAGCAACAACTCCTGCGAAGGCGTGAAGGTGAACGTGCCCACATAGAATCCGTAGAAGAGGATACCGATGAGGAAGCCCAGATCGGCGAAGCGGGTCACGATGAAGGCCTTCTTGCTGGCTGCAATGGCCTCCGGTTTGGTATAATAGAAACCGATGAGCAGGTAGGACGAAACACCCACCAGCTCCCAGAAGAGGTACATCTGGAAGATGTTGGTAGCCACCACCAAGCCCAACATAGAGAAGGTGAAGAGGCTTAAGAAAGCATAGTAACGCTGGAAACCCTTCTCGCCCTTCATATAGCCGAAGGAGTAGATGTGCACCATCAGAGAGACGGTAGAAATCACCACCAGCATCATGACCGAGATGGGATCGAGCAAGATACCCAGGTCGATGTGGAGCGACTCGGTGAAAGGCAACCACACAAAGTTATACGGCATCAGCGTAGGGAAGAGGCCCTCCGCATCCCGTCCGCCTCCGAAGTAGAGGAAAGCAGTGAGATAGGAAAGCACCGTCACCGTGCCCAGCACCACCGTACCAATCAGTCCGGCCACCTGATGCTTCATACGCATTCCGGCGAGCGCCAACAAGAGGAAGCTCAGGAATGGAAGGAGTAATATCAACAATGTATATTCCATGTTCGATTAATTTTTCATTTCTGTCAGGTTCTTCACCTGGATGTTACGGATGTTCCGATAGATATTGATGATGATGGCAATGGCCACCGCCGTCTCCGCTGCCGAGATGCCAATCGCAAAGAGGGCAAAGAAAAAGCCTTCGAGCGCTTGGGGGAAGAGGAAGCGGTTGAACACGGCGAAGTTGATATCCACAGAGTTCAGAATGAGTTCCACACTGATGAGCATGGCCAACAAGTTACGACGGATAAAGAATCCGTAGATTCCCACAAACATCATGATGGTGGAAACCACTAAGTAATATTCCATTGGTACCATAGGCATTATCTTTTACGGGCAATTAACAACGCTCCGACCATGCAGGCCAGCAACAGGATGCTGATCACTTCGAAGGGAAGGATGTACTGGTACTTGTCGCCACCCATCAGAGCGTGACCGATGACATGCACATCCAACTCGCCTTCTTCGAAGACGGAGGGGAGGAACTTATGTTTTAACATCACAAAGAGGCAGACCGCCAATCCCGCGAGGGAGCTGATGAGACCTGCCAGGAATTTACTGCTACTCAACTTCTCGGCCTTATCGCCCTGACTACTGGTCAGCAAGATACTGAAGACATAGAGCACGGTGATACCTCCGGCGTAGACCAACAGTTCCACGGCTCCCAGGAAGGAGTACTGCAACTGAAAGTAGATGCCGGCGGTGCCGAAGAGCACGAACAACAGGTATGTGGCCGAACGCAGAATGCGCGATGTGCTCACGGCAAGCACCGAGCAGATGCTGATGAAGAGGGCCAGGATACAGAATACAATTAAATTCAGTGTCATTTCGTTGGTTATTTAAGCGGTTGTTTACGTGCAGGCTCGTTGAGCACCATCACCAGCGCCTGACGATCGAACACAGCATTCTCAAATTCGTTAGTGAAACGGATGGCGTCATGCGGACAAGCATTGACACACAACTGGCAGAACATGCAGGAGCCCAAGTCGTATTGGTAGCGCACCAGCACCTTCTTGCGTTTGCCCGTCTCCTCATCGGTGAGCGTCTCACTCTCCACATGGATGGTGTCGTTGGGACAAGCCATCTGGCAGAGTCCGCAGGCGATGCAACGGTTGTTGCCCTCCTCATCGACAGGCATGGTAAGCATGCCGCGGAAGCGGTCGGAGATCTGCAGCGTCTTGCGGTTCTCCGGGTATTGTTCCGTCACCTTCTTGGTAAAGAACTCTCGGCCGGTCACTTTCATACCGGTGAGCAGGGTACCGATGCCATGCACCAGTCCGCTGAAGTAGTTTCTCTTATTTTCCATGATTAAAAGTGAAGTTTAAAGACAACAATGAGGACCATCAGCAGGAGGTTGGCCAAGCCTATCGGCACGAGGTATTTCCACTCGAGCGTCAGGATCTGGTCGATACGCAAACGCGGGAAGGTCCACTTAATCCACATCAGCAACCACACCACAAAGAAGGCTTTGGCAAAGAACCAAACGAAACCGGGGATGTAGTCCATCACCTGGTTGAAGCCCTCCAAGCCGGGGATGTGCAAAGGCATCCAGCCGCCCAAGAAGATGGTAGAGGCGATACCTGCCACAATGAAGAGGTTGAGGAACTCAGCCAGATAGAAGAAACCGAAGTGCATACCGGAGTACTCGGTATGGTATCCGGCAGTCAGCTCACTCTCCGCCTCGGGCAAGTCGAACGGGCCACGGTTGGTCTCTGCGTTACCGGCAATCAGATAGATGACGAAAGCGATGATGGCAGGGATGTGTCCCTTGAAGATGAACCAGCCATCGGCCTGACGCTCCACAATCTCGCTAAGCTGCATCGTGTCGGTCAAGACGCAGATGGTGAGCAAGCTCAAGCCCACCGAGAGCTCGTAGCTAATCATCTGTGCTCCACTTCGCATGGCGCCAATCAATGAATACTTATTGTTACTACTCCAACCCGCCAACAGGATACCGACGATACCGATACTAGACGCCGCCATCATGAAGAAGATACCCACGTTGAAGTCGAGCACCTCCAGACCCTTACTGATAGGGAGACAGCTGAACGACATGATGGACGCCAGAATCACGATGTAGGGGGCGAGGTTATAGAGGAACTTGTCGGCATGGTTGATGGAGATAATCTCCTTAATCAACATCTTGAACACGTCGGCAAAGACCTGAATGGTTCCGTAAGGACCGACACGCATCGGGCCGAGGCGGCACTGGAAAGCAGCGCAGACCTTACGTTCCATGAAAATCATAATAATGGCCAGGAAGGCATACATCAACAGGATGCAAACGCCAATGGCTACACACTCCAAGAAGATGGCCAGGTCTTCCGGCATCCACGACAGGAGCAGTTGGTGAATCCAACCGGTTATTATACTAAAATCAAACATACTTTTATCTATACGTTCTATTATTGATCATTATAGGTTATCGGTCGATATCGGGCACCACATAGTCGACGGTACCACCGATGGCAATCAGGTCGGCAATCTTCGCACCGCGTGTCAATGTATCCATGCAGGAAACGAGCGGCAAGCCCGTGCTGCGGAACTTCATGCGGTAGGGGTACTTGTCGCCCTTGCTCTCCAAGAAGACACCAAACTCACCGCGGCTTCCCTCTACGGCAGCGTAATAGCTACCCTCGGGCACCTTGATGATGGGTTTCATCTTCTGCTTATATTCACCGGCCGGAATGTTATCAATCAACTGCTCAATGATGCGGAGACTCTGCTCCACCTCCTTCATACGCACCATGTAGCGGGCGAAGGAGTCGCCTTCATTGAAGAGAATCTCTTCAAAATCCACCTTCCCATACATGGCATAGGGGTGACGCTTACGCACGTCGCAAGCCCATCCGGCTGCACGTCCCGTACCACCGGTCGCTCCGAAAGAGATAGCATCCTCGCGAGAGAGCACGCCGACCCCCTTCATACGCTGCTGTGCAATGACGTTGCCCGTGAACACCTCGTGGTATTCGCGCAACATCGGACGGAGATAAGCGATGAACGCCTTCACCTTCTGCACAAAGTCGGGAGCGATATCAGCCTGCACACCGCCAATCACGTTATAGTTCTGAATGAGTCGTCCACCGGTAGTTGCCTCGAAGATATCGAGAATCTTCTCACGGTCGCGGAAACCGTAGAAGAAAGCGGTGAGCGCGCCCAAGTCCATACAGATACAAGAGAAGAAGAGCAAGTGAGAGTCGATACGCTGCAACTCATCCATGATGGTACGGATGTACTGCACACGCTCAGACACCTCCACGCCCATCGCCTGCTCGATACACATACAGAGCGCGTGACGATTCTGATGCGCCCCCAGATAGTCGAGACGGTCGGTCAACGCCAACGTCTGCGGATAGGTCAGCGACTCGCACATCTTCTCGATGCCACGGTGGATATAACCGCAATGCGCATCCAGTTTCTTGATAATCTCACCCTCCAGCGAGACACGGAAACGGAGCACACCATGGGTAGCCGGGTGCTGGGGACCGATATTAATAATGTATTCACTATTGTCGAAGATCACCTCACGCTTCTCGATGACACTACCGTCGTGGAGCGTCTCGAAGCGAGAAGTAGTATCCACCGGCTCCTCGTTGGTCATACGAATCGGATTGATTTCCTCACTCTCATCGTAATCTTTACGGAGCGGATGGCCCACCCAATCGTCGCGCAGGTAGAGGCGACGCATATCCGGGTGATTGGTGAAGCGGATGCCGTAGAAGTCGAACACCTCGCGCTCATTGAACTCCGCCCCCTTCCACAAGTCGCACACCGAAGGAAGTTCGGGGTTCTCGCGTTGCAGGGTACGGGTGCGCACCACCAGGTTCTCGCCCGTGGCACTATTCTCCAGATGATAGACCACGCCCAAGCCCTCTTCTTGCCAGTCGACACCGGTCATACATCTCAGGAAGTCCATCTGTTTCTCGTGACGCAACTTCGACATCTCGTCATGAAGTCGTTCCGCCGGAATTTCTATGATTTCACTCATACGCGTTACTTATTGTTTGTAGGTTTCGCTTCCTTGCGGTTCACGCCACCAAAGAATTTTTCAAGTTTCACTTTGCGCTGCAACTGGATCATACCATACAGCAAGGCCTCCGGACGCGGAGGACAGCCGGGGATATAAACATCCACCGGAAGGATTTTGTCGACACCGTTCACCACGTGGTAAGAGCGTTTGAACGGACCTCCGCTGATGGCGCATCCACCCACAGCCACCACATATTTCGGGTCGGCCATCTGGTCGTACAGACGTTTCAGCACCGGCGCCATCTTATGCGTGATGGTGCCCGCCACCATGATCAAGTCGGCCTGACGTGGACTGGCACGGGCTACTTCAAACCCGAAGCGGGCGAAATCATACCGGGCAGCACCCACTGCCATAAACTCGATACCACAGCAACTTGTGGCAAAGGTAAGCGGCCAGAGCGAATTGCTTCGACCCCAGTTGATAAGGTCGTCCAAGCAACCCAACCACACTTTACCGCCTTGTGCATTAAGTTCAGCGACCATCTTCTCCAGATAGTCATTATTTTTAAAGTCCTCATACGGAATAGACTTGATAGTAGGTTTCTTTATTTCCATTCCAACGCTCCTTTCTTCCAGGCATACGCCAAGCCCAGAACCAGTACCAACAAAAAGAAGAGAATGCTTACCAAACCGTAAACGCCCAGTTCTTGTACCACCATCGCCCACGGGAAGAGGAAGACGGTCTCCACATCAAACATCAGGAAGAGGATGGCAAAGAGGTAGTAACCCACCTTGAACTGCATCCATGAACTACCCCGGGTGGGGATACCACACTCGTAGGCCTCTCCTTTCTGCGCGTTGAACGAACGGGGAGAAATGGCTCCGGCAATGCCTAACGCTACTGCCACCAAAGCGATGGCGGTGAGAATTACGACAATCAGAAGTGTAAAATACATATTAAGAATCTATTTATTTTGAATTTACTTATTCAGTGAATATTCAACTTGTAAAAGAAAAAAAACAACGGGCTCTCTATGAAGTTCGAAGTTTCGTTGCATTTTGAATTTTCGTTGCAACTGATTTTTCTTGCAAGAGTTCTCATTGCGAGAGGGTTCGATTCATAAAGAGTGGTTACGCGGAAGGAAGCAACAGAGGCTTCACGTTCCTGTAAGTGAATGTATTCATTAGGAGAGAGGGGGCGCGTGAGAACTGTCACCGGTGGGCACGAAGCCTCCTGCTGCATGGGGCAGCGGAACGATTTGACGTGCTAATACCTGACTATCTTTTCTCATCTAAACGCTTTTTACCTTTTTGAGGGTGCAAAGATAGTTACTATTTCTTAAAAAACCATCATTCGGCAGCGCTAAATTTGAGGAAAAGACAAAATGGTAATTCTTTGCAACAGAATCGTTCTTTTTTCCGACGAATTAGTGGTTTTCTACGGAAGACAATAAGGCAGTTGTCTGCCGAAATCAATGCTTCTTCCAGAAACCGGAGGTGAAGAGCAGGAGGACGGAGAAGAGTTCCAGACGACCGATGAGCATCAGGAAGGAACAGATCCACTTGGCGGCATCCGGCAGGGCGTTCCAGGAGTAAGCGGGACCGTAGTGGCCGAGTGCCGGACCGACATTGCCGACGCTGGATACCACTATGCCATAAGATTCCATAAAGTCGACTCCGGTGAACATCACCAACAACCAGCCGAAGAAGATGGCCAGCATATAGACCACCATAAAGGCCAGCAGCGTGGACTGCATCACGGTGGGGACCACCTGGTGACTGATGCGGATGGGGAGCACGGCATTGGGGTGCAGGATGCGCTTGAACTGGTTGCGCACAATCTGTGCCAGAATGGCAATGCGGACGCACTTGATGGCACCACTCGTAGAACCGGCACAGGCACCGAAGTACATCACAAAGGAGATGACCAGCCACAACACGGGCGGCCAGAGCATATAGTCGGCGGATGCATAACCGGTGGTGGTTTGCACGGAAACTACCTGAAAGAGGGCATCACGGAAAGAGCGTTCCCAATCAGAAGAGCCGTAAGCGATGAGCACTGCCGTACAGAAGAGACTGAAGCCCAGCACCGTTCCGGCATACCAACGGAACTCGGTATCTTCAAAGAGCTTGCGGAACCGTCCGCGCAGCAGGGTGAAGAAAAGGAGGGAGAAGTTGATGCCCGAAAGGAACATCAGCAGAATCAACACATATTCTATATAGGCAGAGTGATAGAACGCAATGCTATCCTGCTTGGTGGAGAAACCACCCGTGCTGGTGGCCGTCATGGCGTGATTCAACCCGTCGAACCAGTCCATACCGCCCAGCATCAGCAGTACCATACCCACCAGCGTCATACCGAGATAGAGGCTCCACAACCATTTGGCTGTCACTCCGATACGCGGATGCAGCTTGTTGTGCGTCGGTCCCGTAGCCTCCGCCGCAAAGAGCTGAATACCCCCCACACCGAAGATAGGGAGCACCGCAATGGTGAAGAAGACGATACCCATACCACCAACCCACTGCGTCAAGCTGCGCCAGAAGAGCAGTCCGTGCGGCAGTTCCTCGATGTTATCCAAGATGGTGGCACCGGTTGAAGTAAATCCCGACATTGCCTCAAAGAAGGCGTTCGCAATGGAAGGTACATAGCCGCTCAGATAGAAAGGCATCATGCCGAAGAGAGAGAAGACCACCCAAGCGATGGAGACAATGATGTAACCATCCTTCCGGCTCGCATGCTTCTCGGCGCCCCTTCCCAGGAAACGGAAGACGTAGCCGCTCACACCGGTACCCACGATGGTGAGAAGGAATGCCCACAAATCGTCCTCGCCGTAGAAGAGCGGGAAGAGGGCAGCCAACGCCAACATGGCCGTCTCGATGAAGAGCAACGAGCCTATGATTCTGAATATGATCTTACTGTTTATCATCTATCTTTGCTATTTCTGCTATATACACTTGCTGTTTCTGCTATATACTTGCTATTTCTGCTAATACTTGCTATATTTCTGCTATTTCTTCTAAGTTTTCGTTTGCTCTACGCTCGTTTAATTGAAGAAACGTTCCAGTTTCTGAATCATGGAGCCCAGACTGAATACCACCACATGGTCACCCGCCTGAATCTGCGTACTACCGGTCACCAGCGATCCTACGCCGTTGCGTATCATGCCACCGATATTGACCCCCTTCGGGAGACCGATATCCTTCACCGGATGCTTGGTGATGCGTGCGCCCTCCTTCACGGTGAACTCCGCCACATCGGCGTTGGCCACCGTCAAGCACTTCACGTTAGAAACATCGGCATCCAGCATCATCTGGTAGATGTGACTGGCGGCAATGGCTTTCTTATTGATGATGGTACCGATATCCATACTCTCCGCCATGCCGATATAGTCGAGGTTCTCAATCTCCGCCACCGTCTTGCTGATGCCCAAACGTTTGGCCGCCAAGCAAGCCAGAATATTCGTTTCCGAGTTGCCCGTCAAAGCGATGAAAGCCTCCATCTTATTGATGTTCTCCTCCATCAGCAAGCCCAAATCGCGACCGTCGCCATTGATAATCATAATCTTATCATCCAACAGTTCCGTCAGTCGATGACAACGGTTGACATCCTTCTCGATGATCTTCACCTGCATATAGTCGGGCACAAACTGCGCCGTACGCACCGCCACACGACTACCGCCCATGATCATCACGTTACGCACATCCTTGTAGCTCTCCTTACCCGCAATCTGACGGATGTAGGGAATGTGCTTCTTCGTCGTCATGAAGTAGACGATATCCTGATTCTGCAGCGTGTCATCACCACGCGGAATAATAGTTTCACTGCCGCGCTTGATAGCCACCACATGATAAGGCGTATTCGGTCCGCCCAACTTAGAGAGCGGAATATCCAGAATCAGCGCCGACTCACGCACCTTCACGCCAATCAGCACCAACTCGCCGCCGGGCACCTCCCACCACTGACGAATCCAGCTCATCTTCACCGCGTCCACAATCTCTTTGGCCGCCAGCATCTCCGGATAAATCAGCGAGTCGACACCCAGCTTCTTGAAAAACTCCTGATGTTTAGGGAGCAAGTATTCATAATTGTCGATACGTGCCACCGTCTTCTTAGCGCCCAAGTTGCTGGCCAGCATGCAGGAGGTCATATTCACGCTCTCATCAGGCGTAACGGCAATGAACAAATCGGCCCCCGCCACGCCCGCCTCTTTCAAGCCGGCAATGGAAGAACACGACACACAAACCGTCAACAGGTCGAAATTCGCTTCTATTTTACTGAGACGTTCCTCGTCGTTATCCATCAGCACAATGTCCTGCTTCTCGCCCGACAAAAGTTTGGCCAAATGGGAACCGACGGAACCCGCTCCTGCAATGATAATCTTCATAATGGTACGTTCTAACGTTGTTAACCCTTACTCTTATTGAATGAATCGGCGGTAGAGACTCTCCTCATCCATGCCACACAGCTGATAGAGTTCCGACACCTTTCCATGTTCTACAAATTCATCCGGCAATCCTACCCGCTCCACGCGCGGTGTGTAACCGTGCATCGAGAAGAATTCGAGCACCGCCGAACCGACGCCGCCCTGCAGGATGCCATCTTCCACGGTGATGACCCGCGAGAAGTGTTGACCCACCTCGTGCAGCAACTCCTCGTCGAGGGGCTTCACGAAGCGCAAGTCGTAATGGGCAATCGAGATCTGCTTGTCGGCCTCCGCGCGAGCAATGGCACGCGCTGCCAAGTGGCCAATCGGACCGATGGTCAGCACCGCCAAGTCATGTCCCTCCTTCAGGCGACGACCCTTGCCCACCGGCACCTCCTCCAACGGACAGCGCCAATCGGTCAGGAATCCCCTACCCCTCGGATAGCGAATCACAAACGGTCCCTTATCGGGCAGTTGCGCCGTGTACATCAGTCGCCTCAACTCATGCTCGTCGTAAGGCGAAGCGATGGTCAGGTGCGGAATGGGGCGCAAGAAAGCCATATCGAAAGCCCCGTGGTGCGTCGGTCCGTCCTCACCCACCAATCCGGCACGGTCGAGACAGAGCACCACATTCAGTCGCAAGAGTGCGACGTCATGAATCAGGTTGTCGTATGCCCGCTGCATAAACGACGAGTAGATGTTGCAGAAAGGCACCATGCCCTCCTTGGCCATACCGCCCGAGAAGGTCACGGCATGTCCTTCAGCAATCCCCACGTCGAAGGTGCGCTCCGGCATCGCCTTCATCATGATATTCATAGAGCAGCCCGTCGGCATAGCCGGCGTGACGCCCACAATCTTCTCGTTCTGTTTGGCCAGTTCGAGCAGCGTTTCCCCGAACACCTCCTGAAACTTGGGCGGCATGTTCGAAGTGTCCACCACCTCACGCTGTCCCGTCTCCTTATTAAAGAGTCCCGGAGCGTGCCAAACGGTGGCCGCCTTCTCCGCCGGGATGAAGCCCTTGCCCTTCACCGTATGGATGTGGAGCAACTTCGGTCCCTTCATATCCTTGATTTCATTCAAGATGCGCACCAGTCCAAGCACGTCGTGACCGTCGACCGGACCAAAATAGCGGATATTCATCCCCTCGAAGATGTTCTGCTGTTGCGACAAGATCGACTTGAGACTATTGTTGAAGCGAATGATAGATTTCCGTTTCTCTTCGTTCAGCCAGCCCCATCGCATCAGCATCTGCGACAGACGATAACGTATCTTGTTATACCCCGCGGAGGTGTTCAGATGGAGCAGATACTGCTTCATGCCACCCACACTGCGGTCAATCGACATATTATTATCGTTCAGAATAATCAGCAAGTTATTGGGATTGGAAGAGGCATTGTTGAGTCCTTCGAAAGCCAGTCCGCCACTCATCGAACCATCGCCGATGATGGCCACCACCTTGCGGTTGTTCTCTTCCTGCTGTTGGGCTGCCACCGCCATGCCCAGCGCAGCCGAGATAGAATTGGAGGCATGACCGCACGTAAAGGTATCGTACTCGCTCTCCAGGGGCGACGGGAAAGGCATGATTCCGCCCAACTTACGGTTGGTGTAGAACTGCTCACGGCGTCCGGTTAATATCTTATGGCCATAGGCCTGATGTCCGACATCCCACACCAGTCGGTCGTACGGAGTCTGGTAGACATAGTGCAAGGCTACGGTCAACTCCACGACGCCAAGGCTTGCAGCAAAGTGGCCGGGGTTGCATGAAACCTCGTCGATGATGTCTTGCCGCAATTCTTTACAGACCTCCGGCAAATCCGTGAGGGGCAACTTGCGCAAATCCTCCGGCACCCGTATCGTCTGAAGCAACTTATATGTATTGTCTTTATCCATTACTCTCTAAATGTAGTGCAAAAATAGTAAAAGTAAACTTATATAGTACTACTTTACTGTTTAAAAATCTTTTTCAGCGAAGATTCCGCCGTTATTCGTGCCCAAAAAGCACCCTCTTTTCGGTTTTTTCCTTAACTTTGCGAGCAATTCAATCTTAGAAAGCGTCATGGAATTTAGGACTGTCGTACCCTTACCGAAGAGGATTCCGCCCCTGCAACCGGAGCAGCGAATCTTACTACTGGGATCTTGCTTCTCGGAGCATCTCGGTGCGGCCCTCCAACGCCATCATTTCCAAGTCGACCTGAATCCGTTCGGCATTCTCTACAACCCTGCCTCCATCGCGGCTGCTTTGCAACGCATCTTGACGGGCACTCCTTTTCAGGCGGAAGAACTTTTCTTTTATCAGGAGCGCTGGCACAGCCGGATGCACCACGGCGATTTCTCTGCCCCTACGGCGGAGGAGGCGTTGACGCGCATCAACGGGCGTCTGCTCCCGGCGCATGAGGCGATGGCAGCCACCGACTGGCTGATGATTACTTTCGGCACGTCGTATGTCTATCGCGAGAAGGAACAAGGAGGGGTGGTAGCCAACTGCCACAAGTTGCCGGAGAAGCTTTTCAGCCGCAGTCGCCTCTCGGTGGAGGAGATTGTGGAGGAGTATAGTGCGCTGATAAAGAGGCTGCTTGCCCTCCGCCCCACCCTGAAGCTACTCTTCACGGTGAGCCCCATCCGCCATCTGCGCGACGGCCTACATGCCAACCAGCTAAGTAAGGCAACGTTGCTGCTGGCCATTGATGCCCTGCAGGAGCGTTTCCCGGAATCAGTCTTCTACTTCCCGTCGTACGAGATTGTCAACGACGAGTTGCGCGACTATCGCTTCTATGCGGAGGACATGCTGCACCCGTCGCCCACCACGGTGAGCTATCTGTGGGAGCGGTTCGGTGAGACTTTCTTCTCGCCGGAGACTCAGCAGTTTGTACGGGAGGTGGAGCGCGTCAGCGACGGACTGGCACATCGTCCCATCCAGCCCGACTCGGAGGCTACCCGCCGCTTTCTAAGTAATTTGGAGCAATCCATTCTGGAATTATCAAAGAAATATCGAACTATAGACTTTCAAAACGAACTGAAGTTATGTCGTGCACGATTGAACAAATCACAGAATTAATTGGCGCCACTCGTGTGGGCCACGCAGATGCGCAGATTGGTTGGTTACTCACCGACAGTCGCTCGCTCTGCTTTCCCGAAGAAACGCTTTTCTTTGCCTTAAAGACGAAACGCAACGACGGTCATCACTATATTCAAGAACTTTACAACCGCGGGGTACGCAACTTTGTGGTAAGCACTTTGCCGGAGGAGCCTTACGAGGAGTGCAACTTCCTGCAGGTGGCTTGTCCGCTGAAGGCGCTGCAGAAGTTGGCGGCGCAACACCGCCAGGATTTCCAGATTCCGGTGATTGGTATCACCGGCAGCAACGGTAAGACCATCGTGAAGGAGTGGCTCTACCAATTGCTGAGCCCCGACCGCACCATCACGCGTTCACCGCGCAGCTACAACTCGCAGGTGGGTGTGCCGCTCTCGGTTTGGCTGCTGAATGAGGAGACCGACCTGGCCATCTTTGAGGCGGGCATCTCGGAGATGGAGGAGATGGATGCGCTGCGGGAGATGATTCAGCCGACCATCGGTATTCTGACCAACATCGGCGGGGCGCATCAGGAGAACTTCCTCTCGCTGGAGGATAAGTGCATGGAGAAGTTGTCGCTCTTTAAGGATTGCGACGTACTGATTTACAACGGCGACGATGACTTAATCAGCAACTGTGTGGGCAAGTCGCTGGTCTCTGCCCGCGAGATTGCCTGGTCGAAGGAGGACGATGAGAAACCGCTCTTCATCCGTTCTATTAAGAAAGGTACAGAGAGCACGGAGGTGGCTTACCGCTACCTCGGCATGGATAATCAATATACACTGCCTTTCATAGACGATGCTTCTATCGAGAACTCGCTTAACTGCTTGGCGGCTTGCCTCTATCTGATGATGGACGGCGACACGATTCGCGAGCGTATGGCGAAACTGGAGCCGGTGGCGATGCGTCTGGAGGTGAAGGAGGGCAAGAACGGTTGTACGCTGATTAACGACAGTTACAACTCCGACTTGGCTTCACTGGATATCGCACTCGACTTTATGGCACGTCGTCCGGAGACGAAGGGGAAGAAGCGCACGCTGATTCTCTCGGACATTCTGGAGACGGGACAGAGTTCTACCCTGCTCTACCGCAAGGTGGCGCAGTTGGTGGAGAACCGTGGCATCGACAAAATCATCGGTGTGGGCAAGGAGATTACCTCTTGTGCTTTCCGATTCCCGATGGAGAAGTATTTCTTCGACACGACGGAAGAGCTGCTGCAGTCGGAGGTGTTTGCGCAGTTGCACGATGAGATGATTCTGATTAAGGGTTCTCGTTCGTTCCAGTTCGATGAGCTTTCGGAGCAATTGGAGCTGAAGGTGCACGAGACTATTCTGGAGATCAACCTGCACGCACTGATTGAGAACCTGAACTACTACCGCAGCATGCTGAAACCCACCACCAAGATGGTGTGCATGGTGAAGGCTTCGGCCTATGGTGCCGGCTCGTATGAGGTGGCGAAGACGCTGCAGGATCACCGCGTGGATTATCTGGCGGTGGCGGTGGCCGATGAGGGGTCCGACTTGCGCAAGGCGGGTATCACCTCTTCCATTATCATTATGAATCCGGAGCTGACGGCCTTTAAAACGATGTTCGACTATAAGCTGGAGCCGGAGGTGTATAGCTTCCACTTGCTCGACGAACTGGTGAAGGCGGCTGAGAAGGAGGGTATCACCAACTTCCCCATCCACATCAAACTGGATACCGGCATGCATCGTCTGGGTTTCGCCAAGGAGGAGATTCCAGCATTGATTAAGAAACTGAAGTCGCAGACGGCTGTCATCCCCCGTTCAGTCTTCTCTCACTTTGTAGGAAGTGACAGCAGTCGCTTCGATGACTTCACCCAGCGACAAATTGACACGTTTACGGCGGCTTCCGACGAGTTGCAGGCTGCCTTCAGTCATAAGATTCTCCGCCACCTCTGCAACACGGCGGGTATCTCACGCTATCCGCAGGCACAGTTTGACATGGTGCGCCTGGGCTTGGGTCTCTATGGAGTAAACCCCATCGACAACTCGCCCATCCACCCCATCAGTACGCTGAAGACTACGATCTTACAGATTCACGACGTGCCCAAGGAGGAGACGGTGGGCTACAGTCGCAAGGGACAGCTGACACGTGATTCGCGCATTGCGGCCATTCCTATCGGTTATGCCGACGGACTGAACCGCCACTTGGGCAACCGTCGCGGCTATTGCCTGGTCAACGGTCAGTTGGCGCCCTATGTGGGCAATATCTGCATGGATGTTGCCATGATTGACGTAACTGACATTCCGTGCAAAGAGGGCGACAAAGTGACCATTTTCGGTCCGGAGTTGCCTGTCAGTGTACTGTCTGACATTTTGGACACCATTCCTTACGAGATTCTCACGGGCATCTCCACCCGCGTAAAGCGTGTCTATTTCCAGGAATAATACACCTTATTATATATAATAGCAGTATGTTGCAAAAAGATAATAACGAAGAGATGTTCCCCATCGTGGACGAGGAAGGGAACATTTTGGACGCAGCCACCCGGGGAGAGTGCCACAATGGCAGCAAACGGTTGCATCCGGTGGTCCATCTGCATGTGTTCAACCGGGCAGGCGACCTCTTCCTGCAGAAGCGGGCCGGCTGGAAAGATATTCAGCCGGGCAAGTGGGACACGGCTGTGGGCGGACATATCGACTTGGGCGAGCATGTGGAGCAGGCACTGAAGCGCGAGGCGGGCGAAGAGTTGGGCATCACCGACTTTACGCCGGAGGCACTGACACACTATGTGTTTGAGTCGGCTCGCGAGAAAGAGTTGGTCTACGTCTTCAAGACCGTCTACGAGGGACCGTTTCAGCGGAATGAAGAGACAGAAGATGGCAGATTCTGGAGCCTGGATGAGATTAAGTCGCAGATAGGCAAAGGGTTATTCACTCCCAACTTCGAACAAGAGTTCCGGCGATTGGGATTTTAGTCCCATTTCGCTCCCTTTTTCATCCGAATTCTTGACACAGGTCAAGAAAACAGCCATTTGGCTCATTTTTAACGACTTTCGCGATACAAGTAAAGCAAAGTCGCCTTACCTTTGCATCGAAAACGAAATAATAAAGGTAATAGAAAAGATGAAAAAGGTATTAGATTTTATTGTAAGAAGTGCAGAACAGATGGGTAGAAACATCTTGTTCGGCGGCTACGAAGTAGCTTAAGTGGGATAACAAACGAGCTTAACGCTTCAGTAGATCATAGTAAGAGAGAGAGAAGAAGCGTTTGATATTTATATGGGCTGTGGATGCGCGTGCATCTACGGCCCTTTTTTGTTGCCAAATAAAAAATTATTGATTTTTTCATCTGACGCGAACCATTTTGGCACGGTTTGTGTTCTTACTCTTATGGAGACCGATTGGAAATCCTCCGCATGAGGAGATTCGATGGGGAACAATAAGAAAGAAAAAAGAAAATAACAAATAAAAAACAACTAAGTATGAATATTAAACCTTTAGCAGATAGAGTACTTGTACTCCCTGCACCTGCAGAAGAGAAAACAATTGGTGGTATCATTATTCCGGATACAGCTAAAGAGAAACCTTTGCAAGGTAAAGTTGTGGCAGTCGGTCAGGGTACCAAAGACGAAGCCATGGTCTTGAAAGTGAACGACGAAGTGTTGTACGGCAAATATACCGGCACAGAGATCGAGTTCGAAGGAGTGAAATACTTGATGATGCGTCAGAGCGACGTTTTGGCAGTATTGGCATAATCTCCACACACATTTTTTATCAACCACTTAGTATTTAAACATTATGGCAAAAGATATTTTATTCAATATGGATGCCCGCGACCAGTTGAAGAAGGGCGTGGACGAGTTGGCAAACGCAGTGAAAGTAACTCTCGGCCCGAAAGGTCGTAACGTGATCATCGAGAAGAAATTCGGTGCTCCGCACATCACGAAAGATGGTGTAACGGTAGCCAAAGAGGTGGAATTGAGCGACGCTTTCCAGAACACCGGCGCACAGTTGGTAAAATCAGTTGCTTCTAAGACCGGCGATGATGCAGGTGACGGTACAACCACTGCCACTGTATTGGCTCAGGCCATTGTAGGTGTTGGCTTGAAGAACGTAACAGCAGGTGCCAACCCGATGGACTTGAAACGCGGTATCGACAAAGCCGTGGCTAAAGTTGTAGAGTCTATCAAAGCACAGTCTGAAGCTGTAGGCGACAACTACGACAAGATTGAGCAGGTGGCTACCATCTCTGCCAACAACGACCCTGTCATCGGTAAACTGATTGCCGACGCTATGCGCAAAGTTTCTAAAGACGGTGTGATCACCATCGAAGAGGCTAAAGGCACTGAGACAACCATCGGTGTAGTTGAAGGTATGCAGTTCGACAGAGGTTACCTCTCAGCTTACTTCGTAACCGATACGGAGAAGATGGAGTGCGTCATGGAGCATCCGTACATCTTGATTTACGACAAGAAGATTTCTAACTTGAAGGATATGTTGCCTATCTTGGAGCCGGCTGTACAGAGCGGTCGTCCTTTGTTGATCATCGCAGAGGATGTAGATAGCGAGGCATTGACCACGTTGGTAGTCAACCGTTTGCGTTCACAGTTGAAGATCTGTGCAGTGAAAGCTCCGGGCTTCGGCGATCGCAGAAAAGAGATGTTGGAGGATATCGCTATCCTGACCGGCGGTCTGGTTATCAGCGAGGAGAAAGGTTTGAAACTGGAGCAGGCTACTCTGGAGATGTTGGGTTCTTGCGATAAAGTGACTATCAGCAAAGAGAACACCACCATCGTTAACGGTGCCGGTGCAAAAGAGAACATCGCCATGCGTGTCAACCAGATTAAATCTCAGATTAAGACCACTACTTCCGACTACGACAAAGAGAAATTGCAGGAGCGTCTGGCCAAATTGTCAGGTGGCGTGGCAGTGCTCTATGTAGGTGCCGCTTCTGAGGTAGAGATGAAAGAGAAGAAAGACCGTGTAGATGATGCTTTGTGCGCTACGCGTGCTGCCATCGAAGAGGGTATCGTCCCGGGCGGTGGTGTCACTTACATCCGTGCCATCGACGCTTTGGAGGGCTTGAAGGGTGACAATGCCGATGAGACTACCGGTATCGAAATCATCAAACGTGCCATCGAGGAGCCGTTGCGTCAGATTGTAGCCAACGCCGGTAAAGAGGGCGCTGTAGTGGTTCAGAAAGTACGTGAGGGCAAGGGCGACTTCGGTTACAACGCTCGTACGGATGTTTATGAGAACATGCACGCAGCCGGTGTGGTAGACCCCGCTAAGGTAACTCGTGTAGCCTTGGAGAACGCAGCCTCTATCGCAGGTATGTTCCTCACCACCGAGTGTGTCATTGTTGAGAAGAAGGAAGAGAAACCTGAAATGCCGATGGGCAACCCGGGAATGGGTGGCATGGGTGGCATGATGTAATTCATTCACTTCATTATAGATACAGAAGCCCCCTCGTTTGTTCGAAAGAGCAACGAGGGGGCTTTTTCGTTTCTAAAACTTTTTTCGTATCTTTGCGGCGTAATCACTTAATACACTGACATGAAGGAATTCTTTCAAATGATGCGCCGCTTTGTGGCGCCCTATAAGAAATATCTGGGTTGGGCTGTTCTGCTGAACATCCTCTCGGCCGTATTCAATATTTTCTCGTTCACCCTCTTGATTCCTATTTTGCAGATTCTCTTCAAGATGGACTCGAAGGTGTACGAATTCATGCCGTGGGACGGCGGCAGTCTGAAAGAGGTGGCGGTGAACAACTTCTACTATTACGTGCAGCAGATGATAGCCGACTTCGGTCCGGCCACGGCGCTGCTCTTTCTGGGACTCTTCCTGGCCTTCATGACCCTGTTGAAAACTTCCTGCTACTTTGCCTCCACTGCGGTAATGATTCCGCTGCGCACCGGTGTTGTTCGTGACATTCGCGTGCTGGTTTACTCCAAGGTGATGCACCTGCCGATGGGCTTTTTCTCTGAGGAGCGCAAAGGTGACATCATTGCCCGTATGAGCGGTGATGTGGGTGAGGTGGAGACTTCCATCACCAGTTCACTGGATATGTTGATTAAGAACCCCATCCTGATACTCTTCTACTTCGGCACGTTGATTGTCACCAGCTGGCAGCTGACGCTCTTCACCATCATCGTATTGCCCGGCATGGGTTGGGTGATGGGTAAAGTGGGCAAAAAGCTGAAACGCCAGTCGCTGGAGGCTCAAGGCAAATGGAGCGAGACGATGTCGCAGTTGGAAGAGACATTAGGCGGCTTGCGCATCATCAAGGCCTTCACTGCCGAGAAGAAGATGGTGGACCGCTTCACGCAGTGCAGCAACGAGTTCCGCTCGGCCACCAATAAGGTAGCCACCCGTCAGGCACTCGCCCACCCGATGAGTGAGTTCCTCGGCACCCTGCTGATTGTGGTGGTCCTCTGGTTCGGCGGTTCGCTCATCTTGAGCAACCACTCTTCCATCGACGCCCCCACCTTTATCTTCTATATGGTGATTCTCTATAGCATCATCAACCCGTTGAAAGATTTCTCGAAAGCCAGCTACAACATCCCGAAGGGTTTGGCTTCTATGGAGCGTGTCGACAAGATTCTGAAGGCGGAGAACCCCATCAAGGAGACGGCTCATCCGAAGGAGTTGAAGGAATTGAACGAACGCATCGAGTTTAAGCATATCAACTTTAGCTACGACGGCAAACGCGAGATTCTGAAAGATATCAATCTGACGGTAGAGAAAGGTAAGACTGTGGCGCTGGTGGGACAATCCGGCTCGGGTAAATCAACACTGGTCGACCTGCTGCCGCGCTATCACGACGTGACCGACGGTTCAATTACCATTGACGGCACCGATATCAAGGAGACCAAGATTGCCGATCTTCGTTCGCTTATCGGCAATGTAAACCAGGAGGCCATCCTCTTCAACGACACCTTCTTTAATAACATCGCCTTCGGTGTGGAGGGCGCCACGATGGAGCAGGTGGTGGAAGCAGCGAAGATTGCCAACGCACACGACTTTATCATGGAGAAACCGGAAGGTTACCAAACCAACATCGGCGACCGTGGCAGCAAGCTCTCGGGCGGTCAGCGCCAGCGCATCAGCATTGCCCGCGCCATTCTGAAGAACCCGCCCATCCTGATTCTCGACGAGGCAACGTCTGCCTTGGACACCGAGTCGGAGCGTTTGGTGCAGGAAGCGCTGGAGAAATTGATGAAGACCCGCACCACCATCGCCATTGCCCACCGCTTGTCGACCATCAAGAATGCCGACGAGATTTGCGTGCTGCATGACGGCGAGATTGTGGAGCGCGGCAAACACGAAGAGCTGATTCAGAAGAACGGCTACTACAAACGACTCCACGATATGCAGTCGCTCTAACGCATTTTTATCCAAAATCTATACATCGGCGCACTTTCTGCAAACCACCGCAGAGAGTGCGCCGATGCTTTTTGTGTCCCATTCGGCATAAAACTTCATGCTTTAATCACAATTTAACAGTCGAAGATGGGGCAATAATCAAGAAATAATGTAAATTTGGGCGTTTTTTTCGCAAAACGAAGATTTAAGTACGTTAATCTTATAAACTTAAAATAATATGGACAATTTAGAAACCGGTTTGATGTTGATGGTCGTAGGAATGGTGACAGTGTTTATCATTCTGCTGATTGTCATCAATTTAGGTAAACTACTGATTGCAGCTGTCAACAAGTTTGCCCCCGACGAGACCCAGCCCAAAGTATCTGCTCAACGTGCCATTGGCGACAGTGATTCAATTGCTGCCATCAAAGCTGCCGTACAAGTATTGACTGCCGGCAAAGGTAAAGTCGTAAAAATAGAGAAACTCTAGTATCGTGAACAAAGTACTATGTAAAAGTAACAACATTAGAAATATGAAAAGAGAAGTAAAGTTTAGTCTGGTCTTCAGAGACATGTGGCAGTCAGCCGGAAAATATGTTCCCCGTGTAGACCAGTTGGTTAAAGTAGCTCCCGCCATCATCGAGATGGGCTGTTTCGCCCGCGTAGAGACCAACGGCGGTGGTTTTGAACAAGTCAATCTTTTATTTGGTGAAAACCCGAACAAAGCTGTCCGCGAGTGGACCAAACCTTTCCACGAAGCCGGCATTCAAACCCATATGCTCGACCGAGCACTCAACGGACTTCGTATGAGTCCGGTTCCCGCCGATGTACGTAAGCTCTTCTATAAAGTAAAGAAGGCACAAGGTACAGACATCACCCGTACATTCTGCGGACTCAATGACACACGCAACATCATCCCCTCTATCGGATATGCACATGATGCAGGCATGATTTCACAGTGCTCTCTCTGCATCACCTTCTCTCCGATTCACACGGTGGAATATTATATCGCCATGGCTGATGAATTAATCAAAGCAGGCGCCGACGAAATCTGTATCAAAGATATGGCAGGTATCGGTCGTCCCGCCAGCTTGGGTAAAATTGTAGCCGGCATCAAAGAGGCACACCCCGACATTCCTATCCAGTATCACAGCCATGCGGGTCCCGGTTTCAACATGACCTCCATTCTGGAAGTATGTAAAGCCGGTTGCGACTACGTAGACGTTGGTATGGAGCCTTTGTCATGGGGTACCGGACACGCCGACGTAATCAGCGTACAAGCCATGTTGAAGGATGCCGGATTCGACGTTCCTGAAATCAACATGGAAGCCTACATGAAGGTACGTTCCATGATTCAAGAGTTTATGGACGACTTCCTCGGCCTCTACATCAGTCCGCGTAACCGCCTCATGAACTCCCTCCTCATCGGTCCGGGCTTGCCGGGCGGTATGATGGGAAGCTTGATGGCCGACCTGGAGACCAACTTGGAGTCTATCAACAAATATAAAGCGAAACGCAACCAGCCCTTCATGACTCAGGACGAGTTGCTCATCAAACTCTTCAACGAAGTTGCCTACGTATGGCCGCGTCTGGGTTACCCCTGCTTGGTAACACCGTTCAGCCAGTATGTGAAGAACGTCGCTTTGATGAACGTCATGGCGTTGGAGAAAGGAAAAGAGCGTTGGGGCATGATTGCCGACGACATCTGGGATATGATTCTGGGTAAAGCCGGTAAGTTGCCTGGCCCGTTGGCTCCCGAGATTATCGAGAAAGCTGAGCGCGAAGGTCGTAAGTTCTTCACCGGCAACCCGCAAGACAACTACCCCGATGCACTCGACAAGTATCGTGCGCTGATGAAAGAGAAGAAATGGGATACCGGTCAGGACGACGAAGAGTTGTTTGAGTATGCCATGCACCCGGCACAATACGAGGCTTACAAGAGCGGCAAGGCCAAAGAAGACTTCCTGGAGGATGTGAAGAAACGTCACGCCGAGAAGGACTACAAACCGGAAGAGCCGAAACAGCCGAAGATTTTGACGGTCAATGTCAACGGTCAGGCCTACAAAGTCACCGTGGCTTATGGTGAGGCAGATGCTGCCACTTTGGCACCTCAGAACGACCAGGTACAGAAAGCCATCACCGGCGAAGGTAAAGACATCATCGCTCCGTTGGAGGGAAAATTCTTCTTGGTAAAGAACACTCAGGAGCAGCCGAAGCAGGTGGGCGACGCTGTGAAAGCAGGTGACATCCTCTGCTACATCGAGGCGATGAAGACCTACAACGCCATTCGTGCCGAGTTCGACGGTACCATCACCGCCATTTGTGCACACCCGGGAGATACAGTTGCTGAAGATGACGTTATAATGAAAATTGGATAATGGAAGAGATATTAAGTAAATTATATGAGATGACGGCCATCAGCAACATCGTAGATGACCCGTCGTTCTTAATCATGTATGCCATTGCATTCGTCCTGCTCTATTTGGGTATCAAGAAGCACTACGAGCCGTTGTTGCTGATTCCTATCGCCTTCGGTGTGTTGCTTGCTAACTTCCCCGGTGGAGAGATGGGCGTCACGCAGGCCGACCAGAACGGTATGGTGTGTGTAAACGGCGTCATGAAAAACATTTGGGAGATGTCCTTGCCCGAGATCGCACATGAGATGGGCTTGATGAACTTCCTCTATTATATGTTGATTAAAACCGGATTCTTGCCGCCCGTCATCTTTATGGGTGTAGGTGCGTTGACCGACTTCGGACCGATGTTGCGTAACTTGCGCCTCTCCATCTTTGGAGCGGCCGCACAGTTGGGTATCTTCGCCGTTCTGTTGGCTGCCATCGCCATGGGATTCACGCCGCAAGAGGCAGGTTCACTCGGCATCATCGGTGGAGCCGACGGTCCGACCGCCATCTTCACCACCATCAAATTGGCGCCCCACTTGCTCGGCCCGATTGCCATCGCCGCCTACTCATACATGGCGTTGGTACCGGTCATCATCCCGTTGGTGGTTCGCTTGCTTTGCACTAAGAAAGAGTTGATGATTAATATGAAGGAGCAGGAGAAGCTCTATCCGTCGAAGGTAGAGATTAAGAACCTGCGCGTGCTGAAGATTATCTTCCCGATTGCCGTCACCACCATCGTGGCCATCCTCGTGCCCACCGCCGTACCTTTGGTAGGTATGTTGATGTTCGGTAACCTGATTAAAGAGATTGGTAGCGACACGAGCCGTCTGTTCGACGCTGCTTCCAACAGCATCATGAATGCAGCCACCATCTTCCTGGGCCTCTGCGTAGGTGCCACGATGACCACCGAGGCGTTCCTTAACTGGACCACCATCGGTATCGTTATCGGCGGTTTCCTGGCCTTCGCGCTCTCTATCTCAGGTGGTATCCTCTTCGTGAAGTTGTTCAACCTCTTCAGTAAGAAGAAGATCAATCCGTTGATTGGCGCCACCGGACTGAGTGCCGTGCCTATGGCCAGCCGTGTAGCCAACGAGATTGCCACCAAGTACGACCCGAAGAACCACGTGCTCAACTACTGTATGTCGAGCAACATCTCCGGTGTGATTGGCTCTGCAGTGGCAGCCGGTGTATTAATCTCATTCTTGGGAAACTAAACAAATAAGCAATTAAATATGAAAATAGGGCTGCTTTCCTTAATGAATACAGCCCTATTTTCATTCCTCGTTCGAGCAGAGTAAAGAGGTAAAAAAGACCCTTTTAGACCTTAAATGCACAAAAAAATCGTAAATGTGCAAAAGAAATGCCATTTATTTAAGTAAATATTTGCTCGTAACAATAAATATTTATTTCTTTGCATCGCAAAATAATAGAAAGATAAACAAATTACTAATTTAAATTTTAAAATTATGTCTGAAATTGCATCAAGAGTAAAACAGATTATCGTTGATAAATTGGGAGTTGAAGAATCAGAAGTAACTAACGAGGCTAGCTTCACTAACGACCTTGGTGCTGACTCTTTGGATACTGTAGAGTTGATCATGGAGTTCGAGAAAGAGTTTGGTATTTCTATTCCCGACGATCAGAGCGGTAACATCGCTACTGTAGGTGACGCTATTGCTTACATCGAAGCAAATAAGTAATCTTATACACTCAGTATGGAATTAAAAAGAGTGGTAGTAACAGGTCTTGGTGCGCTCACTCCCGTAGGTAACACCGTTTCTGAAACATGGAACAACTTGCTGAACGGAGTTAGCGGAGCAGGACCTATTACTCATTTTGACGCGTCTAAGTTCAAGACCCAGTTTGCGTGCGAAGTGAAGAACTTCAACGTTACGGACCATCTGGACCGTAAAGAGGCTCGCAAGATGGACTTGTACACACAGTACGCATTGGTTGCAGCCAAAGAGGCTGTGACTGACTCCGGGTTGGATTTGGAGAAGGAAGACCTGAACCGTATCGGCGTCATCTATGGCGTAGGTATCGGTGGTATGAGCACTTTCGAGGACGAGGTAAGCTACTACGCCCTCAACAAAGAGCAAGGTCCCCGCTTCAACCCGTTCTTCATTCCGAAGATGATTGCAGACATCGCAGCCGGACAGATTTCTATCATGTACGGTTTCCATGGTCCTAACTACGTTACTTCATCCGCATGTGCATCTTCTTCCAACGCCATTGCAGACGCTTTCAACCTGATTCGTTTGGGCAAAGCCAATGTAATTGTGAGCGGTGGTGCCGAGGCAGCTATTTATCCTTGCGGTGTAGGTGGTTTCAACGCCATGCACGCCCTGTCTACTCGTAACGACGATCCCCAAAGAGCGAGCCGCCCGTTCAGCGCAAGCCGCGATGGTTTCATCATGGCCGAAGGTTCAGGTTGCTTGATTCTGGAGGAGTTGGAGCACGCCAAAGCACGTGGTGCCAAAATCTACGCAGAGATTGCCGGTGTAGGTATGAGCGCAGATGCTCACCACCTCACAGCTTCTCACCCCGAAGGTTTGGGTGCTAAGTTGGTGATGACCAACGCCCTGGAGGATGCCGGAATGAAACCGGAAGACATCGACTACATCAATGTACACGGAACCTCAACTCCGGTGGGTGATATCTCAGAGTGCAAAGCCATCAAAGCTTTGTTCGGTGAGCACGCATACAAGTTGAACATCAGTTCTACGAAGTCCATGACCGGTCACTTGCTTGGTGCCGCAGGAGCCGTAGAGGCTTTGACTTGTGTATTGTCAGTGAAGAACGACATCGTGCCTCCTACCATCAACCACGAAGAGGGTGACAACGACGAGAACATCGACTACAACTTGAACTTCACCTTCAACAAGGCTCAGAAGCGCGTAGTTAATGCAGCCCTCTCTAACACCTTCGGTTTCGGTGGACACAATGCTTGTGTCATCGTTAAGAAATACGCAGAATAATCGTGTTTCAGATGAACATACTACAACGAATAAGGCTCCTTTTCCTCAAGGATAAGGCGCCTTATTTTGCATTGTATAAAATCCTCGGATTTTATCCTCGCAAAATATCCTATTACCAGGAGGCCCTGCTCCACAAATCCTCGTCGGTGCGTACAGAGAAGGGTCGTGCACTCAACAATGAGCGCCTGGAGTTCCTGGGAGATGCCATCCTGGATGCTGTCGTGGCAGACATTGTCTACAAGCACTTCGGGGGCAAACGAGAGGGATTTCTGACCAATACACGTTCAAAGGTGGTACAGCGCGAGACGCTCAACCACGTGGCGGTAGAGATTGGTTTGGATAAACTGATTACTTACTCCACTCGCAGTACGAGTCACAACAGCTACATGTGTGGTAACGCGTTCGAGGCGCTCATCGGAGCCATCTACCTGGACCGCGGTTACGACTATTGCATGTACTTCATGGAAGAGCGCATCTTGGGCCACTACATCAACTTGGACAAAATGGCCTACAAGGAGATGAACTTCAAGTCGAAGTTGATGGAATGGAGTCAGAAGAACCGCATCGAGATGGAGTTCCGTCTGGTGGATCAGACCAAAGACGTTGGCAGTCCCGTCTTCCAGTCGGAGGTCATTATTGAGCAGTTGATAGCCGGCAGCGGCACGGGCTACTCCAAGAAGGAGAGTCAGCAGTTGGCCGCCAAACAGGCCCTCCACCGCTTAAGAAAGGACCACACCTTCGAGGCGGATATCAATGAATCGAAGAGAAAGCGTCTGGAGGCCGAAGAAGCAGCTGCCAAGGAGGCAGAGCAAGCGGCTGAAGAAGCAAAGCTGGCCGAAGAGGAGCAGGCTCGCATCCAAGCGGAAGAGGCTGAGATTGCAGCGGCCATTGCGGCAGAAGAGGCGGAAGCGAAAGTGGAAGTAGAAGTAGAAGCAAAAGTGGAATTGGAAGCTGATGCGGACGTGAATCCACAAGCGAACGCCTAAATGAATATTTAAGTAAATGCTTAAGTGAAAACTTAAGGATAGCGACAAAGTAGAAAAAGGTGAATTCCTTTCCTACCTTGTCGCTATCTTTTTATCAGACATGTATAACTGCTTTTTAAAACATGTATAACAGCCACGTTCACTTCACTTACCGGGCTACAATTACCCATTATCTCATTTTCTGACTTCGTCACATTTTGGTTATCAGTTTCCGCAAAGGTGACGCAATGACGAAGTCTGGTGGTAGAAACTTCGAGACAATCAGTTGAATTGTTTTACTGTTTTACATCTCAGTCTATTCCTTAGTTCTCTGCAAAAACAGAAAAAAGACTGAAATGGAGGGTATGGAAGGAGATTTATTCCTTCAATCGCCCCATACCAATCGAAAGGAGTGCCACTGAACGACAGAATCCTCGATTACATTCACCTATATTACCCCTTCCACACGCACTACAACCTACTGATAATCTGATTAGTTAGCGTGAAGGCATATTTTTACCCCTCATCACCACATTTTCCTTCACATTTCCACCCACTCTACTCCTTTTACAAAGGTCACCTCCACTGCTTATTTCCATGGAAGCAGTTCCTTCAAGGAGTGGAAGGAAGCACACAGGTGGGTGGAAGAAGCGCTTATCCACATCCATCACACAGATATACAACACATTAGATATGGTAAAGTACAAATGGAAGGTGGGTATTGAATTAAGTCGTATTTTGGGGTATTTGGGGGCGTTTGGGACATCCATGCGCTACCCTACACGGCTGCCTCCACTGGAAACGCCACTTTTACTGTTTAGTTTTATTACTTTTACACAAGCCGTCATAGGCTCTAAGAAGATTTAAAAAAACATAAGGACGAATGTGCTCACTCACCC
>CAYSOW010000011.1:0-17082 GCA_964432715.1 uncultured Bacteroides sp.
TCTTGTTACGGAGCGTTTAAAAGGTCTACTTATAAAGTCTACTTATGAAACGAAAAATCTATTTCCCGATAATTGCCTCGTTGGCGCTCTTGTGTAGTGCCTGCTCCAGCTTGAATCTGCTTTCGCTGGAGATGCTGAATCCTGCAGAACTTAGTTTTCCGCCTGCCATCCGCACGGTGGCTGTGGTGGACAATGTTTCCTTTAGTGACACGTTGCTGACACATGGCATCACGGTGGGTACTATGGAGGGCGACGGACGGGTGTTGGCGCAGCAATTGGCGCAACGCCTCTCTGAGAGCGAGTATTTCAATGAGGTAATTCTTTGTGACTCCTCCCTGCGTAGGGGCGACCATCGTCTCTATCCTGCGACGCTGAGTGAACAACAGGTGACGGAATTGACTGCCGACTTGCAGGCAGATCTGTTGCTGGTGGTGGATGAGCTGGGCTTGACCACTGAGGTCTATCGCACGCGTATGGAGAGTATGGTGGAAGGTATTCCTGTGCTCGAAGGGGTGGCACAGGCGCGCTTCTCGCTCTATGTGCCGGGTCGTGCAACGCCACTTCGCTCTGCATTGGCGGTGCAGGATACACTGCAGTGGTACCTCGTGGGAAACCTCAACGAGCGGGAGATGGTAGATCGGGTAGGGGAGCAGTTGGCTCGTCGGGCACGGTCGCTTTTTGTGCCCGAATGGCATCCCGTGGAACGCTTCTACTATGGCGGCGGCAATGTCTCCATGCGTGATGCTGCCTTCTTTGTACGCGAGAATCAGTGGGACGAGGCAAAGCGTCTGTGGACCGAGAGTTACGAATCGTCCAAACCTACCTCTGCCAAGCGGATGCAGACTGCCCTCAACCTGGCGCTCTGTGCCGAGGTGCAGGGCGAGATGGAGGAGGCCACGAGTTATGCCGAGGAGGCGCTGCGTTTGGCCAAACCGGGTAGTACGGATCAACAGCTCATTCAGCAGTACCTGCAGCGTGTTTTAGGGCCCAAAGGGGTGCAAATGCAGAAGTTGAGACTCCAAATGGAGCGTTTTAACGAGAAATAATGGTGAATATTTGTTGGTTTTACGAAGTTTGTGTACTTTTGAGGACTATTAACAACTAAAGGAACTTAAAAGGAGGGACAGATGAAACTCAGTTCACAGTCATATTCATTGGTGGAACAGACCATAGAGAACGCCCTGCAGCCGTTTCGCACCGCGGAAGAGGCTTCGAAGGTGACGGACCTCTACATACAGCCGAAACCGGGTTTCGGCGAGTTGATTGTCTATAATGACGATGAGGAGGAGTTGTCGCGCGCGATGATTGAAGAGTGGGCGAACGACACCGAGTCGGAGGATGATTTCTATCGGGAGGTGACTACCTTGTTGCAGAATCTTCTCACGAAGATGCAGAGCGAGGGCCGTCTGGAGGGTCTCTCTTTGTTGAAACCATACTCGTTTGTCTTGGTGGACGATGAGAAGGAGACGGTGGCTGAATTGCTGCTGGTGGACGACGATACGTTGATGTTGAGCAGCGAACTGCTCGAAGGACTCGACGAGGAGTTGGACGATTTCCTGAAGAAGTTGTTGGAGTAATTTCTGAAGAGATTTACAGTTTTGAACATAGAAAGCCACGACGCTCGTATTGCACAAGTGTCGTGGCTTTTCAGTAAGTGCTTATTTACCGAATTATTTTTACCTATATGAAACACCTTTTATCTATGCTGGTGACGGCTATTGCATTGCAGAGCGCACCTTTGTGGGCACAGTCGCCTGCGGATTCCTATGCGACTGAAAATCAAACCACCATTCGCATCTTGGAGGGCGATAATCCCGACCCTTCTATTCTTCGTTATAACGGCTCTTATTACCTGCTTCACTCGTCGTTTCTCTATACCCCCGGACTGGTGGTTTACCAATCGGACGACTTGGTCAATTGGCATCCATGTTCTGCGGCGTTGAACACCTTTACCGGTGATATTTGGGCACCCGATTTGGTGGTCTATAAGGATCGCTTCTACATCTATTTCCCTACGCGTAACGACGAGGGAAAGAAGACGAACATGGTGACGTGGGCGGACTCGCCTTACGGACCGTGGAGTACACCGGTGGACTTGAAGGTGGGTGGTATCGACCCGGAGCATGTGGTGGGTGAGAATGGCAAACGCTACCTGCTGATGAGTTCCGGCGCGCTCTATCCGCTCGCTGACGACGGGTGTTCCATTACGGGTGAACCGACGGTGGTCTATAAGGAGTGGCAGATTCCTGAGGAGTGGGACATTGAGGGGGTCTCTATGGAGGGATTGAATGTGAAGAAGGTGGGGGAGTACTATTATCTCTTCGCTGCGGAGGGTGGAACTGCTGGCCCGCCCACCAGTCACATGGTGGTGCAGGCGCGTAGCAAGAGCATCTTCGGCCCTTGGGAGAATGCTCCTTTTAATCCTTTGCTTCGCACGGAGTCGCGTGCCGAGCGCTGGTGGAGCAAGGGCCACGGATCCATTGTAGATACCGCCGATGGTCGTCTCTTTATGATTTTCCACGCTTACGAGAAGGATTATCAGACGCTGGGTCGTCAGTGCCTATTGCGCGAGTTGGAGCAGCGGTCGGACGGTTGGTTGCATCTGAAGGAGGGCCCCATTTCTCTGCCTCAGCCCAAGCGCCTGCAGTCATCCGGCATCAAGGATTTCGTTTGGCAGACTTGCAAGGAGCGTTGCCTCACCGATCGTTTCCGCGTTGAGGAGGATCGTATCGTGATGCAGGGCCATGGAGCGACTCCCAAAGAGTGCTCTCCCTTGTTGGCACGTACCAGTGCTCATCGTTACGAGGTGGAGGCTTGCTTTGAGTTGAAGGGTGAGCATGCTACCGCGGGCTTGGTGGCCTATTACAACGACCAATATCATTTTGGCTTCGGGTTCGACCGTCAGCAGCTGTTGCGCTATCGTCGTGGCCAGTTGAACCGCGCTCCGTCCAAGTGTCCTGAGGCACAAGCTTCCGGTAAGCTTTGGCTGCGTCTGCGCGATGACGAGCATGTACTCTCCGCCTGGTATAGTGCCGACGGCAAGGAGTGGCATAAATACCCCTGGGGCTTTGAAATCTCCGGAGTGCATCATAACACTGTCTATGGATTCCTCTTCGTTCGTCCCGGTCTCTTTGCCGGTGGGGAGGGCGAAGTGGTTGTCACTAATTTTGTTCTTCGGAATTTGGATGAGTGATAGCATCATAAAAAAGCCCCATCCGGCCTCAGTATAAGAGGGTGGATGGGGCTTTTTCTATAGTCGCTTAGTATAAAACTTATCTTTTCTTCTCTCGCATCAATTGGAATTTTTCAAGATCCGATCTCTCCTCGGAAATTTCCACACCGGCTCCTTCGCAGTCGGCACCCATGGGAGGATTACATTTGATCAACTTCAATTCAACTTTGTCGAGACGGGGAAAGTCTGCGAAGAGGCGAGTGAGGATACGACCTCCTACGTGCTCGAGCAGTTGAGAGGGAATTTCCATCTCAGCTTTTACTGATTCGTAAACATCGGCGTAGTTAATGGTATCGTCAAGTACATCCGAATACGTAGCCTCGTCGAAGTCGAAACCCAAACGCAGTGAGAGGAGGTACTCGCCCCCTACGGTGCGCTCTTGAGGTAATACACCGTGATAGGCATAAAACTTGAGATTGTTTAATACAATCGCTGTTGTTCTCTTTAATCTGAATGGTCTGTCTGTTTTCATGATTTTGAATGGTTTAAAAGGAAAAAAGGGGATTACGCAAAGGCGATCTCGCAATCGTCCTCGGCACTCTCCCCTTATTCCGGTTTTATTTAGTTTTCATTTGTAGTCTCTAGTAAACACGGTTTATCCGCAACGAGAGGCGCCACACGTCTTGCAGATGAGGCAACCTTCCTGGTAAACCAATGTCTCATGACCGCAGTTCGGACACTTCTGACCTTTGGCCTCGGTGCCGTCCGTTACGTATTTCTTCAGCGCACGCTCTACACCGTTTTTCCAAGTGTTGATGTGCTCGCTGTTGAGCTGCAGAGATCCTACCAACTTGATGACCTGCTCAATCGGCATGCGGTAACGAAGCACGCCGGAAATCAGTTTGGCGTAGTTCCAATACTCCTTGTTGAACTTCTCGCTCAAGCCTTCGATGGTGGTCTTGTAACCGCGTTTGTTCTCAAACTGGAAGTCGTAACGTTTGTTGCCGTTCTCGTCCACGTTCTTGATGATGCGGCCGCTGGTGACTGATTTCGGCAACAGAATGCCTTCATCGTCGTCCTGCAGACCGGTGAAGATTTCGTAGGGACGTCCGTCGAGCAAGCCGACAAATGCCACCCACTTTTCTTTGTTGTTCTGAAAACGTACCACGTCGCAATCCAAAACTGTCGGACGAACCTCAACTACCGTAGGCGGTTTGCAGGGAGGCAACTCCTCTTTCTTGCTTTTGGTAGAGATCAAGACGCCCGAACGGGAACCGTCGCGATAAACGGTACAGCCTTTACAGCCGCATCTCCAAGCCTCCGCGTAGAGGTTGTTCACCAACTCCTCATCCACATTGTTCGGCAGGTTGATGGTGACACTGATGGAGTGATCCACCCATTTCTGGATACGTCCCTGCATGCGCACCTTGTTCAGCCAATCGACATCGTTTGAAGTGGCTTTATAGTAAGGCGACTTCTCCACCAAGGCGTCAATCTCTTCCTGGGTGTATTTTTTCGTGGTGTCATAGCCGTTCACCTGCATCCAAGTGAGGAACTTGTGGTGGTAAACAATATATTCTTCGAAAGCATCACCCGTCTCGTCTACGAAGTCTACATGTACTTCCGGATCGTTGGGGTTCACTTTTCTTCTGCGTTTATACACCGGCATAAAGACGGGCTCGATACCGGAGGTGGTCTGTGTCATCAAGCTGGTGGTTCCGGTCGGTGCAATCGTCAAGCAGGCGATGTTACGACGACCATATTTCACCATCTCCTCATAGAGGGCGGGATCGGCCTCTTTGATACGGTTGATGAACGGGTTGTTTTTCTCGCGCTCAGCATCGTAGATGGCAAAGGCGCCACGCTCTTTGGCCATGTTGACAGAAGAACGATAGGCTTCCAAGGCGATGGTCTTGTGTACCTGCTCAGAGAAGGCGGTAGCCTCTTCGGTGCCGTAGCGCAAGCCCATGGCAGCAATCATATCACCCTCGGCGGTGATACCTACACCGGTGCGTCGGCCCTGACCGCTCTTCTTGTAAATCTTGTTCCATAAGTGTTCTTCTGCTCCTTTCACCTCGTCCGATTCGGGATCCGAGTGAACCTTCGCCAAAATGCTTTCAATCTTCTCCAACTCCAGGTCGATGATATCGTCCATGATGCGTTGTGCCAAAGCTACGTGCTTTTTGAATAAGTCGAAATCGAAGTAGGCATCCTTGGTGAACGGATTGACTACGTACGAGTAGAGGTTGATGGCCAACAGACGGCAAGAGTCGTAGGGGCAGAGAGGAATCTCACCACACGGGTTGGTGGAAACCGTACGGTAGCCCAGGTCGGCGTAGCAGTCGGGCACAGACTCGCGGAGAATGGTGTCCCAGAACAGTACGCCCGGTTCAGCCGATTTCCATGCGTTGTGCACAATCTTCTTCCACAAAGCAGAAGCATCAATCTCTTTCTTTACCATCGGTTCGTCTGAGTCGATGGGGTATTGTTGGGTATAGGGTCTGCCTTCGAGGGCAGCGCTCATAAACTCGTCGTCCAATTTCACGGAAACGTTGGCACCCGTTACTTTGCCTTCCGTCATCTTGGCATCGATAAATGCCTCAGAGTCGGGGTGCTTGATGGATACACTCAGCATCAAGGCTCCACGGCGTCCGTCCTGTGCCACCTCGCGGGTAGAGTTGGAGTAACGTTCCATGAAAGGAACCAAGCCGGTGGAGGTGAGGGCAGAGTTCTTCACGGGAGAACCTTTCGGACGGATGTGTGAAAGGTCGTGACCCACACCACCGCGGCGCTTCATCAGTTGTACCTGCTCCTCATCAATGCGGATAATGGCACCGTAAGAGTCGGCCTTGCCGTCCATACCAATTACAAAGCAGTTGGAAAGGGAGGCAATCTGAAAGTCGTTACCGATACCGGTCATCGGGCTACCTTGCGGCACGATGTATTTGAAATGATTCATCAAGTCGTGAAGCTCCTGAGCACCCAAACTGTTGGGGTATTTTGCCTCAATACGGGCAATTTCATTTGCAATACGCCAATGCATGTCCTCGGGGGACTTCTCGTAAATGTGTCCAAACGAATCTTTCACTGCGTATTTGTTGACCCAAACACGAGCAGCGAGTTCGTCTCCGTCAAAGTACTTCAAGGAGGCTTCAAAGGCCTCGTCGTACGAATACGTTTGTTTTTCCACGGTGTCTTTTATTTAAATATTATATTTTTAATGTCCTTATAAAATTTGTAGAAGCTCGGACTGGCTAACAAATTCTTTCGCAAAGCTACAACCCTTTTTGGAATCTTCAAAACATTTCATCGAAAAGTTATTAACAGGTAAGAAGTTTTCCAAAACTTTCTGTTAATTGCTTGTAAATCAGTATATGTAACTTTTTGTTAAAGTGAAAAAGTTTTCCAAAAAGAAAATTTTAGCATTTCTGCTGATGTGTTTTTCGGACGTTTCTTTGAGGTGAGAAAACGGCTTGAAACGGGCGATTTTAAACGGTTTTTGTGCAGGTTTGTGCTTCCTTTTTCTTATCTTTGTACCCAAACTGATGGACTGTATTTAAATAAGAAGATATGGAATTTGTAAAACAAAGAAGATCTATTCGCAAGTACACGAACCGTGACATTGCGCCGGAGTTGTTGAACGAGTTGCTGGAGGCGGCTTGTCGTGCTTCCACTATGGGCAACTTGCAGTTGTATAGTGTGATTGTGACGCGTGACGCGGCACGTAAGCAGGCAATTGCTCCTGCGCACTTTAATCAGCCGATGGTGACGCAGGCACCGGTGGTGCTCACTTTCTGTGCGGATCTGCGACGCACTTCGCGCTGGTGTGAGGAGCGTAAGACGGTGCCGGGCTATGATAACTTTCTCTCTTTTCTGAATGGTGCTACGGATGCGCTCTTGGCAGCTCAGACGTTCTCTACGCTGGCGGAGGAGAAGGGGTTGGGCCTTTGCTACCTCGGTACGACGCTCTACAACCAGGACGCACTGATTGAGGCGCTGCAATTGCCGAAGTTGGTGATGCCGGTGACTACCATTACGGTGGGGTATCCGGATGAGGCGCCTGCTCAGCCCGATCGTTTGCCGCTGGAGGCGATTGTGCATGAGGAGGTGTATCATGACTATACACGTGCGGATATCGACCGTCTCTACGCTTATAAAGAGTCGCTTGCGGAGAATGAACGCTTCGTGAAGGAGAATGGTAAGGAGACGCTGGCGCAGGTCTTTGCGGAGGTACGTTATACGAAGAAGGATAATGAGGCTTTCTCGGAGGGATATCTCAATAGTTTGAAGCGTCAGGGCTTGTTGTAGTTCTTTGGCGGTACAAGATAAAGCAAGGGAAGAAAGTTGGTCTTAGCAACCTCTTTCTTCCCTTGCTGGTTTTATTTGCTTGAAATTTGACGTTTAGCACTTGATTGAGCTTTCCAGGCTCTCTACCTGGGCACGCAGCTCTTTATCCACATCCAGTTGGTTCTTAATCATCTTGCAGGAGTGGAGTACGGTGGCGTGGTCTTTCTTGCCGATGGCAGCGCCAATCTGCGAAGAAGACGACTCCGTGAATTTTTTGGCCAGATACATCGCCACCTGACGGGCTTGTACCACCTCACGCTTGCGTGAACGACTGTGGATGGACGACGGATCCATCTCGTAGAAGGCGCAAACCTTGGCCACGATGTTGTCAATCGTAATCTGTTTCTTTTCAATCTTGGTGACCTTCATCACTACTTTCTCTGCCAACTCTACGTCAATCTCGCGGTTGTACACCACGGAGTAGGCCATCAAGGAGTTGATGATACCTTCCAGGTCACGCACGCTCTCGTTGACATTCTCGGCAATGAAATCGATTACCGGCTCTGAAATCTTCAGTCCATCACGATAAATCTTATTCTTCAGGATGTTCTTACGCAACTCGGTGTTCGGGCGTTCCAGTTCGGCCAACAAGCCCCATTTGAAACGCGTCAACAGACGGTCTTCCATACCCTGCAACATGACCGGTGAACGGTCGGAGGTCAGTACCAACTGCTTACCGCTCTGGTGCAAGTGGTTGAAGATGTGGAAGAAGGTGTACTGTGTCTTGGTCAGACTGGCAAACTCCTGTACATCATCAATAATCAAGACGTCGATGGTCTGATAGAAGCTGATGAAGTCGTTCACCGTGTTGTTACGCACCGAGTTGGTGTATTGCACCTGAAACAGATGGGCAGATACATAGAGCACACGCTTCTCGGGATGTTTCTCCTTGATGCGGTTACCGATGGCATTGGCCAGGTGGGTCTTGCCCAATCCGGACGGACCATAGATAAACAACGGGTTGAAAGCTGTTTTGCCGGGGTTCTCCGCTACGGTCTCTGCGGCCACGCGGGGAAGTTTGTTGCTGCTGCCCTCAATGAAGTTCTCGAATGTGTAGCTGGGCTTCAGATGCGGATCTAATTCTTGCGGTGCGGGGGTCTCGAGGGGACTCGGAACACGACGCTCGTCCTTCGGTTTTACGAAGGGTCCGGACAAAGGACGGTTGGTCGAAGGAATGTTGTATGCTCCCTTCGATTCTTCATCTTTTTCTTTGTTTTGGGGTTGAACGGCTTGTACCTTATACATCAAGATGGTGTTCGGGCCGATTCCTTTCTGCAACGCAGTGCGAAGCACTCCGAGAAATTTGTTCTCGAGGTACTCATAAAAGAAAGGGCTGGGAACCTCTAAGGTCAGCGTTTCTCCTTCGTATGAGAGTGGTTTAATAGGTAAAAACCACGCGTTAAAGGCTTGCTCCGGAATATTATCTTTAATGATTTGAAGACAATTGTTCCAAAGCGTTACATGATTAATTTCACGCATAAGAATTTTGCTACTTTTTAAAATGTCTGAACTTCTACATCTGCAAAATTGGGCATACTATTTTAAAAAAACAAGTGCACCTTTCCTTTGCTTTTTTAGAAACAATTATAATGTGCTAGTTTTCAGCTATTTGTAATTTCCCGTTTTTACCTTCTTGCCAAAAGACCTTTGCGAATGTAAAAGTGGCTGATAATGAGCTTGTTTAGTGTTTGTTTCCACTTTTTAATATTTAGCAACGTCTTTAGAAGAGAATGCCTATTTATCGGCTAGGATGAGAGGTTTATCTCGCTTGCTCCCCGCCGGTAAATAGGCAATACTATTTAGACAAAATCTAAATGTGCTACTTTTTTTCTTTCCGTCCGAAGAGGGAGAAATGTACGTATCTGTTCGGATGTTCTCTCAGGTCCTCCAACAGCAGGGAGGCATTGGCGCCGGTGCTGTTCAAGTTGTTGTAGAACGAGGGATCATGCAGGAAGAGACCGATGGTGTTGTCTGTACGGTTCAACTGGTCGGTAGCCAACTGCAGGTTGAAGAGGGTGGTGTCTATTCGGCTCATGGTGGCTGCATAGTCTACGCCCTTCAAGTTATCGCTGATAGTGGCGAAATTGCTTGTGGTAATGTTGAGGTTACCGGCAATCTGCGGAAGGTCGCTGCCTGCCAGTTGGTTGAGCTGACGGGTGGTGGATTCCAGGTTGGCGGTGAGGCGCTCGGTGTTGTGTAATGTGCGGTTGAGTGCTGAGTCGGCCAACAGGGCATTCACGGAAGCCAAGATGGAGTCGAGCTTCGGCACGAGCATGGCAATCTTGGGAATCAATTCGGCAGCCTCGTCCAGGGCACCGCCGTTGATCCATCCGGGGATGGTGTCGCCCAATCGGTACATCTCTGTATTCTTGCGATCGAGAATCAGGTTCATCTTGACGGTACCAAGCATCTCGGCCACCAGTTCACCGTGACTGCCTTTCGGCATCTTGAACTTGTCGTCCACCTCAATCTCTACGGTGACATGTCCGGGATGGTTGTAGTTATAGCGGATGTCGCGCACGATACCGATGTTGAATCCATCGGCATAGACCGGGCTCGACTGGGTCAGGCCCGCTGCATTGTCAAATTCCACGTAGTAATAGTTGCTTGCCTTCAGCAGGTTGATTCCTTTCAGAAAGTTGATTCCGAAGAAGAGAATGACTACTGCAACAATGGCAGCGACTGCAATCTTTACCTCTTTAGTCAGAAATTTCATATTGATATCGTTTACTCTATTTGTTCTTATTTATTCTTACCTTATTTATATTTATCTGTTTCTCTTGAACTCCTGAATGGCTTCTTGCACATTCATCTTTTCTCCACGGCGGAAGGCGATAATGAAGGAGTCTTTGAATTGTTCGGTAATCTTACGCTTCAAGCGGAGCACCTCGTTGTAATCGGTGGATTCGCCATAGGTGTATTTATAGATACCGTTCTCTTTATAATAGCTTACCGGCTTCAGTCCCTTGAACCGCTTGTCGTTCTCTTTCAACGGAGAAGAGGCGGTGAGTATCTGAATCTTAAAGATCGGCTTGTTGTTTTCTTTCTTGGTTTGATTGTTGGTTGCATCGGCACGATTCTGTCCGGATGTTTCGTGACGTTCGGATGCCTCGTGATGTCCTGTCTCGGTCCCGTGCTGCGCTGCCTCCTGCTTCCGTGCACTGGAATCCGTTTTGGCAGGAGCTTCACTTCTTGCCGGGGCTTCTCCTCTGGTTGGGGTCTCCGGAGCTTCCACAGGTTCCTTCGCTGCGTGGGGCGCCTCTTCCTCACTCTCCGGCAGTGCAGCAGATTCTGAAGGAATCGGTTCCGCAGGGGCGGTGTAGGTAGTGGCATGACCTTGCGAACGACTGTATTGGGCGATGGCCTTGCTGATGCTCTTGCTCAGCATCGCTACGCCTTCCGAAGAGTTGAGATAACGCTCCTCGTGCGGGGTGGAGATGTAGCCCAACTCAATCAGTACGCTCGGCATGGTAGTGGCGTGGAGCACCAGAAATCCCGCCTGACGTACGCCACGGTCAGCGCGGTGTGCGGTGTTCTTGAACTCCTTCTGCACGTTGGTTGCCAGCTGAACGCTCTGCTTCATGTTCTTGTCCTGCATGAACTCAAACATGATGTAGCTCTCCGATGAGTTCGGGTTGAATCCCGCATAACGTGTCTTGTAATCGTCCTCAATCAGAATCACGGAGTTCTCTTTCTTGGCCACTTCCAGGTTCTCCTGTGTGCGGTGCAAACCGAGTGTGTAAGTCTCTGTGCCCTGTGCCGTGTTTCCCTTCGCTGCCGCATTGGTGTGGATGGAAACAAACAAGTCGGCCTTGTTTTTGTTGGCAATCTGTGCTCGTCCCTGCAACGTCACGAATACGTCGGTCTTGCGGGTGAAAATCACCTTGATGCCCGAGTAGTCGCGCTCCAGTTGCTTGCCGACAGCCAAAGCAACCGAGAGATTGATATTCTTCTCTTTAGAGAAACTACCGATGGCTCCGGCGTCGTGACCTCCATGGCCGGCATCAATGACGACCACGAAATCTTTTGCCCGGAGGGGCTGGAACGGAGCTACACAGAGGAGCCCGATTATCCAGAGAAACCATGTCTTTAAAACAGTTGTGCGCATATTCATTCAAACTTAGCGGCAAAATTACAACTTTTTTAGCGAATAGTCCGCTTAATTCGAAAGTTTTCATCTATTTACGAGATTCCTGAATAAAAAAACCGTCCCAACTCCGAAGAGGGGACGGCCTGAATTGTTTTCGTTATGATTTACAAATTGAATCGATAGCTGATGCCGCCGCGCACCCAAAGGCCCGGTTGCGGCACGTTGCCATGATCATAGTAAGTCTTGTCGAACAAGTTGCTGGCCTCCACATAGATGCGGTAAGCCGGCTGGTTCCACTGCAACTTCACGTCGAGCAGCGAGTAGGGCTTGTAGTTCTTTGTCTCGCCCGCCTTGTGGTCCACATACTCCGTGTAAGTGCCCACGCGTTCTTGCCAGCGGAAGCCCCATTCAGCCGTGAGCTGCTTCCAGATGCGGTGATCCAGTTTGGCCACCATCTTGTGGCGCAGATAGTCGAGCACATACATAGACTCGAAGTCGGCCTCTTTCACTTTGCTGCGGTCGATGTAGCTGTAGCCCAACTGCAACGAACGTACCCAACTGCGCGGAGAAACCATGCGTGTCAGGTCGAATCGAACCGACGCCTCCACACCGGTGGTGTTCACACGTGTATGGTTCATCGAGTAGTAAAGATTGTCGCCCGCCGGTTTTACCCAATCTATCAAATCCTTACCGCGGTGCTGGTAGACACTCAGCAAGCCCTCAATGCCTTGATGCTGGTATTTCAAGCCCGCTTCATACGCCTGAATCTTCTCCGGGTTCAGCTCCTTGTTACCCTTACGCGTCGCGTTGTCCGAGTAGTAGAGCTCCGTGAAAGTCGGCATACGCAATGAAGTGTTCCAAGAGGCATACGCTTTCAGTTGCGGAGTAATCCAGTAAGAAGCGTCCACACCCGGGAAGAGGTGGAAACGACGATCCCAGTCGGTGTTCATGGTAGCCACCAATCCTGCCGAGAGGGTGAAGTTGTGAAGCAGCAACGTATGCTCTGCATGCACACTCACATTGGTACGGTTACGTCCCAGTGTGTAGTAACGATCCGTGCCGTGAATCTTCTGCGGGTCGCTCAGCTCCTCGCCCAGGTTGCCGCTAATCAAATCCTCGTTACGAATCTCTGCGCCGAACGCTGTCTTACCGTAGTGGCTCACCACGTAGCTGTTCAGGTTGAGGCCGTACACATTGGTACGGTTATAGTTGAATTTCACTTTACTCTCATCGCCCTTAATCAGCTCGAAACGGTCGTTGCCCTGGTTCCAGTAGAGCGAAGGCATAAAGTGGAACATGCCCTTTGTCTCCGCCTGCACCGCAGCAAAGTATTTGCGCGTATGCTCAAACTGGTCGGGGTAGGCTGCACTATAGAAAGTGTTCGCTCCGAAGTTCTTGTTGCTGAGACCGGCTTGCCACTTGATGTCCACCTGGGGATGCGAGTAGTTACCTTGATAGAAAAATTTCGTTGCTTGGAAGTCACTATTCTCCGTAGCGCCGTCGCATTGGCTATAGCTGCCCGAGAGTTGGTTGCTGAAGTGGCCTTGTGTCAGGTTGACGCGTGCTCCGCCTCCGAAGAGACCGTAAGAACCGCCTTCCAGATTGGCTTCCACATGACTTTGCTTGTCGGTTTTAGTGACGATGTTGATGGCACCGAGTAGGGAAGAGGTGCCGTAGACGCGTCCCGCAGGACCTTCCAATACTTCTATCCGTTCGATGTCGTTCAGAGCGACCGGGAAGTCGGCGGCATTGTGACCGCTTTGCGGGTCGCAGATGTTGATGCCGTTCAAGAGGAGTGTAATTTGGTCGAACGTACCACCACGGATACTGATGTCTGTTTGAACGCCGAGATCACCTCGCTGGCGGACATCCACGCCGATTAGATACTTGAGTAAGTCGTTGACACTCTGCACAGGCGCAGCGGCAATGGCTGCACGGTCCATCACTGTGACCACGCGGGCGGTCTGGCTCAGAGTCAAAGGTACGCGTGACGCGGTAACCTCCACCTCTTGCATCTCTACGTCGTCAGAGAAGGGTTGCTCGGGACGTTGTGCCGATGGCTGTGCAGCGATGGTTTGGGGGTTGGCGAAAGCCAAAGTTGCTACGGTCAGTACACCGATGCGAATCTCTTTACCCAAACTACGAAAAACAGCGTACGACTTGCGGTCCAACTGCGACCATTTAGCGACGTTTTGTCTTCTTGTTTGTTTGTACATAAAAATAACTATTTAAAAATGCAAAATTGCGGGGCAAAGGTAACCAATATTCTGAAAGATATACTACTTTTGTGCGATTTTATTAAAAATGATATCCGATGAATGTAATTAAGTTTGTGAAAGATTGGACGTTACCGCTTTCTATGTTGTTTGGAACGTTTGCCTATTTCTTTCTGCATACGGTACCGATTCCGGTGGAATTGAAGGAATTTCTGAAAGCCGTCATCGACTTAATGATGCCTTTGTTGATCTTCGTGATGTTGTTCGTCACGTTTTGTAAGGTTTATCCGAGAGAGTTGAAACTGGTGCCTTGGCACCTTTGGTTGACACTGATTCAGGTGGTGGGCTGCGTAGCAGTCTATTATGCGCTGGCTCCTTTTAACAAGATTGTGGCAGAGGCGGCCATGGTGTGTGTGATTTGTCCCACGGCAACGGCTGCGGCCGTGATTACGGGAAAGTTGGGTGGTAGTGCATCCAGCCTGACCACCTACACGTTGCTTTCCAACCTCTTTGCTACGGTGGTGGTACCGCTGATCTTCCCGATTGTGGAGCCGCATGCCAGTGGCGATTTCTTTACGGCCTTCCTGATGATTCTCAAGAAGATATTCCCCTTGCTGATTTGTCCGTTCCTGGCAGCTTGTCTGTTGCAGGTGACTCTGCCGAAGGTGAATGCCAAAATCACCTCTTGTCGCGATTTGGCCTTCTATCTGTGGGCGGTCTCTCTGAGTATCGTGACCGGCAAGACGGTGAAGTCGCTGGTGGAGAGTCAGGCTGATCAGGGCGTGGAAATCTGGATTGCCTTGGCGGCCTTGGCAGTCTGCTGTCTGCAGTTCATCCTCGGTAAGAGCATCGGTAGTGCCTACAACGACCGCATCAGTGCGGGACAGGCCTTGGGACAGAAGAATACGGTGCTTGCCATCTGGATGGCCTACACGTTCCTCAACCCGCTATCCTCCGTGGGACCGGGTTCATACGTGCTTTGGCAAAACATCATCAATAGTTGGCAGCTCTGGAAAAAACGTAAAAAAGAAGCGGCGGGTGCATAAGGTTGCATCCACCGCTTCTTTTTTAGGGGCGTACCCCGAGGGAACTCCCGCTTATCTTTTCTTCTTTTTCTTCGATGAATTCTTTTGGGCTTGGTCGGCCTCCTTCGGCGGGAAGGGCGCTACCAATCGCATCAATCTCGTAATCTGTCCCTGACGCTTTAATAAATAAGGAGAGGGGCGACCGGAATTGAATTTGCGCGGGTTGGGCAGAGAACCGGCAATGAGTGCACACTGACCGGCGGAGAGGTTCTTGGCGGTGGTGTGGAAATGTTCCTTGGCCACTGCCTCGGCACCATAAATACCGTCGCCCATTTCGATGGAGTTCAGATAGACTTCCATGATGCGCTGCTTCGACCAGCACAATTCGATGAGGCCGGTGAAGTAGACTTCAAAGCCTTTGCGTACCCACGAAGAGCTGGGCCACAAGAAGACGTTCTTGGCGGTCTGCTGACTGATGGTGCTGGCGCCACGTTTCTTCTTGCGTGTCTTGTTCTCCTTCATTGCTTTCTCAATCTCCACAAAGTCGAACCCGTGGTGCTCGGCGAAACGATTGTCTTCGGAGGCAATCACCGCCATGGGGAGGTGGTGCGAGATGTTGTCGAACGACACCCACTTGTGTTTGCACTTCAGCTCCTGGCCGCTCGTTACTTGCTGCACGCAGCGAATCACCATCAAGGGGGTGACGTAGACGGGGAGGAAACGATAAATCAGTGTCACGAGTATCGTGGATGCAAAGAAAAAGATGACCACATTGCGCAGTATCTTACCTACTTTTTTAAGAATCTTCATATAGCGAATTTTGTAAGTTGTCTCTCTATTTTGTCAATTAATTAGAAATCGGGCGCAAAATTAGTAATTAATTCGGGATTTTAAACTACCTTTGTGCCTCAAATATACAACTTATAAAAATCTAGCTTTATGGCAGCAAAACCTGGTATTCCTAAAGGAACACGTGACTTTTCGCCGCTGGAGATGGCGAAACGTAATTACATATTCAACACCATCCGTGAGGTGTTCCATCTCTACGGATTCCAACAAATCGAAACGCCCTCTATGGAGAATCTCTCTACTTTGATGGGTAAATATGGCGACGAGGGCGATAAACTGCTCTTCAAAATCCAGAACTCGGGCGATTATTTCTCGGGCTTGACCGACGAGGAGTTGCTTTCTCGCAACGCGGCAAAACTGGCTTCTAAGTTCTGTGAGAAGGGTTTGCGCTACGACTTGACTGTGCCTTTCGCTCGCTATGTGGTGATGCATCGTGAGGAGGTGACTTTCCCCTTCAAACGTTATCAGATTCAGCCGGTGTGGAGAGCCGACCGTCCGCAGAAGGGTCGTTACCGCGAGTTCTATCAGTGTGACGCCGATGTGGTGGGTAGTGATTCGTTGCTCAACGAGGTGGAATTGGTGCAGATGATTGATGCGGTCTTTACACGTTTCGGCGTGCGTGTCTCTATCAAAATCAACAACCGTAAGATCTTGACCGGTATCGCGGAGATTATCGGTGAGGCGGATAAGATTGTGGATATCACGGTGGCCATCGATAAACTGGATAAGATTGGCTTGGAGAATGTCAACGCGGAGTTGGCTTCGAAGGGTATTCCGCAGGAGGCTATCGACAAGTTGCAGCCGATTATCTTGCTGAGTGGTTCCAACGAGGAGAAGTTGGCCACCTTGCGCAATGTTTTGGCGGCTAGCGAGACGGGCTTGAAGGGTGTGGATGAAAGTGAATTCATCCTGAACACGATTAAGAACTTGGGCATCCGCAGTGAGGTGGAGCTCGACTTGACTTTGGCGCGTGGCTTGAACTATTACACGGGTGCCATCTTCGAGGTGAAGGCGCTGGATGTACAGATTGGTAGCATCAGCGGTGGTGGTCGTTACGATAACCTGACGGGTGTGTTCGGCTTGCCGGGTGTTTCCGGTGTGGGTATCTCGTTCGGTGCCGACCGTATCTTCGATGTGCTGAATCAGTTGGACCTTTATCCGAAAGAGGCGGTCAACGGTACGCAGTTGCTCTTTGTCAACTTCGGTGAGAAGGAGGCGGCTTATGCGTTGCCTTTGTTGGCACAGGCGCGTGCAGCGGGTATCCGTGCAGAAATCTATCCGGATGCAGCGAAGATGAAGAAGCAGATGAGTTACGCCAACGAGAAGCAGGTGCCTTACGTGGCTATCGTGGGTGAGAACGAGATGAACGCCGGTGAGGTGATG
>CAYSOW010000011.1:17182-33156 GCA_964432715.1 uncultured Bacteroides sp.
GGTGCCTTACGTGGCTATCGTGGGTGAGAACGAGATGAACGCCGGTGAGGTGATGTTGAAGAACATGGTCAGCGGCGAGCAGCAACTGGTGAAGGCATCTGAGTTGGTAGCCAACTTGAAGTTCTAAGATACACCTTATTATATATAGGTATATATAGCAAGATTATATATAGGTATCTATAGCAAGTAAAAAGAGCGTCCTCTTTCAGACCGTCGATAGACGAGTTGAAAGAGGACGCTTCTTTGTAGAGGGAATCTGGCGGAGGAATCCTTTACTGGTTCACCTCTCTCCAATGCTGAACGCGGAGCTTGATATTCTCGCGCAAGCACTCGCTGTAGAGCCAGGGCTCACAGCTGTGGATGTCGCCCACGTTGAAGACTCCGACAATCGGCTGGTATTCCGAACCCTCGTAACCTTTCGCAATCAGGACATGGTTGACGGGGTCCACCGTGATGGTGATGCTGTCAGCCAGCGTAGCGGGGGTGGCATCTGTGCGCCAGTTGACGGGATTGATACACATGGCGCAAGGGGCTGAGATAATCGGCACAATGTACTTGGCATCCTTCACCGTGTTATAGCAAATCGTCACGCCCAGGTCGTCCGCGCTTTGTGCCGGTTTGAAGTTCTGATACTGAACGGTATCCTCCGGAGTTACCTTATAGCCCAACACATAAGCGGCCACCAACTGCTTCATCTCGTCTGCTTTCAGTGAGCGCAGCAAAGAGACCACGGCCAGTCCGCCTTGCGAGAAGCCCGCCAGTACGAACGGACGCTTGCGGTCGCGGTGTGCCTGAAAGTACTCGAATGCCTCTTGGACATCCCCCATGGAGACACCCTCTCGGTTTACCAAGGTGTCCTCATTCTGATAGGCCCAGCACTCCAGCGTCATGTGGCGATAGTAAGGCGCGTAGAAGTTGTTGCCGTCCGCCATATATGCTGCCACCTTCGACTGTTCAATGTTCATGTCGCTGCGGTGTTTGGCGTTCCATACATCCGCGTAGTAACAAGTGTCCCCCTGTGCATCCACCCAGTTGAACTCCCATGTAGACACAATATAGAATACATCCGCGCCGGTGCCCGTAGAGTCATTCTCCACCCGGTACCACATCGTGTCATTGGTATAGTCGGGTGCTTGCGGAACCACCACTACCGGTGCCTTCGCCGTTTGCTCCTTGTCGTTGCAGCCCATCCAGAGCGGCATAGAGAGCAGCGCAGCCGCCACCCACACCAAGGAACGTAAATTTCTTTTCATGAATAGATTCATCGTATTTTGTTTTTAAAAGAGAGGGGCGATCCCATATGGAATCACCCCTCGTGCTTTATAAAGTAATATGAGAACTTACTTCAAATTACTTGCTCCAGTCCATATTGGCCATACGAACGTAGCTAGCGTAACGTTTCTTAGCCATATCCTCGCAAGCGCCGAACAAAGTCTCAGCCTCAGCCGGGAACTGTTTCATGACAGATGCGAAACGAACCTCGCCCTTCAAGTAGTCTTGGAAGCCTTCCCACTTCGGCTCTTTAGAGTCGAGAGAGAACGGGTTCTTGCCCTCTTCTTCCAAAGCCGGGTTGAAGCGCCACAAGTGCCAGTAACCGCAGTCAACAGCAGCAGCCTCTTCAGCCTGAGCTTTACCCATACCTTTCTTCAAACCGTGGTTGATACACGGAGCGTAAGCGATGATGATAGAAGGACCGGGGTAAGCCTCTGCCTCACGGATGGCTTTCAAAGTCTGAGCCTGGTCAGCACCCATAGCAATCTGAGCTACGTATACGTAACCGTAAGTAGTAGCAATCATACCAAGGTCTTTCTTGCGTACTCTCTTACCGGAAGCGGCAAACTTAGCGATAGCGCCGAGCGGAGTAGCTTTAGATGACTGACCACCGGTGTTAGAGTAAACCTCAGTATCCAATACCAAGATGTTTACATCCTCGCCGGAAGCAATCACGTGATCCAAACCACCGTAACCGATATCGTAAGAAGCACCGTCACCACCGATGATCCACTGGCTACGTTTAACCAAGAAGTGGCTCAACTCTTTCAGTTTAGCGCAAGTGGGGCAACCTTTGGCAGCGCAAGCTTCAATCATCGGAGCCAAAACAGCTGCAGCTGCTTTGCTCTGCTCTGCGTTGTCTTTACCTGCAATCCAAGCCTGAGCAGCCTCTTTGAATTCTGCAGATGCATTCTCACCGGCGATAGCCTCTTCGAGGAGTGCCTGGATACGTGCACGCATCTTCTTGTTGGCCAATACCATACCCAAACCGAACTCGCAGAAGTCCTCGAACAATGAGTTAGCCCATGCAGGACCCTGACCCTTCTCGTTGGTAGTATAAGGAGTAGAAGGAATAGAACCAGAGTAGATAGAAGAACATCCGGTTGCGTTGGCTACCATCTCACGGTCACCAAACAACTGAGCGATCAACTTCACGTACGGAGTCTCACCACAACCTGAGCAAGCGCCAGAGAACTCAAACAACGGAGTAGCGAACTGAGAGTTCTTCGGATTAGAAGTGATGTCTACCAAATCCTGTTTGCTCTTCACGTTCTTCACAGCGTATTCCCAGTTAGCAGCCTCTTTCAGCTCGCCTTCCAACGGAACCATCTTCAAAGCCTGACCCAATTTCGGGTTACCCGGACATACGTCCACACAGTTACCGCAACCCAAGCAGTCCATAACGCCTACCTGAATACGGAAGTGCATACCCTTCATGGCAGCCGGAGCTTTCATCTCGAGTGTAGCAGCACCGAAGCCTGCAACCTCCTCGTCGTTCATCACGATCGGACGGATACAAGAGTGAGGACAAACGTAAGCACACTTGTTACACTGGATACAGTTCTCGGGAGTCCAAGCAGGAACGAAGGCAGCTACACCACGTTTCTCGTAAGCAGCTGTACCCTGGCTCCAAGTACCATCCTCGATGCCCTGGAATGCAGAAACTTTCAGCAAGTGACCATCCTGAGCGTTGATCGGACGAACAATCTCGTTGATGAATGCGGGATCGTTGTTGGCAGCTTTAGCCTCATCAGCCAAGTTAGCCCAAGCCGGGTCGATAGCCAACTCTTTGTACTCACCACCACGGTCAACGGCAGCGTAGTTCTTGTTGACTACGTCCTCACCCTTCTTACCGTAAGACTTCACGATGAATTTCTTCATCTGCTCGATAGCCAAGTCTACAGGGATAACGCCTGTGATACGGAAGAATGCTGACTGCAGAATAGTGTTGGTACGGTTACCCAAACCAATCTCCTGAGCAATCTTAGTTGCATTGATATAGTAAACTTTGATGTTCTTCTGAGCGAAGTAACGTTTTACGTTGTTCGGCAAGTTCTGAGCCAACTCCTCACCTTCCCAGATGGTGTTCAACAGGAAAGTACCGTTCTGCTGCAAACCGCGAGTTACATCATACATACGGAGGTATGCCTGAACGTGGCAAGCAACGAAGTTCGGAGTATTTACCAAATAAGTAGAACGGATGGGGCTGTCACCGAAACGCAAGTGAGAGCAAGTGAAACCACCGGATTTCTTAGAGTCGTAAGAGAAGTATGCCTGGCAGTGCTTGTTGGTGTTGTCACCGATGATTTTTACAGAGTTCTTGTTAGCACCTACTGTACCATCAGCACCCAAACCATAGAATTTAGCCTCGAACATACCTGCGCCACCCAATGCGAGCTCCTCTTCCTGAGGAAGTGAAGTGAAGGTAACGTCATCTACGATACCTACAGTGAAGTGGTTCTTCGGAGTGGGCAATGCCAAGTTCTTGAAGACAGCGATTACCTGTGCCGGAGTAGTATCGTTAGAAGCCAAACCGTAACGACCACCGATGATTTCGGGGGCGTTCTCCTGGCCATAGAAGCACTCTTTTACATCGAGGTACAACGGCTCACCGTTAGCACCCGGCTCTTTTGTTCTATCCAAAACAGCAATACGTTTTGCAGTCTTAGGAACAGCAGCCAAGAAGTGTTTAGCAGAGAACGGACGATACAAGTGAACTGCTACCAAACCTACTTTCTCGCCTTTTGACATCAAGTAGTCGATAGCCTCACGAGCTGCCTCGGTGATAGAACCCATAGCGATGATTACGCGCTCAGCGTCCTCAGCACCATAGTAGTTGAACAAACCGTATTTGCGGCCGGTGATTTCAGAAATCTGGTTCATGTAGTCCTCTACGATAGCCGGAACAGCATCGTAGTATTTGTTAGATGCCTCTCTGTGAGCGAAGAAGGTATCAGGGTTCTCAGCCATACCGCGAGCCACCGGACGCTCCGGAGTCAAAGCGCGTTGACGGAACTCTGCCAAAGCCTGCTGATCAATCAGCGGAGCCAAGTCTTCGTTCTCCAACATCTCAATTTTCTGAATCTCGTGTGAAGTACGGAAACCATCGAAGAAGTTTACGAACGGAACGCGTGATTTAATAGTTGCCAAGTGAGCTACACCTGCCAAGTCCATAACCTCCTGAACAGAACCCTCGCAAAGCATTGCGAAACCTGTCTGACGGCAAGACATTACGTCTTGGTGGTCACCGAAGATAGACAATGAGTGAGATGCCAATGTACGTGCAGATACGTGGAATACGCAAGGCAACAACTCACCTGCGATTTTGTACATGTTAGGGATCATCAGCAGCAGACCCTGAGAAGCAGTGTAAGTTGAGGTCAGTGCACCGGCCTGCAATGAGCCGTGTACTGCACCTGCAGCACCACCTTCAGACTGCATTTCCTGTACGAGGACTGTCTCACCGAAGATGTTCTTACGGCCCTGAGCAGCCCATTCGTCTACGTACTCAGCCATCGTAGACGACGGTGTGATGGGGTAGATAGCTGCTACCTCTGAGAACATATACGAGATATGTGCAGCAGCTTGGTTACCATCACATGTGATAAATTTTTTTTGTTTTGTCATAACAGTTAATTATTAGTAAAAAATTTCTGTATGTTTCCTTATTAATATAAAAAGCCGAACAACCAGAGGGGTATCTGCTTGCGGTGGCCCATCTCCATGCGATGCACGGCGTAATAGAAGTCGGGGTTGATCTTCACCTTTCCTTCGTCGCCGCAGATGCGGAAGTTGGTGGCGCCGTCCACCAGGAACGTGGCACCTTTGTCACCGATGTTGAGCTTGTGGTCCTTGTAGAGCGTGTTCAGGAAAAAGGTTTCCAGCACGTCCTGCTCCTCCACTTTCACGGGGTAGATGGAGTACATCAGGTTGGTGTTGTGCATCATGATTTTCGATGGCTTCTTCGGAAACTTTTCTCCCTTGGGATAGACCATGTTAATCAGACGCGAGTCGGCCAAATATTTGATGTAATTCATCACCGTCGCTCTGGATGTTTGGATGTCGGCGGCCAGCTGACTCACGTTTGGAGCCGTCGGTCCGTCAACAGCGAGCAAATATAGTAATTTCTTTATTTTTGAAAGATACTTTAGCTCAATTTGTTTGATTAAAAGTATGTCAACCTCAATCATCATGTTCATCGTCTTCAGCAAATTCTCCGAATAGTTCTCTTTTTCACGGAAAATAGGGTAGAATCCATGGTGAAGATAGTCCTGAAAATGACTGAGCGGGCGCACCTTCGGAAGGATGGTCTTCACAATGCGCTCATGGTCGTTCAGAATTTCGTCGAGGGTGTAGCTGGGAAAGTGGTTTCCCGTCTGCAGGTTCAGGAACTCTCTGAACGAGAATCCGCGCAGGTTGTAAGAGTGGACGATGCCGTTCAGTTGCGGGTTCTCCTCCTTCAGTCGCATCACCGACGAGCCGGTGAAGACAATCTTCAGGTTGGGGTAGCGGTCGTAACAGTTGCGCAGCTCCTCGCTCCAACGCGGTTGTTTGAACACCTGGTCTATCAACAAAACCTTGCCGCCGCGCTTGTAGAATTCTCCTGCAAACTCGGCGATGCTATGATTCTGAAAATAGAAGTTGTTCATGTTGACGTAAAGACAGGAGCGGTCGGTTCCGAAGTGCTCCTTGGCGTATTGTAGAAGAAAGGTGGTCTTGCCGACACCACGGGTGCCCTTAATGCCTATCATACGGTCGTCCCAGTCGATTTCATCCATAAGAGACCGACGGACAGGGGCGTTGGTGTGTTCCACCAAGTAGGCGTGTGTCTGGTAAAAGATTTCCATTCTATCTAAAATTTGCTCGCAAAGATAATATATATTCCTGCAATTGCAAAGTGGAGTTTGCAAAAATTAGAGATTAAAGGTGAGATTTTTCTAGGAATGGGAATGAATTTGTATCTTTGCTGTCAAGAATCTTTATTACGTATGACGACAACCTTGCATTTCTTTAACCCTGACAATGATTTGGCACTGGCCAACAACAACGAACATTTCCAATCGCCTGCTTCTGCTTTGAAGATGGGCGACGACCTTTCCACGCTGCCTGCCTGGTGGGCTGAGCCGGGTGATTCGGTGCTGGTGGCTTCGGTGGCGGAGGCGCAAGCCTGGGCGGAACCGCTCGGTGCGTTGCTCCCGTCGGTGCGCTGGTACTCGTGGCGACAGGAGCCTGACTCTTTTCAGGTGGAGCCGTGGGGCTGGAACCCGGCTCTTCGGAAACGCTTGAAACTGTGGGGCCTGGAGGAGGCGTTGCTGCCTTCCGCAGAGACCCTGCAAGCGTTGCGTGCGCTCTCTTCGCGCCGGTCGGCTGTGACGATGTTGCCGTCTTGGAGTGCTCTGCCCGGATGCATCGGTCGCTCTTGTTTTGCCACTTCGGAAGCGGAGGTGGAGGCGGCGCTGCAAACTCAGTCGAGGAGCTTGCTTAAAGCTCCTTTCTCCTGCAGTGGTAAGGGGTTGCGTTGGGGGGCGCCCGACTTTCCCGAACCGTTGCGCAACTGGTGTCGCCGCACCTTGAAGGCGCAGGGCGGGGTGGTGGTGGAGCCGCTCTATCAGCGGGTGGTCGACTTTGCCGTGGAGTGGAAGGTGGAGCAGGGGGTGGCTACTTATGCCGGACTCTCGCTCTTCGATACGGATGAGAATGGGGCGTATCAGGGCAATCGCTTGCTGCCTGATGCGGAGATTCTGCAGCAGTTGCAGGCGCTGGCTCCGGAGGCTCCGTTCGGCGATTTGTTGCAACGCATTCCCGGCGACCTTTCCGCCGCTCTTCCTTTATCGCATTACAGTGGTTATCTGGGCATTGACATGATGCTCTGTCGCTCGGCGGCGGGGGAGCCTTTGCGGCTGCATCCTTGTGTGGAGATTAATCTGCGTCGCAGCATGGGGTGGGTGGCACGCCATCTCTTCGACCGTTTTCTGCATCCGTCGGCACGTGGTCTCTTCCGCATCGACTATCAAGGCGACGGGGAGGCGGTGTGGCAGCAGCATCTGCAGCGGCAAAAGGATTTTCCGTTGTGCATCGAGGAGGGACGCATTCGTTCCGGCTATCTCTCTCTGGCTCCCGTGACGCGGCGTACCCACTATACGGCCTACCTGATGGTTCATGAATAAACCCTCAGATAGGCCGATGATTGTGATGGCTTCAGTATTTGAAGCTGATGAATGTTCTTTTGACTTCTGATTTGTTTTCTGCTTTATTCTCCTTTGACAAAGAGATCTGATTTCAGTATGCGACCGTTGCTATCCAGTGCTTCCCAGCGGTAGGTGCCTTCTTCCAACTTCTGGAAGTGTACCATTGGCTGGAATGCCTGCTTCTGCAGCTCCCTTCCGTAGAGGTCGCAGAGGCGCAGGGTCACTGCTCCGGAGATTTCTCCCACCTTCAGTACGTGTGGCGAAGCGTGGCGACGACTCTCTGTGCGGAGTGTGGTGATGGGGTCTTGGCCCTCGCTCTCATTGCCGTAGCAATCCACGGCTGTCACTGCAAAATGAAGTCCGCTGGCCTCCTGCGCCGGCATCGACCAGCGACACTCTTTCAGGTACATTGCCCGGATGTTGCGCGGGTTGTGCGTATCCACCGGCTGCGTGGGTGAAGCGTACACCACATAGCGCACACCTGAATCCTCCTTCGAGCGACGGTTGTTGTCGGTGGAGGCTTTCCAGCTCACCACCAGTTCGTTGCCTTCCAACTGCGTCTGCAGTCCCTGCGGCACCGACGGCGCGATGGAGTCTTGCCAGCTCATCGGCGGCAGCAAGGCCGGATAAGGATAAGCCTCCTTCTTCAGATGGTCGTAGATGCCCGACACATTGCGCAGCACAAACTTCGCCCGGAAGTAGGCCTGTCCAGGCACCTCCGCACTACGCGTAAAGTAGATTTGCTCTTCGATGTCACTCAGTGGCCACGAAGCCTCCTCCAGAAAGTAAGCTCCCAGTCCCGGCACCACCATGCGTCCGTGGCTACGCTCTTTCCAGTCCATCACGAACGGATAGAAATTGTTCTCGCGGAAGTAGAGCATCGGGAAGACCAGGTCCTGAATACCCTCTTCCAGCCAAGCGCCCGCATCCTGAAACACGGTGTGATAAGCGTTCCATCCGCGTGACGGGTAGCGGTTGGTGTCGCGGTACTTGCCCAGTGGCGAACTGCCCACTTTCAGATAGGGATGATCCTTCTTTACACCTTTATATATATAGCGCACCAATTCCGTCAGATTCTCCCGACGCCAATCTGCCAGTGAGAGTCCCTTGCCATAGCGGCGGTAGGTGGCATGGTCGGGGAAGCGTAACTTCCCGTCGGGGTAGCGAATATAGTCGAAGCTGATGCCGTCGATATCATACTTGTCGGCCATCTCCTGACAAATCTTGAGCAGGTACTCCTTGGTGCCCGGATGGCCCGGGTTCAGGTACCAGAAATTGCCGTGTTTGATGCAAAGCTCCGGATGCTTCTTTACCACCGACTGCTTGCCTTGTGCCTGTACATGCTGATTGTTGCCGATGGGGATGGCCACCACCCAGGCGTGACACTCCATGCCGCGCTTGTGGCACTCGTCGACGGCAAATTTCAGCACGTCATAACCCGGGTCGCGTCCCTGTGTTCCCGTCAGTGCCTCCGAGAAAGGTTCGTAGGCCGAAGGGTAGATCAGGTCGCCGCGCACACGCGTCTGCATCAACACGGTATTAAAGTTGGCTGCTTTCAGTTGGTCGAGCTGCTGGCAGAGTTCGGCCTTCTGCTGCGCGATGGTGGCAGCGGAAGTGGCACGTGTCTGAGGCCAGTCGAGGCGACTGAGCACGGTAATCCAGACGGCTCGCACCTCTTGTTTGGGCATCTCGCAAGCCCTGCCGAGCGAAAACTCCACTTTCGGCTCTGTGGAGGCGGTTTGTGCGTTCAGTGCTATCGGAAAAAGACAAGCGCTTGATGCACAGAGAAATAACGCACCACAAAGAGTGCGCAGGGGATGGTATCTATTCATAAATTCAATTCTTTACTGAAAAATTTACTGCAAAATTAAACTTTTCTTTTGTTTTATGGAAACTTTTGTTACTTTTGCCGCACTTAAAACAACAATAACATGATCACATTTGTATTGGCCCTCCTCTTATTGATTGGAGGTTACTTCATTTACGGGCGATTCGTGGAGCGAATCTTCCAGCCCGATGCTCAACGGAAGACTCCCGCTTACACCAAAGCCGATGGCGTTGACTTTTTGGTGCTTCCCAACTGGAAGATTTTTACCATTCAGTTTCTGAACATTGCCGGCCTTGGTCCTATTTTCGGAGCTATCATGGGTGCCCAGTTCGGTACCGCTTCTTATCTCTGGATTGTGCTGGGTACCATCTTCGCCGGTGCTGTACACGACTTTTTCAGTGGTGCGCTCTCTATCCGTAACGATGGCGAGAGTTTGCCGGAGCTGGTGGGTCGCTATTTGGGCAACACCACCCGCAAGGTGATGACGGTCTTCTCCGTGGTATTGATGGTGCTGGTGGGTGCTGTCTTTGTCTCCGGTCCGGCCGAACTGCTGGCGGGCATGACACCGAACGAGCTGAATGCTTACTTTTGGATGGTGATTATCTTCCTTTATTACATCCTCGCCACCCTTTGCCCGATTGACAAAATCATCGGTCGTGTCTATCCCATCTTCGCCATCGCCCTGCTTTTCATGGCGTTTGGCTTGCTGATTGCGCTCTTCGTTCATTGGCCCGCACTGCCTGAGATGTGGAACGGCTTCGGTACGAAGTATGAGGAGAGTCCCATCTTCCCGATGATGTTTATCTCTATCGCCTGCGGAGCCATCAGTGGTTTCCACGCTACGCAGTCGCCGTTGATGGCGCGTTGCATGAAGAGCGAGAAGCACTGCCGCCCCATCTTCTACGGTGCGATGGTGACGGAAGGTATCGTGGCATTGATTTGGGCGGCTGTGGCTACCTACTTCTTCCAGGAGAATGGCATTACACACATGGTGGATGGCGCGGAAGTGGCCGATAGCGGTGCTTATGTGGCTACGTTGATTTCTAAAGAGTGGTTGGGTACCTTTGGTAGCATTCTGGCCATCTTGGGTATTGTCGTGGCTCCGATTACCAGTGGTGATACAGCGTTGCGTTCGGCACGTCTGATGGTGTCCGACTTCTTCCACATCAATCAGACCAGCATTCCCAAACGTTTGATGATTTGCTTGCCGCTCTTCATCATCACGGCGGGTATCCTTTGCTATAGCTTGGCAGATGCCAACGGTTTCAAGATTATCTGGCGTTACTTTGCATGGTGTAACCAGACGCTTTCTGTCTTCACGCTCTGGGCCATTACGGTCTATCTGGCGCTCAACAAGAAGTTGTTCTACATCACGCTTATCCCGGCGCTCTTTATGACTTGTGTCTGCACCACTTATCTTTGCATTGCGAAGGAGGGATTCGGCATTGATGCTTCTGTCTCTTATTTCATCGGTGGCTTGTGCACGGTGATTGCGTTGGTGCTCTACATTGTTTGGTACTTTAAGAAATGTCGTCCCACTTATGGCAAAATTTAAGCGTTACCAGACAATCCCCGCCTTCCTGTTTGTTTACACAACGGTGATGGCGATTTGTTTCCTTACGAAGAACGGGGAGATGAGTTCCACGGAGAAGTGGATTACTTTCGGGGTGTCGTATGTCATTATCATCTTGCTCTATTTTGTGTTGCGCCGCAAGGAGCGACTCAAACGGGAGCGGGAAGAGGACATGAAGAAGTAGCAACTCTGACGGGCTCGACGATTGGACGAGCTCGTGAAAAGATAAAATCAAAACGGCTGCAAGGAGGTTTGATAGACTTCCTTGCAGCCGTTGAATTTATGGGGTAGATGAATGTATCTGCTGAATGGTGGTTTACTTTTGCGCCAGCTTCTCCTTTAGGTATTTCCCGGTGAACGAAGCCTCGCAGGCTGCCACCTCTTCCGGCGTTCCTGCCACCACCAGGTTGCCACCCTTATTACCGCCTTCCGGACCCAAGTCGATGACGTAGTCGGCGCACTTGATGACGTCCAGGTTGTGCTCGATAATCACGATGGTGTGACCGCGTTGCAGCAGGGCGTCGAACACCGTGAGCAGACGTTTCACGTCGTGGAAGTGCAAGCCGGTAGTCGGTTCGTCAAAGATGAAGAGCGTCGGGTCAATCTTCTCCTGTCCCAGGAAGAACGCCAGTTTTACACGTTGGTTCTCACCGCCCGAGAGGGTAGACGACGACTGTCCCAACTTGACGTAACCCAGTCCCACTTGCTGCAACGGGCGCAGACGAGCTGTAATCTTCGGCTTCTCGACAAAGAATTCCATCGCCTCGTCCACCGTCATCTCCAGCACCTCATAGATATTTTTCTCCTTGTAGCGCACCTCCAGTGTGTCGCTCTTGAAACGACGGCCGTGGCATGATTCGCACTGCAGCTGAATGTCCGCCATGAACTGCATCTCCACGGTCACCGTACCTTCGCCCTTGCACTCCTCGCAACGACCGCCCTCGCTGTTGAACGAGAAGTAGCCGGCGTTGTAGCCCATCTGTTTGGCCAGTGGTTGCTCGGCAAACACCTTACGAATCTCGTCGTACGCCTTCATGTAGGTCACCGGGTTGCTGCGCGACGACTTGCCAATGGGGTTCTGATCGACGAACTCCACATTCTTAATCATCTGCAGGTCGCCCTCCAGCGAGATATATTCGCCCGGACGCTCCTCGCACTCGTCGTAGTTGCGTTTCAGGGCACGGTAGAAGATGTCGCGCACCAGGGTCGACTTGCCCGAGCCGGAGACACCCGTGACTACGGTCATCACGTTGAGCGGGAACTTCACGTCGATGCCTTGCAGGTTGTTCTGTCGCGCTCCTTTCACCTCGATGTAGTTGTTCCAGCAGCGGTGTTGGGCGGGGACGGGAATCTGATCTTCGCCCAGCAGGAAGCGGATGGTGTGACTGTCGATGCCGGGCTTGATATCTTTCATATCGCCTTGGTAGACAATCTCGCCACCGTGTTGTCCGGCGTTCGGACCCACGTCTATCAGGTAGTCGGCGGCGCGGATGATGTCCTCGTCGTGCTCCACCACTACCACGGTGTTACCCAACTGTTGCAATTGGCGCAGCACGTGTATCAGTCGCTCTGTGTCGCGGCTGTGCAGACCGATGCTGGGCTCGTCCAGAATGTAGAGCGAACCCACCAAGCTGCTGCCCAGGGAGGTGGCCAGATTGATGCGCTGACTTTCACCGCCCGAGAGCGAATTACTCAGTCGGTTGAGGGTCAGGTAGCTCAGACCTACGTCCACCAGGAATTGCAGACGGTTGTTGATTTCAGTGAGCAAACGCTTGGCAATCAGCGCGTCGTGCTCTTCCAAGGTCAACTCCTCAAAGAATTTCTTCAGCTTGTAGATAGGCAGTTCCACCAACTCCGTAATGGAGCGGCCGCCCACCTTTACATAGTTGGCCTCTTCCTTCAGGCGACTGCCATGGCAGCGCGGACAGAGGGTTTTGCCGCGATAGCGTGACAACATCACGCGGTATTGTATCTTGTATTGATTCTCCTCCAGCATCTTGAAGAACGAGTCGATGCACACCTTGTCGCGCGGACCGTGCCACAGGTAGTCCACCTCTTTCTTCGTCAGTTCGTAGTAGGGCTTGAAGATGGGGAAGTTCACTTCGGCGGCACGACGGATGAACTCCTCGCGCCACTTGCCCATCTTCTCGCCGCGCCAGCACACCACTGCGCCATCATAGATGCTCAGTGCGCGGTTGGGTACCACCAAATGTTCGTCGATGCCTATCACGCGGCCGAAGCCTTCGCACTCGGGACAGGCGCCCAGGGGGGAGTTGAACGAGAAGAGCTGGTCGGTGGGTTCCTCAAAGGTGATGCCGTCTGCCTCAAACTTCTTCGTAAAGGTGTAGAGCAGTCCGGCGGGATAGAAACGCAGCAGGCAGGTGCCGTCGCCCTCATAGAAGGCGGTCTCTGCCGAGTCGGTGAGTCGGCTCAAGGCATCTGCAGCGTCGTCGCACGTCATACGGTCGATGAGCAGGTAGACGGTATCGCCCTCTTTCGGCTGATACTCCTCGATGCGCACCATCTCGCCGTTCACCTCCAGACGGTTGTAGCCCTCCTTCAGGTAGACTTGCAACTGCTGTTCCATCGTTCTGCCTTCGCGCAGCAGGATGGGGGTGAGCACGGTGTAACGCGTTCCTTTCGAGAACGATTGCATGCAGTGGATGACATCTTCCACGGTGTGCTTCTTCACCAACTCTCCGCTGATGGGCGAGTAGGTGCGACCGACGCGGGCATAGAGCAGGCGCAGGTATTCGTAAATCTCTGTGGAGGTGCCCACCGTAGAGCGCGGGTTGCGACTGTTCACCTTCTGTTCGATGGCTATGGCAGGGGGAATGCCCTTGATGTAGTCACACTCCGGCTTGCTCATGCGCCCCAGGAATTGGCGTGCATAAGAGGAGAGACTCTCCACATAGCGTCGCTGCCCCTCGGCATAGAGGGTGTCGAATGCCAGGGACGATTTGCCCGAGCCTGAGACACCGGTAATCACGATGAGCTTGTTGCGTGGAATCTCTACTTGAATGTCCTTGAGGTTGTTCACCCGGGCACCTTTGATTGATATACAGTCCTTGTCTGCCATAGTTTTTATCTTTCCAATGATTTGCAAAGATAATGCTTTTTCTTGTTTTTGGGTCGCGAAATGTGCCGATAATTAATTTGGATGCTGTATCTTTGTGGCCGTAAAAAAGTGAAATCGTACGAAATAAAACTTATGAATCGAAAATTTACGACATGGCTGCTCCTTTGGTGCCTTGCTTTAGGCGTATGGGCGGCGAATCCTCTTTATCCCAAACGCGAGTTTCGCGGGGCGTGGATACAGGCCGTCAACGGACAATTTCAGGGTATGTCTGCCGAGAAAATGCAGCAGACACTGATTGCACAGCTCAACAGCTTGCAGCAGGCGGGTATCAATGCCATTATCTTTCAGGTGCGCCCGGAGGCGGATGCACTTTATGCTTCTTCTTATGAGCCGTGGAGCCGTTTCTTGACGGGCCGTCAGGGACAGGCGCCTTCGCCTTACTGGGACCCGTTGCAGTTTATGATTGACGAGTGTCATCGTCGCAACATGGAGTTGCACGCTTGGATTAATCCTTATCGGGCGAAGACGAAGGGTACGACGGTGTTGGCTGCCAATCATCCTTCGAAGTATTATCCCGACCGTTTCTTCTCTTACGACGGTCTGTTGCTCTTTGATCCGGGTTGTCCCGAGAATATCAATTACATCTGTCGCATTGTGCAGGACATCGTGAGTCGTTATGATGTCGACGGTTTGCACATTGATGACTATTTCTATCCTTATCCGGTGGCGGGCTTGGAGATTCCCGACCGTGTCACTTTTGCGCAGTATGGTCGTGGCTATGACAATATCAACGATTGGCGTCGCGACAATGTGAGCCAGTTGATTCGTGCGTTGCATGAGACCATCCGTCACTGCAAGCCTTGGGTGAAGTTCGGTATCTCGCCGTTCGGTATCTATCGCAATCAGAAGAATGATCCGAAGGGTAGTGCTACCAACGGTCTTCAGAATTATGACGATCTTTATGCCGATATTCTTCTCTGGATTGAGAAGGGTTGGATTGACTATAACGTTCCGCAGGTATATTGGGAGATTGGCAACCGTGCTGCCGACTATGAGACGCTGGTCAACTGGTGGGCTGCGAATGCGGCGGGTCGTCCGTTGATCATCGGTCAGGACGTGGAGCGTACGGTGAAGTATGCCGACCCGCAGAACCCGTCGACGCATCAGCAGGTGCGTAAGATGAACTTGCAGCGTTCGCTTCCGGCGGTGAAAGGTAGCTGTCAGTGGCCTGCTGCATCGGTGGTGCAGAACGTGGGTGGTTATCGTGATCAGCTCATCAATAGTTACCATCGTTATCCGGCCTTGATGCCGCTCTTCTCCTTCATGGATGACAAGGCGCCGGCGAAGGTGCGTAAGAGTAAGGTGGTGTGGACTTCCGACGGTCCGGTGTTGTTCTGGAACGCGCCGAAGTACAAGCAGGAGCTTGATCGTGCCGCTCAGTATGTGGTCTATCGCTTCCGTGCCGGAGAGGCCATCAACTTGGACGATGCCTCGAAGATTGTGGCCATCACGCGTGAGTGTCACTACAACTTGCCCTATCAGGGTGGAAAAACGAAGTACACTTATGTAGTCACGGCCCTCGACCGCCTGCAAAACGAGTCGAAGCCGGTGAAGAAAGCGGTGAAACTTTAAGTCTGTAAGCAGCATAGCTATATCATGCAGTATAGCTATATGATGATAAGGAGGCTGCGCTCGTCGGAAAAGATGGGCGCAGCCTTTTCTATAATTTTAGAAGATATACCTTCTATTTTTTGAGCCGTCTATGATAAATACGGCCAAATAACCGAACGAAATTGCGCCAAATAACCGAATTATGAAAATTAATCGTATGTATACCGCTGAAGAATAGGTTTCGCGGTTCCCAGGGATTTGCCCCCTAGGGAACACAAAAACTTCAGTATGTTAGTGATCGTTTATCGGGATGAACGATGCAATTCATGCAGTCGAGTTGGCAAAATCGTGCGGTCGAGTTGGCAAAATCATGCGGTCGAGTTGGCAAAATCATGCGGTCGAGTGACGATATTTATACTAATG
>CAYSOW010000012.1:0-2444 GCA_964432715.1 uncultured Bacteroides sp.
CATGAATTGACACATTCGACCGCACGATTTAATGAATTTATCCGCATAATTTGCTCCATTCGTCCCTATAAATAACGGTTCCAAGGGGGGTAAACGCAGGGTACGCGAGCTGAAAGGAGTGAGGATGCCTCCAATTGGACGTCCTAAACCATCAAAAAAACATGACAGTAAAAAATCTTACTTTGCGTGCAAAAGCTTATATCGGGCGCGAATTTGTGTATCAGCAACTAATAAAAAAAAGAACGCAGGGCGTATCCATCTGCGTGGATAGGCCCTGCGTATTTCCTTATATAAAGGGGCTCTTTGTACGTTTGTACAAGATTCCTTATTTCATGTTCGGTGCTTCCAAACCGTAGTTCTTGCGCTTGTCCTCAGCTTTCAACCAAAGGGCGAAGAAGAGGGCGGCTACTCCGAAAGCGGCGAAGATGGTCATCGGCAACGTATAGTCGTAGGTCGGTGTGCCGTCTTCGGCTACGGGACCTTTGCAGTAGGTCTCCAATACCCATCCAATCAACAACGGAACGAGGGAGAGACCGATGTTCTGTACGTAGAAGATGAGTGCATAAGCGGTTCCCAGCAGTTTCTCCGGAATGATCTTGGGTACAGAGGGCCACATGGCAGACGGTACCAAGGAGAAGCCGATACCCAATACGATGGTCACGAGGGTGGCAAACCACCAGGTGTTCAGAATGGGGAGGGCAAACATCACGTGTACGAAGATCAGGAGCACGGCGCCGATAATCATCAGCGTGGCGCCTTTACCGATGCGGTCGTACAGGTTGCCGAAGAGCGGGGTGAGGAAGAGGGTTCCCAACGGAAGCAAGCTCGGAATCAGTCCGGCGGTGTCCGGTGAGAGGTTGTACTTCTGCACCATCAGGTCGGCAGCATATTTGATGAAGGGGAATACGGCTGAATAGAAGAGCACGCAGAGCATGGCAATCAACCAGAAACCTTTGTTGGTAAGGATTTGTGCAATGTCTTTGATGCGGAACGGTTCTTCCTCTTCGCCTTCCTCGGCAGTCTCTGCCAGAGAAGCATCCAACTTCTTATCAAAGAAGGTGTAGATGATGAAGGTAATCAGTCCGATGCAGAGCATCACCAGGCACAACAAGATGGGGGCGGGGATGCAGGGGTGGAAGTTGCCGGCTTCGTCTGTGCTTCCGAAGAAGTTGGCGAACGGGGCGGTAACAGACATGGCAATCATCGTACCCAAACGGGCGGTGGCCATCTCCAGACCCATTGCAAGGGCCATCTCTTTACCTTTAAACCATTTCACAATTACTTTTGATACGGTGATACCTGCTGTCTCGGCACCCACTCCGAAGATGGCAAAGCCGATAGCTGCAATGAATACCTGTGCCTTCATGCCGAAAATCATGGCGCCTTCGGGGAAGGAGCTGGCGATGGCATAATATTTCAGGGCACAGCCCACTACCATCAGGATGCATGAACCTACACCGGTGAAGCGTACGCCCATGCGGTCGAGGATGATACCTCCGAAGATAAGCATGAAGGCGAATACGTTGAACCAGCCGTAGGCGCTGGTGAAAATTCCGTAGTCGGTACTGTTCCAAAGAAGCTCTTTTTCGAGCATCGGTTTCAACGGTGACATCACGTCCGTCAGAATGTAGCAGCAGAGCATGGTGAAGGCCACCAATGCCAGCATACTCCAACGGAGTGCTTTCGAGTCGTTGAGTCTCTTTTTGATTTGTTCTGTCATTTGTTTATGGTGTTAATTGATTATTTTGTCTAATTTTGGCTACAAAGATACGATTTCTCCGGCAGATAGCAACATCGTTTGTGATTTTCCCTGCGAAAAGTTTCTTTTTCTCCTAAGAATGCTTTACATTTGCTTTATCACAGTATAACTTAAAATGTTTGTATAAGATGAAAAAATTCCCGTTTAAAATGGCTTGTCTGGTGCTTGCCGGGGGCTTGTTGACTTCCTCTTGCATCGGTAGTTTTGCCTTGACTAACAAGGTGTTGTCTTGGAACCGTTATGCCACGAAGAGTAATTATCTGAACGAGGCTATCTTTATCGGTCTGCACATCGTTCCGGTTTATTGGGTGACTTATATCGCTGATATCTTGGTGCTCAACAGTGTGGAGTTCTGGAGTGGTGATAATCCGGTGACGGCTGAGCATCCGCGTACACTGAAGACTCCGAATGGTAATTTGCTGATTTCAGCTACTGAGGAGGGCTATCAGGTGACGGACGAGTCGGGCGACCAGTCGATGGTGCTGAAGTTTGACGCGCAGAAACAGACTTGGAGCGTGGTGGCCGACGGTGAGTCTTATGAGATTCTGAAAGTGAAAGAGGACGGTACGGTGGATTTGAATCTGCAGAACGGCTCTTACATGAATATCTCGTTGGATGCTGAAGGTTTGATGGCTGCCCGTCAGGCTGTGATTGAGCAGTCTCTCTTCGTAGCTACTCGCTAACG
>CAYSOW010000012.1:2544-3760 GCA_964432715.1 uncultured Bacteroides sp.
TGCACACCTCTACTTCTTCTTTTTCTTTCCGAAGTTGAAGCCGGCGTAGAACTGAAGGGTTCCGAAGGCATTATTGATGGAGAGGTCGTTGCGGTTGTAGGTGTAGCTGTGGCCCACCCAGGAGAGGCCGGCAAAGTATTTGGCATTGTTGTAGACCAGTGCGGCTCGCGAGATGAAGTCGAAGTTGAGGTCGCGATGGAGTTTGTTCTCAATCTCTGTCGGGTCGGTCAGCAGGTGCGAACGCTTGTAGGCCAGGGCGGGCGTCAGTGAGATGCAGGCCAGGAAGTTGCGTGCAAAAACCCAGTTGTAGGCGTATCCGAAGTGGATGCTATAGTCTTGGTAATCCACTTCGTGCACCTTCAATCCGTCGTCCATCTGGTTGAGTATCCACTCGGGTAGCGATTGGTAGTCGAAGGTCATCTTGTGACTGGAGAAGGAGATACCGGTGAGCAGGGTGCCTACGCTCTTCCGCTGGTTGGTCGACTGACTGAAAGCAGCGGGGTAGGAGAAGTGCTTGTTGTTGAAGATATAGTACATGTTGAATCCCTTCACGATGGCTTTGATGCCGGTGAAGTCGATGGAACTACTCAGTTTGGTGCCGGAGTTTCCGGTGTTGAAGATGGGGTTCCGGTCGAGGATGGAGTAGGCACGTGTATCGCTCTCTTCGGCGCTCTCGTTGCTGCTCTCGGGCAGTGTGAATCCGGAGAGCGATTTGAGCCGGAAGTCGTTGCCCATCTCCCAGTAGTAGAAGTCGGCACCCAACTTGGAACTGTAGAGGTTGAGGCTGAACTGTTTCTTCTTCGTGCTATGCTTGTTGTGGCCACCGAACACTTCGGCTGCATCCATGGTGAAGCCGACGAAAATCCAACGCCATCCGAAGTAGGCTCCCACCTTGTAACTGGGGCGGGGCGCAAAGCGGAGGGTCTGCGGATTGTCGCTGTCGGTGCCCAACTGGAAGTGCTCGAAGGTGCTGTTGTGTGCCAACATCATGGCAAAGTTGTATTTGTTGGGCGAGATATAGGTGGTGTCGTAGTCATTGAAGTCGATGAAGCGCTTGACAAACTTCTCAAAGCGATACACCGGTCCGCGGCGCTTTTTCTTTGCTTGCAGGGCTGTTTGCAACAGAGAATCGGCCTGTATGCCGGCGAGTGAATCCTTCGTAAGGAAATTATTAGTCAGAGAGTCTTCTGCGAGAGATCCTTCTGCCAAAGAATCT
>CAYSOW010000012.1:3860-30700 GCA_964432715.1 uncultured Bacteroides sp.
AAGGAAATTATTAGTCAGAGAGTCTTCTGCGAGAGATCCTTCTGCCAAAGAATCTTCTGCCAAAGAATCTCCTGCCAAAGAATCTTCTGCCAGGGAATTTCTCTCTTCCTGCAATTTCAAGCTCATCGGTAGCTCCATAGAAATCCCCCGAGCGCCCGTATTTGCGGTCGCCTCTCCCGCCCAAAGCCCATGGCATGTGGCCAGTGCGAGTAATCCTATCAGTGCTATCCGTGTTCTCTTTATCATCGTCTTTTTCTATCTACCTTATTACCTATTCATCCTTCCTTTTAAATCTTTCCCAGAATCTTATCTACCACCCAGTTGGTGGGCGTAGCGCTGATGCCGGTGCTGGAACAGATGCCTTTTCCTTGCAGATGTTCCACCACTGCCTTGATGAGCGGCAACTGAACGTAGGTGGGGTTCTCTACGGGAATCTCTTCTCGTCCGCGCTCTGTATGCAGGGCAATCGGGTCGAAGGTGAAGACAGAGAAACAAATCATTCCTTTGTCGCCAATCAGTTCGATACGATCCTCTTTGGCCGATTCGTGTGCCACAAAACACCAGGAACCGGAACCGGGAAGGCCCGACTCGAAGCGGAACGAAGCACTCACCGTATCCTCCACATCATAGAGCCCGCCTATGTTGGCGCAGAAACCCTCTGCCTCCAAAATGCAACCGAACATCTCTTGCAGAATATCCAGCTGATGGGGTGCCAGGTCGTAGAAGTAACCGCCGCCTGCTATGCTCGGCAACAGACGCCAGGGGAGGTTGGTGCGGTTGTAATCCAATTCGGAAGGGGGTTGCGCAAAACGAATCTGTACGTTAATCACCTTACCGATGGAGCCGTTGTCTATCAACTCCTTCACCTTGAGGAAGTAGGGCAGGTAGCGACGGTAGTAGGCTACAAAGCAGGGAATGCCTGTCTCCTTGGAAATACGGTTGATGCGTGCGCACTCTTCATAGCTGGAAGCCATCGGTTTCTCAATGTAGACCGGCTTGCCGGCTTTCATCGCCATGATGGCAAAGGTGGCGTGCGACGAAGGGGGCGTGGCAATGTAGATTGCGTTCACGTCCGGGTCGTCCACCAACTCCTGTGCGTCGTCATACCAACGAGCGATGTGATGACGTTGAGCGTATGATTTGGCTTTTTCAATGTCTCGGCTCATGACGGCCACCACTGTGGAACCTTCCACCATACTGAAGGCGGGTCCACTCTTTCGTTCGGTCACGTCGCCGCAGCCGATAAATCCCCATCGTATTGTTTTCATCTCTGTTATTTCTTTATTTCTTATATTTCTTGAGTAATTGTTTGTAAGCCTTCCCTTGCTTGTAGCGTGCCAGCCAACTGTTCAGACTGTCCAGCAGCACGGGGGCGTGCTTGTGTAATCCCCAGGCGTAAAACTGGTTGAAACTGATGGCGGTAGTGATGTCCAGTTGCGGATAATCTTCTGCCAGCGCACGTGCCAAGGCTTGGTCGCACACGGTGTAGTCAATGTCTCCGGCAGCCACCATTGCCACCAGCTGCTCGGTGCCGTATTTCTCCTCCTCTTCAATGAAGATGGAGTCGCCCGTCTCTTTGCTCAGGTTGTGTATGCGGTGACGCACCGGTGAGTCTTTGGGCAGGTGGAGTGTCTTGCCGTCCAACTCCAGCTGGTTGTGGATGAAGAGCGAGTCTTCTTCGGAAGTGGCTTTGCGCTGCACCAACACTTGCTTCGCGATGAAGATCGGGTCGGTGAGGGCGAGCAGTGTGTCGCTATATTCTTGAGAGATGAGCAAACTCTCGGCGAGCAGGTCGTAATGGCCCGACTCCAGCCCCTCCAGTTGCTTCTGAAAATCCATCTCGGGGGTTAGTTGCACCTCCAGTCCATGTGCTGCGGCAAAGGCCATCAGCAGTTCGTAATGGAAGCCCACCAGGGTATCTTTCTCTACGTGCAGGTCGAGCGGTCGATACTCGGCGGCCACTCGCAACACACCTGCTTCGGCTATCTCGGGATAGTCGCGTATCTCCGCCTCTTGCGATGACCGGGTAATCATCCAGGCGGCGAAGCAGGCGAAGAACAGCGCCACGACAATCAGCGCGGTGAGCGAGGACTTTCTCATAGGCTATCTTTTCTAAATCTACTCTATCTCTTTTATCTATCTTATCTCTATTCCTTTCTGATTCTTCCAAACACTTAATCAAATTAATCGAAGAAGTTCCAGGAGAGCCCCCAACGAAGCGCCATCGGGTTGATGGGGTAGTGGGGAGCCAGGAAGTAGTTCGAGTTGCCGGTACCTTCATTGATGTGTGACATCATGATGTAGAAACGCGTATGCTTCAGGTGGAAGTTGGCGTAGGCATTCACGATGGGGTAGTTACCAATCTCAATGCGGTCGCTCGGGTTTTGCAAGTAGAACTGACCGAGGGCAGGGGAGTAGTCGTACGCATAATACTTGGTGAAGTAGCGCACGTCGGCACCCAGCTCCAGGCTCAGTACTTTCGCCAGTTTCACATCCAGATAGAGGTTGTGGTAGAGCGAGAGCTTCGGCAAGGGAAGCACCTCCTCATTACTACTCTTCTGGTAGGTAATCTCGTTGTCCAGATGCAGAATGCCCAACTTGAAGTTTTGCGTCAACATGGCGGTAGCCACGCGGATGTTGTCTCCGTTTTGGCGCACGGCGATGTTGTTACGGTATTTCGGTTCATTGCTAGCATTGGTATAGCTATCCCCGTCGAACGCGAGGTAGGTGTAATCTTTCAGGTTCTCGATGCCCACCATGAGCTTCGTGCCCAAACGTTTGAAACTCAAAGTGCCTTCGATGCGGTTGCGGAACTCCTTCGACAGGTTGTCATTGTCCCACCAATAGTGGGTGCTGTGGTAGTGACGATAGTAGAAGCTCGGCAGGAATCGTTTCGAAAAGGCGTGCAGGTCCAGGCGCACGGTGTCGCCCAGGAAACGGAAGTTGAAATCCATCTTGCCTTCCAACTCCATGCTGCCCGATTCCTCTCCGGTCAAGACGGTCTCAAAGCGTCCTTCGTAATGGAGCGCGTTGCCGAGTCGTTTGGCCAGAATACCACCCACTGACATGCGGTTCTCTTTGTATTTCTGCGTGAAGGGGTTCAGGTTGTTCTGCAGCGTGTCCGGCAACTGGTAGTTGCGCGTTTCATATGACATGAAGCCGGTCAGACCGAATTGTGCCCACTTGTGGAATCCTTCGTGAAACTCGATGCCTACCGTGTTCTTGAGGGAGTTGTAGCGGGTGTTGTCACGCGTGGAGTCATTGTCCAGGTAGTCGTGCTGATAGTAGTTCTTCGGCGTGTTGTAAGCCAGAAATTTACGATCGTAGTTCTGCCATTGGAACGTATGGATGATGCTGGTCACCGGTATGAACTCCGGGCGATGTTGTGCCGTGTCTGCCGAAGCACGATGGAATCCGATGTTGTAACGGTGGGTCAGGAAGAGCGTACGGTTGTCGTTGCGGTTCCAGGTCTTGTCGAGCACCGTCGGGATATCGGTGGAGTTGTAGCTGTTGCCCAGCTCCTCCGGATTCGTGATGTATAGGTCGTTCTCAATACCGCCGTTCTCTGCCATCTTCATGTGGTTGTTGCTGAAGAGGAAGTGCATATTGTAGCGGTCGCCGGTGTAGGCGGAGAAGAGTGTCCCGTTGAAGTAGGAGGTGGACTGGTCGTTGTACATGCCTCGTCCGTACAGGTAGTCGAAGGTGAATCCCAACGTCAGGAAGCGGTTGGCATTCGTGGCGAAGTACGAGCGGAAACGGTCCTCACCATCGGTCTGGTTGCCCTGCGAGTAATACGACAAGTTGCTGAAGGGCGACTTGGTGTTGGTGAAGTTGAACTGTCCGGTCGGCACGATGAAGAAATCAAGCGGATCGGTAAATACGAATGGTGAGGCCGCGTTACGCTCGAAGAAGATACGAGAGTAGCGGGGCGATCCCATGTTGCCCAAATGGTTGTAATGACCGTTCTTTCCTTCGGTGAAGGGGAGGTTCTGGAACTGGTGGCGCAGGGTGTCTACCGGGATGAGGTGACGATTGCCCAGCCAGTCGATGTTCCACATGTAGAGGTCGATGGGGATGGTATTGGAGTCCACCGTAGTGGTGTCGTTCGGATTCTTGTTGCGGTCTTTGCTGGATGAGCGTATACCGTTGGTGGCCGCTGTAGAACTGTCGTTATAGCGGTTGAGTTGCGCGTAGGCTCCCTGAGCCAGGCACAGCAATATACTTACTATGAGCGTAATCTGTTTCATAATTACCTGCAAAAATACAAAAAAAACGAATTACAACTACTTTCGTTCGGCAGGAATCATAGAAAGTCGCTCTTTTTCTCTGTTTTTTGAGCAAACCGCCCTTACAAAGAAGCTCCCGCAACCGGTCGGTGCGAAACCGACGGGCGCGGGAACTCAATCTATAATGGAAATTTTGCTTTATTCTTGCGGACGAATAATCTCCATGCCTTTGCGGATGGCAGCTTCATTCATCGGAATCAAGTGGTGGTGGCGTTCGGGGAGGGTCTTACGCAATCCCTTCAGCACACTCTCAATGGTGACTATCGGGTGCAACTTCAGCAGTCCGCCCAGCACAATCATATTGAAGGCCTTGGTGTTGTTCATCTCAGCCGCTGCATCCATCGCGTCGATGCGGTAGATGTGGATGTCCTTGCGGGTGGGCGGCTCTTGAATGCCGTAGCCGTCATAAATCAGTGTACCGCCGGGTTTCACTTTGCTCTCGAACTTCTCCAGTGAAGGCTGGTTCAAGATAATGGCAGTGTCATATTTGCTCAGAATGGGCGAAGAGATGCGGTCGTCGCTCACAATCACCGTTACGTTGGCCGTACCGCCACGTTGCTCGGGTCCGTAAGCCGGCATCCAAGTAACCTCTTTCCCTTCCATCAGTCCCGAGTAGGCTAGAATTTTGCCCATCGACAAGACTCCTTGTCCTCCGAAACCGGAGATGATAATTTCTTCTTTCATGGCTTATTCTTTATCTTTTAAATCACCCAACGGGTAAAATGGGAACATATGCTCTTCCATCCAGTGGTTGGCGTCTACCGGAGACATCTTCCAACCTGAGTTACAAGTGGAGACAATCTCTACCAAGCTGGAGCCTTTGCCCTGCATCGAGCGCTCGAAGGCTTTGCGGATGGCTGCTTTCGCTTTGCGGATAGCACCCACGGTGTGCACAGCCTGACGTGTGACGTAGGAGGTACCTTCCAGAGTGGCGGCAATCTCGGTCATCTTCAAGGGATATCCGTGGAGATGCACGTCACGACCGTAAGGACAAGTGGCGGTCTTCATACCTACCAACGTAGTGGGGGCCATCTGTCCACCCGTCATACCGTAGATGGCATTGTTGATGAAGATGATGGCGATGTTCTCACCGCGGTTCAGTGCGTGGATGGTCTCGGCGGTACCGATACAAGCCAAGTCGCCGTCGCCCTGATAGGTGAAGACGAGACGGTCGGGCCACAAACGCTTGATGGCGCTGGCTACAGCAGGCGCACGTCCGTGAGCGGCTTCCTCCCAATCGATATCCAGATAGTTGTACATGAACACGGCACAACCTACGGGAGAGATACCGATGGTCTTCTCTTCCATGCCCATCTCTTCGATGACTTCGGCAATCAGTTTGTGGACTACACCGTGGCTACATCCCGGGCAGTAGTGCATCGGGGCGTCATTGAGTAACGTCGGTTTCTTGTAGACCAGATTTTCCGGCTTAATAATATCTTCTCTGTTCATAGTTCGCTATATAATAGGGCTACTCTTAGCGCATGAATCGCAACACAAACTCCATCATCTTGAGGAAGAGGGCGGCAAGACATACGTACATGAACGGATGGCGGTCATTCGGATACGCAAAGTAGAGAATGACGGCGGCCAAGGCTCCAATCAAGAATAGCACGTTCAATATGTTTCTAATTTTATCTCTGTCCATGGCTGGGCGTTTTTGAAGGAATTATAAAAGTTCTTTCTTGACAGCTTCCACAACTTCGTCCGGGTCGGGTACGATACCACCCATGCGGCCGAAGTGGGCCACTTTCATCTCTTTGTTGACGGCGAGACGCACATCCTCAATCATCTGTCCGGCATTGAGCTCTACCACCAAAATACCTTTGGCGCGGGCCGACAAACGCTGAAGCTCTTTCGTGGGGAAGGGCCAGAGGGTAATGGGGCGTACCAAACCAACCTTGAGACCCTCTTCGCGAGCAATCTCCAAGGCTTTCATACCGATGCGGGCGCACGATCCGAACGCCACAATCAGGTAGTCGGCATCTTCGCATTGAATCTCTTCGCAGCGTGCCTCTTTCTCCTCTATCTCTTTGTACTTCTCCTGCAAGTGGATGTTACGTTGCTCCATGATGACAGGGTCGAGCTCCAACGAAGTGATGATGTTGGGCTTACGTGTCTTCGGGCGACCGGTAGCAGCCCACGGACACTGTGCGATAACCTCTGCTTCGGTGCGACGCGGACGGAAGGCCGGGAGAGTCACTTTCTCCATCATCTGTCCCACTACACCGTCGGCCAGAATCATGGCCGGGTTGCGATATTTGAAGGCCAACTCGAAAGCCAAACCTACAAAGTCCGCCATCTCTTGCACCGAAGAGGGGGCCAATACAATCAAACGATAGTCACCGTGTCCTCCGCCTTTGGTGCTCTGGAAATAGTCGGCCTGACTCGGCTGGATGGTGCCCAGACCGGGACCGCCACGCATTACGTTGACCACCAAACAGGGAAGCTCGGCGCCGGCGATGTAAGAGATACCCTCTTGCTTCAGGCTGACACCCGGACTGGAAGAGGAGGTGAATACCATTTTACCTGTAGCCGCAGCACCGTATACCATGTTGATGGCGGCCAGCTCACTTTCGGCTTGAAGAACCACCATGCCGGTCGTTTCCCAAGGCTTCTGCTCGGCAAGTGTCTCAAGAACTTCCGACTGAGGAGTGATAGGATAACCGAAGTAACCGTCCGCTCCGTAACGTATGGCGGCGTGGGCAATGGCTTCGTTACCTTTCATTAATACAACTTCTTCTGACATATCGTGTTATCTTAAAGTTTGGTTCTGTAGACAGTGATACAGCCGTCGGGACATACCACCGCGCATGCGGAACACCCGGTACATTTCTCTACGTCAAATTGTGACGCAAAGGGATACCCTTTTTTATTTACTTCTTTTTTGGTTAATGCTAAAATATGGAGCGGACAGGCCACAACACACAGATTGCATCCTTTACATCTTTCAGTATTTATCTCAATAGCTCCTTTGACTGTTGCCATAAGTATAAATTCTTTATTGGTTGAACATATCTTTGTTGTAGAAATTCAAGATATCCATCGCCATTTGTCGGGCATGAACAGCCGGACTGTCCGGATTGAGTTCGATGGCCTCCAAGTAATTGTTGAGGGCCATTTGCCAATCGCCTCGTTTGCGGTAGGCGTTGCCTCGAAGATAATATAGACGGTCGTCTTGGGGTTGCTCTGCTATGAGCACGTCCAACCGGCGGATGATCTCCTCCAAATCGGGGCTCCCTTGGCGCAAGGCCTCTTCGATGCTATCGGCAATTTCCATGCTTCTCAATTTTCGTTTAATATCCTTTGTTTGAATCTCCTTTTTATTTTTCGCTCACGAAGATAAGTTTTCCATTTATGAAACGACTACTTTAAAGTCTATATTAAAGGATTTTTAAACTATTTTAGAATAAAATTAACGCCCTAATTTTAAGCTAAGTTGCTTAATATTAGAGCGTTAATTAGAAATATTTGAAAGGTTGCACATGAAACTTTCCCGTAGGAAATGGGAGCGTTTCCTGTACGTTATGCGGTTATTTCACCCAAACACGCAGAATTTTACCGATGTACATCTTGTGCATGGCCTTGCCTTCCCACTCTTGTTTCAGGGCGTCGTCCTTCAGTGCTTCGGGGTTCAGCGACTGTGCCACCATCTTCTGACATTCGATGATGAGGCTGGCCTCTTGGAAGGTCTGGTTGCCCGAGGGAGTGGTGACGGGGGTCAGTCCGCTCTCTTTCACTTTGTCGCCGTCACGTCCCGATTTGGTGCCGAGGAGTTTCAGGGCACTTTTGTACTCATCCGGGAAGAAGGTGAGGGTGTAGGTGTCGTTGTTCTCCATGAAGCGGTAGGTGTAGCGGGCGGGGTTGATGAAGCAGAAGGCTACGGGCGATTGGTACAAGTTGCCCAAACCTCCCCAGCTGGCGGTCATGGTGTTGTAGGCATCGGCCTTTCCGGCGGTGATCAGCATCCAGTGTTTGCTGAGCAGTTCGTAGATATTGCCGGGAATCTCGCTTGCCTCAATGCTGCGGAATCCTTCAAACTCGCTGCCGGCCTTGGTCGTTGTGGCGGGAACGGTAGCTGCGGCAGAAACGGCTTTTGCAGCAGGAACCGCTTTTGTGGCAGGAGTAGCGGCTGCGGCGGGTGCTACCGTGGCAACAGTAGCGGCAGCTGCAGGAACAACTGCAGTGGCTGCAACCGTGTTGTCTGCACTTTCCAACGTAGCAATCGGGCGCTTCACAATGTCGGCGGCCCTCTCTACAGTGGCAGTGGACTGCGGTGCTTTAGTCTCAATTACAATCTCTGAGGGAGCAGCCTCTTCCGCCTTCTTCTGTTTCTCGGCAGCTGTCTGGTTGGCTAACTCCGGATTCTGAATCTGCTCGGTGATAGATTTGGCCAGATCCTTGAACAAGTCATCTTTATAGTCGATGGTCTTCACGCGGAACTTACCGATGATACGGGCGGGTTTGTCTTTCTTTTTTGTCAGTCCGTACTCGTCGGTAATCAACTCTTCGGCATTGTAACGCTCACCGCCGTCGCGTGCCTCGTTATACCAATAGCGGATGCGGGTCATGCTCACTGTCACCTTCTCGTCCTCGCACTGTGCGCGGAATTGGTAGTAGATGCGTGAACGGTCGAGCGAGAGTGCTCCCTGTGCAAAGATGATGTACTCTTCGCCCAATGCAGCAATCTCACCGCTGGCTGCATCCTCTGAAATCAGTTTGTTGGTGGGGAAACTCAGGTCGGTCTTAAACTGCTCCTGCGCCCACTTGTCGACCAGTCTGTAGACTTCGGCTTTTGTCTTGGACGGGATGCGGATAGACTGCGTGAAAGTCACTTTCCCATCTACCACAGGCACAGCGCCTTCCAGGTATTTACTCGGGGTTTGTGCGAATCCCAGGAAGGGAATCATCATCAGAAGTAATAGTATCTTCTTCATGGCTAAAATGTTGTTATTTATTTGGTTTGTAATTTCTTTTCGTCTTTTATGCTGTTCGCTTATTCTATCAGTTCGCCCTTTCCCTGACGAACAATCTCATAATCACCCTCGGTGCAACGTATCACCGTACTCGGCTCCAGTCCGCCGATACCTCCGTCGATAATCAAATCCACCGAGCGACCGAACATCTCCTCTATCAGCTCCGGATGCGTCTGATACTCCGGATCCTCTCCCTCATCCACCGGCAAGGTGGTGGTCAGGATGGGCGCCTCCAGCAGACGACAAAGCTCGCGTACGATGGGGTGCGAAGAGATGCGGATACCCACCTCCTTACGGTTGCGGAAAATCTTCGGCAAGCGGTTGCCGGCAGGCAGGATAAAGGTGAACGGACCGGGCAAGTTGCGCTTCATCAGTTTAAAGGTGGGGTTGTCCATCTTCGCATATTCGCTCAGGTCGCTCAAGTCGTAACAGAGAATCGAGAGGTGGTGTTTGCGCGGGTCAATCTTCTTCAGCTGACAGATGCGTTCCACCGCCCGCTCCTTCAGGGCATGGCATCCCAAGGCATACATCGTATCCGTGGGATAGATGATGATGCCCCCGTCGTTCAGCACTTGCAACACCTGTTGAAGGTCGCTGAAGTCATTGTTCTTGTCGTACAGTTTCAGTATCATGGTCGAATCATCGAATGGTTATTTCTATTCCGTCTCCCGCTTGCCTCCGTGCTTTTTCTCCTTCAGCTCCTCCGCGATGCGCCATTGCAGGGCGGCTTCGTCGTTTTTGCCCAGATGTGCCAATACATCTCCGAAGAAACGATGGGCCTTGTAGTGCTCCGGCTTCAAGCTCGTTGCCTGGTCGAAGTCGCTCAGTGCCCCCTCATAGTTCTCCAGTGCCAACCGGTTCTTGCCGCGGTTGTAGACACATCTGAAAAGTACGGGACTGAGGCGCACCGCCTCGTTGAAGCAAGGCTCCGCCTCTTGGTACTCTTTCCTATTATATAAGGTCACTCCTTTGCGCACCAATGCATCCACATACTTCGGATCCAGCTTCAGTGCCTTGTTATAGTTGGCAATCGCTGCGTCCGAGTCGTGCGCCTGCGTGATGCAGTCGTTACCCATCTCATAGTACTCCTTCGCATAGCCCTTCAACTGTCGGCGCAGCTCCTTCATCTCCTCCTTCAGTTGCCGGTTCTCCTTGCGGAGGGTATTGATAATCTCCAGCTTCTGACGGATGAAACGCTTGATGAGCGGTCGTTCAATGTCGTAGCGCGCATGAATGGCTTTGAAGAAAGTGTCGAGGAACGGCTCGAACTTTCCCTCCTTGAAGAGCTGCACCGCCTCCACATACCATACATCCGCCTGCGCCTGTTTCAGTGCCTTCTGGATGAGTTGCTGGTTGTTGAAGCGCTGCGCAAACTGAACAATCTCCGGACGCACAAAGATGTCGCCGCGAGAGACTTGCTTGGTCAGTCGAATCCCTTTCAGCGAGGTGCAGCGGCTCAGCGCCACGTAGGTCTGTCCCCCGGCAAAGACGCCGCCGGTAAAGTCAATCTTTACACGACTGAAGGTCAGTCCCTGACTCTTGTGAATGGTGATGGCCCATGCCAGGCGAATGGGGAATTGGGTGAAGACACCCAGCTCTTCCTCCTCAATCTTCTTCTCCTCTTCGTTATACGTATATCGAATATTGCGCCACGTATTGGGCTGCACGTCGCAGTCGACTCCCTTCTCCGTGGTGACATAGATGGTACCGTTTTCCTCGTCAAACCCCGTGATGGTGCCCAGCGTACCGTTCACCCAACGGCGCTCCATATCGTTCTTGATAAAAATCACCTGTGCCCCGAGCTTCAGTTCCAGATCGATGGCGGTGGGCAAACTGCTCTCCGGAAATTCGCCCGAGATGCTTCCATGAAACACCGTTGGCTCGTCGGGCAGTTCCTCCAGCTTCTTCTCGTTGATGAAGTCCACCTGGTCGCGTCGCGTGGCCAATGTGATGTATAGGTCGTTCTCCACCTGCTCCTCCGGCACTCCGTAGCGCGTGTTCAGCAGTTGCAAATCTGCGGCACCTGCCGTATTGGTGCGGATGTGGTCGAGCACATTGATAAAGACCGGGTCGCTCTGTCGGTACACCTTGGTCAGTTCAATGGGCACCAGCTCCATCTCCTCGAACACCTTGGCCGAGAAGAAGAAGGGAGTGGGGTAGAAGCGGTTGAGTATCTCGCGCTCGTCGCTCTTAATCACCGGCTCCAGCTGGTAGACGTCGCCCACCAACAGCAACTGTTTGCCCCCGAACGGCTCTCGCAGGTTGCGCGAGTAGATGCGCAGCACCTTGTCGATGAAGTCGATGATATCTGCTCGTACCATGGAGATCTCATCAATAATAATCAGCTCTACCTCCTTCAGTATCTTCTGGTGCGATGAGTTGTACTTCAGAAAGTCCTTAATCTTTTTTTTACTGAAGTTGGGGTCATCGGGAAGCAGGGGATAGAAGGGCAACTTGAAGAAACTGTGCAACGTACTTCCTCCGGCGTTGATGGCGGCTATGCCCGTGGGAGCCAATACGATATGTTTCTTCTTGGTGATGTTGCAGACATATTTCAGGAAGGTAGACTTACCCGTGCCCGCCTTTCCGGTAAGGAACACGGACTGGCGAGTATATTGTACGAGGTTCAGTGCGTCCTGAAACTCTTTGTTGTTGGTATCGATGGTTTGAGTGCTCATAGGTAAAAAATCAAACAAAGATACATTATTTGTCGGTTATGAAGGTCTATTTGACTAAAAAATTTTGAAAAGTGCTTGTTCGATGTGCGAAGTTTTTGTAAGTTTGTCCGTGGGTACGGGTTGATGAGTGACCGGTACCGCATATATCTACTGCTAAATTAAATCTAAAATGATGAGAAAGAGAATTCCAACTTCGCTCGCTTCGCTGCGTGTCTGGGGACTGGCAGCGCTCTTCCTGCTGTTTTTTGTCGGCTCGTCTGTCACGGCTTCCGCTCAGTTTATGCGGGCTGCCGATGTGAAGACCAACTTCCGTTGTGATCCCGGTTTCGGTATCGGTTTCACCATGCATCTTGTGGATGAGGTGGACATCGCACCGTCGTTCAACTATTACTTTGCCAGCGGTCCCAATCTCTGGGGATTGGATGCTGATTTCCACTACAACTTCCATGTGGCTCCGCGTTGGGAGGTCTATCCGTTGGCGGGTGTCGGATTGCTCTACAATCACACCAAAAAGCATCATGAGGATTTGCTCGTCACGGAACATACGTACAAGTCGCATCTCCGTCCGGCGGTGAATGCGGGTGTCGGTGCTGCGTTCGAGATTGATAACGATTGGGCGGTGAAGGGCGAATTGCGCTATCAGGGTGTGAAGGACCATTCCGACCTGTATGTTACGGTGGGGCTGTCGTATAAGTTCTAAGGGAAGCTTACTGCATCCTTTCGGGAAAATTCGGTTCCCTCTTTGGTGATGCGTTCGTCCTTTAGCGTTTTGCCCCCTCTTCAGCGCTATGCCTCCTCTTTGGCTCTGTGCTTCCTCTTTACTTTTCTGCCTTCTCTTCGATTTCTTGGTGTAAGAAGTGGAAGATCTCTTCGGTGTGCTCCGGATGAAACCAATGAATCTCCGGGTCACGCCGGAACCAAGTCATCTGCTTGCGCGAGTAGATGCGGGAGTTCTGTTTGATTTTCTCAATGGCGAAGGGAAGATCCCAGGTGCCGTCCAGGTACTGAAACATCTCCTTGTAACCCACAGTGTTCAGTGCGTTGAGTTGGCGTTGCGGATACATCGCACGAGCCTCCTCCAGCAATCCCTCTTCCATCATGATTTCTACGCGACGGTTGATGCGGTCGTACAGTTCTTCGCGGTCGCGCGTCAAGCCAATCTTCAAGATACGGAAGGGACGCTCCTTCTTCTGCTGCGTGCGATAAGAGGTGTAGGTGCGCCCCGTCATGTAGCAAATCTCCAGCGCATGAATTACCCGCTTCGGATTTTTCAAATCCACCACATTGTAATACTCCGGGTCGAGCAACTTCAGTTCCTGACAGAGTGCCTCCAATCCATCCTCCTCGTAATGCTTCATCATCTGTGCACGCGTCTCCTCATCCACCGTCGGGATGTCGTCAATGCCGTTGCACACGGCATCAATGTACATCATGGAACCGCCCGACAGAATCAGGGTGTCGTGCGTCTCGAAGAGTTTCGTCAGGCAGGCCATCGCCTCCTCCTCGTAGCGGGCGGCACTGTAGTAGTCGGTCACCTGCAGCGTCCCCACGAAGTAGTGCTTCACGCGCTGCAACTGCTCCTCGGTGGGGGCAGCCGTACCAATCTTGAGCGGCGCATACATCTGTCGAGAATCCGAAGAGATAATCGGCGAGTGGTAGTGCTCTGCCAGCGAGAGACTTAAATCGGTTTTACCCACTCCTGTAGGTCCCAGCAGTACAATCAATGTCTTCATAAATGCATTTACTTTAGTCGTCAGATGAAAAAGAGCGAAACAAAAGAGAACCTCTGCCGAGTTCTTCTCTCTTATTTCGCTCGCTGTTTTTTTATTGTAACGGAAGTGTGGAACTATCGTCCGCCTTCCGCATCGGTTTAGTAGCAGTCAGGAGAATCGTAAGAACCACCTTCGTCCATCTCGAAACCTTCCGGGTCAAACTCGTCCATGTCGAAGTCCTGATCACCGTAGAAGTTCTCGTCGAGGTCGAGCGAACCGCTCTTCGTATTCTTCATCATCTCGTCGAAGTCCACCGTCTGTTTCGGAGCCGAGCCATGTTTGCGAGAGCAAACTGCCTTCTCCAAATCCTTACCCGGTTGCATCTCCGTCAGTTCCATGAAGAACACACGCTCCGTCAACGGGTCGAAGACATACAGCAAGCGCTGCTTCTCGTCCTCAATCAACTCGCTCAGGTGCGTCTCCTTCATCAGCCAAGTGTCCTCATCAGAACCCTTGCCCATATCCTCCAGAGTCACCTCCGTCTCCTTCTCCCAATCCTCATCGCAGAGGAAGAAAGAAGTCATCTGGTCATCCTTGTAGCCACACGACTTCATAATTGCTTCGTGCAAATCGAAGAAGGTCGCTTCTGAATCAATCTTTATCTCTCTGACAAAATCATCCACCTCGTCAGAGACTATTGTAAAACGATATACCATAATTGAAAATGTCTAAGTTTAACGGATAATACCTCTCGTCGACTCCTGAACGAAAGAGATGATGTACTCAATCTCCTTGCTCATGGGCACCTCCGCCTTGATTGTTTCCAAAGCCTCGGATACGTTCAAACCACGTTGGTAGATGATACGATAGGCATTGTGAATATTCTCAATCAGCTCGTTAGAGAAACCTCTTCTGCGCAAGCCAACTAGATTCAAACCACAGTAAGCAATCGGTTCACGACCGGCGATGATAAAGGGCGGAATGTCCTTGCTGAAGCGAGAACCACCCTGCACCATGGTGTATCCGCCTACACGGCAGAACTGGTGCATCAGCACACTGGCACTGATAATCGTGTTGTCGTCAATCACAATCTCACCGGCCATCTTCGTAGAGTTACCGATGATGCAACCGCTACCCACATGGGCATCGTGAGCCACGTGCACACCCTCCATCAGCAGGTTGTTGTTGCCCACTACCGTCTTTCCTTTGGCAGCCGTACCACGGTTGATGGTGACATTCTCACGAATCGTGTTGTTGTCGCCAATCTCAGCCGTCGTCTCCTCGCCGCGGAACTTCAAGTCCTGCGGAATCGCACTGATGACCGCACCCGGGAAGATACGGTTACCGTTGCCGATACGCGCACCATACAGAATGTTTGCATTCGCCATAATGACGTTGTTGTCACCAATCACCACGTTCTTGTCGATGAAAACGAAGGGACCGATTTCTACATTCTCTCCGATTTTTGCCTCGGGAGAAACATAAGCTAAAGGACTGATCATGTTGTTATCTGCTTTTACTTATTTATTCTTTACTATTTGTGCCATGAACTCGGCCTCGCAAACGCATTTCTCGCCTACGAAGACGTAACCTTTCATGGTGGAGATACCGCGGCGGATGGGAGCCAACAGCTCTACGCGGAATACCAACGTATCGCCCGGAACCACTTTCTGGCGGAACTTCACACCGTCAATCTTCATGAAGTAGGTAGAGTAGCGCTCGGGTTCGTCCACAGAGTTCAAAACCAACAGACCGCCCACCTGTGCCATGGCTTCAATCTGAAGTACACCCGGCATGACAGGCTCTTGCGGGAAGTGGCCTTGGAAGAAGGGCTCGTTGGCAGTGACATTCTTCACGCCGACAATGTAATTGGCACCGATGGCAATCACCTTATCCACCAATTGGAACGGATAACGGTGGGGGAGCAACTCGCGGATGCGGTTGACATCCATAATCGGAGCCTCGTTGCAGTTGTAGATAGGTGCCTGAATCTCGTGCAACTTAATCTCTTTGCGCAACTGGCGAGCGAATTTGTTGTTGACGGTGTGTCCCGGACGGGTAGCGATGATTCTACCTTTGATGGGACGACCAATCAATGCCAGGTCGCCGATGATATCGAGCAATTTGTGACGAGCCGGTTCGTTCGCCCATTGCAACGGTTTGTTGTTGAGGTAACCCAAGTGTGAAGCGTCGCGGTGAGCTACGCCCATCACGTCAGCCAGCTTATCCAGTTTATCCTGTGTCATCTCGCGCTCGTAGATCACAATCGCGTTGTCCAAGTCGCCGCCCTTAATCAGTCCGGCACCCAGCAACGGCTCAATCTCGCGCACGAAGACAAATGTACGGCTGGAAGCAATCTCCTCGGGGAACTTCTTCATATCGTCCAACGTAGCAAACTGGTTGGAGAGGATGGAAGAGTCGTACGAGCAAAGCACGTTCACGCTGAAGTTATCGTCCGGCAACACCATGATAGAAGAGCCGGTCTCCTCGTCTTTAAATTCAATTTTTGATTTGATGATATAGTAATCTTTCACCGCGTTCTGCTCCTCGATACCTACGCGGGCAATGTTCTCCACGTAAGCTCTGGCACTACCGTCAAGAATCGGGAACTCCGGTCCGTTTACCTGAATCAAACAGTTGTCGATGCCTGCCGCATAGAGCGCTGCCATGGCATGCTCCACGGTGCTCACCTTCACCTCTTTCTTAGAGAGTACGGTACCACGAGTGGTCTCCGTTACATTTTCTGCAATGGCATCAATGATGGGTTGATCTTCCAAGTCGATGCGCTGGATTTTATATCCATGATTCTCCGGTGCCGGATTAAAAGTCACCGTGAGGTTCAGTCCGGTATGCAATCCTTTGCCGCAAAGCGAGAAGCTACCTTTCAGTGTATTCTGTTTCATCATAGTCGTGTACAGTTATTTATTGATTTGTTTTTTAAGTTCTTCTATCTCTTTCTCCAGTTTGCTCACTGTCAGATACATATCCGGCAGGTTCTTGAATACGGCCGAGCTCTTGAAGAATTTTTTAGCCTCAATGGCAGGGGAGCCCATGATGGTGCTGTTGTCTTTCACCGCACTGGGGATACCCGATTGAGCGCCTACATTCACGTGGTTGCCCACTTTGATGTGACCGGCTACACCGACCTGTCCGCCGAACATACACCATTCACCCACTTTCGTAGAACCGGCAACACCTACTTGTGAGGCCATCACCGTGTGACTGCCCACCTCTACGTTGTGTGCAATCTGAATCAGGTTGTCCAGTTTCACGCCTTTGTGTACCACGGTTGCACCCATCGTCGAACGGTCGACACAGGTGTTGGCACCAATCTCTACGTTGTCCTCAATGACTACAATACCGATTTGAGGAATCTTCTCGTAGCCTTCGGGGGAGGGAGCAAAGCCGAAACCGTCGGCACCGATGACACAACCTGCGTGCAGGATGCACTGATTACCCACGCGGCAGTCGTGATAGACAGTTACGTTGGGGTAGAGGATGGTTCCTGCGCCAATCTTTGCACCGTCGCCCACTGTGGCATGTGCGTGAATCATGGCACCGTCGCCCACCTCGGCGTTCTCACCAATCACGGCAAACGGAGCGATATAGACATCCTTGCCCACCTTCGCCGTAGGAGCGATGAAGGCCAAAGAGTCGATACCCGTTTTCTTGGGCTTGCTCATCTCATATAGCGTCAGCAGACGTGCCAGACTCTCGTAAGCATTCTCCACACGAATCAGCGTGGTGCTTACCGGATGCTCCGGCACAAAATCTTTGTTCACCAAGACGATGCTCGACTTCGTGTCATAGATGTAGTGCGTATATTTGGTGTTCGAAAGGAATGAAATGGCACCCGGCACGCCCTCTTCAATTTTGGCGAAGGTATGCACCGTAGCGTTCTCGTCCCCTTCAACGGTTCCTTGAATAAATTCTGCAATTTGTTTTGCTGAAAATTCCATAGCGTTTACTTTATTGTTTCTAACTCGTTCTCGGGCCTCGCGTACCTCCTTTCGGCGTCGAAATTCGTTGCCGAAAAGACACACTTTGCCCAACAATGTGCAAATTACGTAAAATTATTTTAGATAACCGTACACTTTCCTAAATATTTCACGGATATTTTATAGGCGATAGTAGCAGACATAGTATTTTTTAACCTTCCTTGAGAGTACGGAGAGGTTGAGCATGTCGGAGGCATCCGCGATATTTTTGATGGTTCCGTCGTTGTAAATAATCTCGATACTATCGTCCTCTATGCTATACATATCCTTCTCTACCGTGGTCTCCGAGAAGAAGTAGTGTACCTGTTCCCGCGGCAGTTGCAAGCGCTCGCAGATGGCCGTCTGAATCTTTTCGCGACGCTCCGCCTGCATCGGTTCGGTGAGCACTTCTACCTTAAACAAGTGGCGGTCGACCAGTCCCTTGCTCAGGGTGGAGAGCACAATGTCCTTGTGGCGTGTCCACACCTTCAGTGCCGTCCAGATGTCGTTGTCGTCCAGTTGCACGTACTCTTGCAGGCAAGTCGGGTCGTGATAGAATCGTTCCTGGTCCACCTTATTATATAGGAAGAATCGCAGGGCGGGCGAGCAGAAGAGTTCTTCGCCTTGTGCCGCCAGTTCCTTTGCCCGCAGCAGTGCACTAATCAGCATCTTCTCGCTGGTGACGGAGGTTTTATGCAGATAGACCTGCCAATACATCAGTCGCCGGTTCACCAGGAAGTTCTCGATGGAGTAGATACCCTTCGCTTCCATCACCAGGTGGTCGTCCTTCACGCCCAACATCTTGATGATGCGTGCCGAACCGATGTTGCCCTCGGACACCCCCGTGTAGAAACTGTCGCGGCGCAGGTAATCCAGTCGGTCCATGTCCAGCTGACTGCTCAGCAATTGATGCAGAAATTTCTTTGGATACTCATCTTTGAAGATCTGAATGGCCAGGTCGAGCTGCCCGTTCATCTCCTGATTGATCTGTTCCATCAGCAGCAAGGAAATCTCTTCGTGCGATACACCGTCCACCAACGTGTTCTCCAGTACGTGCGAGAAGGGGCCGTGACCGATGTCATGAAGCAGAATGGCCGCCTGCACCGCCTCCGCCTCCTGATCAAGAATCAAGTTGCCCTTGGAGGTGAGTTGCTGAATGGCTTCTCCCATCAGATGGAAGGCACCGAGTGAATGTTGAAAACGGGTGTGTTGAGCGCCGGGATAGACCATCGAGGCGAGTCCCAGTTGTTTGATGCGACTGAGTCGTTGCATGTGCGGGTGCTGCACCAAGTTGTAAAGCAGTCCCTTCGGTAGTTTGATAAACCCGAACACCGGGTCGTTGATAATCTTGTGATCTCCCATAGTTTTCTTTCTTCAAAGGATTTTAAAAAAGGTGGATGGAATGTGTATCACTACATATTCCATCCTATGGATAAATATTCCAAACTTAATAGCCTGATTTTATAAGATGGCTTTCAATTGCTCTGCCATCTGCTCCTGTACTTTGCGCGCCTCGTTGGCTGCCGCCTCTGCGAAGTGCTCGCTCTTGTCGGCATAGATAATCGCGCGACTGGAGTTTACAATCAGTCCGCAAGTGCTGTTCATACCATACTTGCAAACCTCCTCCAGTGAGCCGCCCTGTGCTCCGATGCCCGGTACCAACAGGAAGTGGTTGGGCGCATATTTACGGATATCCTTGAACATGCTGCCTTGCGTGGCACCTACCACGTACATCATGTTCTCGTCGTTACCCCATTGCTGAGAAGTCTTCAATACTTTCTCAAACAGACGCTCGCCCTGTGCATCCTCCATCAGCTGGAAGTCGTGCGAACCCTTGTTGGAAGTGAGGGCCAACAGAATCACCCATTTACCCTCGTAGGTGAGGAACGGCGACACACTGTCCTCGCCCATGTAGGGAGCCACGGTCACCGAGTCGATGTCGAGCTCGCCGAAGAACGAACGGGCATACATGGCCGAAGTGTTACCGATGTCACCGCGTTTGGCATCTGCGATGATGAACTGCTCCGGATAGTTCGTCTTCAGGTAGTGGATGGTCTTCTCAAATGCCACCCAACCCTTCAGTCCCAGACTCTCATAGAAAGCCAAGTTGGGTTTGTAGGCAATACAGTAGGGCGCTGTCGCGTCGATAATCGCCTTGTTGAAAGCGAAGATAGGGTCTTCCTCTTTCAGCAAATGTGCCGGAATCTTCTGGATGTCCGTGTCCAGACCTACGCAGAGAAAGGATTTCTTCTGCTTGATCTGCTCAAATATCTCACTTTTTTTCATTGTTGTCTATCAATCTAATTGTTAAGCGTTTATATCTTACAGCTCGCTTTCCTTCATACGTTCTGCATTCTCCGCCACAATCAGGTGGTCGATGCAGTCCTGGATGTTACCGTCCATGAAGGAAGCCAGGTTATAGATGGTATAGTTGATGCGGTGGTCGGTGATACGTCCCTGCGGATAGTTGTAGGTACGAATCTTTGCGGAGCGGTCGCCTGTAGAGACCATAGTCTTACGCTTGGAGGCGATGTCGTCGATGTACTTCTGATGCTCCTTGTCGTAGATGAACGTACGCAGACGGGCGAGGGCACGCTCCTTGTTCTTCGGCTGGTCGCGCGTCTCGGTACACTCAATCAGAATCTCCTCCACGACGCCCGTGTTCGGGTTCTTCCAGTTGTAACGCAAGCGTACACCGGATTCCACCTTGTTCACGTTCTGACCACCGGCACCACCGGAACGGAAGGTATCCCATTTAATCTCACCTTCGTTGATCTCTACATCAAACGGCTCTGCCTCAGGAAGTACGGCTACGGAAGCTGCCGAAGTGTGCACACGTCCCTGGGTCTCTGTGGCAGGCACACGCTGTACGCGGTGAACGCCCGACTCGTACTTCAGGGTACCATACACCTTCTCGCCCGTCACCGAGCAGACAATCTCCTTGAAACCACCGGCAGCACCCTCGTTGGCACTGGATACCTCCAGCTTCCAACCCTTGGTCTCGCAATATTTGGCATACATGCGGAAGAGGTCGCCGGCAAAGATAGCCGCCTCGTCGCCACCCGTACCACCACGAATCTCGAGCACCGCGTTACGGTCGTCCTCGGGGTCGGCGGGAATCAACATCAGTTTAATCTCCTCCTCCAGCTGCGGAATGCGCGCCTGACTGCCGTCCAGTTCTTCGCGGGCCATCTCCTTCATCTCCGGGTCCGACTCGTGCGCCAGAATCTCCTTCGCCTCCTCGATGTTGCCCAAGAGCTGCATATACTCCTTGCGCGCCTTCATCAGGTCGTCCAGCTCCTTATATTCTTTCGTCAGCTTGACGTACCGCTTCTGGTCGCCAATCACGTTCGGGTCGGTAATCAGTGTGGAAATCTCCTCGTAGCGAGCCACCAGGCCATCCAATTTCTCTAATAAGGTATTGTTGTCTGCCATAAATTATTCGTATCTAAATTCGCCAAACTCCGAGCGGATAATCAACTCCTTCTTGTCGCTCTCTTCGATGCGGCCCACAATCTGTGCGTCGATACCGAAGCTCTTGCTGATGGCGATTACCTCCTCGGCGTGCTCCGGAGCCAGATAAACCTCCAGGCGGTGGCCCATGTTGAACACCTTGTACATCTCGTCCCACTCTGTGCCGCTCTGCTCTTTGATGGTCTTAAAGAGGGGCGGAACGGGGAAGAGGTTGTCTTTCACCACGCGCACCTTATCCACAAAGTGCATAATCTTGGTCTGTGCACCGCCTGAGCAGTGTACCATACCGTGAATCTCCGGACGGAGGGCATCCAGCAACTTCTTCACCACCGGCGCATAGGTACGAGTGGGGGAGAGCACCAGCTTACCGGCATCCAGCGGAGAACCCTCTACGGCGTCCGTCAGCTTCAACTGACCGCTGTAAACCAACTCTTCGGGCACTGCCTTGTCATAGCTCTCCGGATATTTTTCCGCCAGATATTTGGCAAATACATCGTGACGGGCAGAGGTCAGACCGTTGCTACCCATACCGCCGTTGTACTCCTTCTCATAAGTGGCCTTTCCGTAGGAAGCCAAGCCCACAATCACGTCGCCCGGACGGATGTTGGCATTGTTGATGACATCGCTGCGCTTCATGCGGCAAGTCACCGTACTATCCACGATAATCGTGCGAACCAAGTCGCCTACATCGGCCGTCTCACCACCGGTGGCATAAACGCCGACACCCATCTCGCGCAGCTCAGCCAATAACTCATCGGTACCATTGATGATGGCAGAGATGACCTCGCCCGGAATCAACAGCTTGTTACGGCCGATGGTGGAAGAAACCAAGATATTATCCACCGCACCCACACAAAGCAGGTCGTCGATATTCATGATGAGCGCATCTTGTGCAATACCCTTCCAGACGCTCAAGTCGCCCGTCTCTTTCCAGTAGAGGTAAGCCAAGCTCGACTTGGTGCCGGCACCGTCAGCGTGCATAATGTTGCAGTACTCCGGGTCGCCGCCCAAAATGTCAGGGATGATTTTGCAAAATGCCTGAGGGTAAATACCCTTGTCAATGTTCTTGATAGCGTTGTGTACATCCTCTTTGGATGCCGACACACCGCGTTGCATGTAACGTTGATTGTTGCTCATATAGCGATGTTATAATAAGTTTTCTCGTTAAAATTCTACTTTCGGTGCTTGTTTGGCACTCTCTTCTGCCTCGAAATAGGGGCGTTTGTCAAAACCGAAGATACCTGCCACGATGTTGTTGGGGAACTTGCGGATGCAGGTGTTGTAATCCTTGGCGGCATCGTTGAAGTTGCGGCGTTCCACACTGATGCGGTTCTCCGTGCCCTCCAGCTGCGCCTGCAGCTCCTGGAAGTTCTGATTGGCCTTCAGCTCCGGATAGTTCTCCGTGATAGAGAGCAGTCGTCCCAGTGCACTGCCCACTTCGCCCTGCGCCTTCTGATAAGCCTGCAGCTTCTCCGGCGTCAAGTCGTCGGCGCTCACCGTCACCTGTGTGGCTTTGGCACGAGCACTCACCACGGCCTCCAAAGTCTCCTTCTCATACGAAGTGTATCCCTTCACCGTGTTCACCAGGTTCGGAATCAAATCTGCTCTCCGCTGGTACTGGTTCTCTACATTACTCCACGCTTGGTCGACCGCTTCCTGCTTCTCCACCATCGTGTTATATCCGCAACTACTGAGCAGCATGACACAGAGCATGCCTACCACTCCTTTGATCCAATTTCTCATATTGATTGATCATTAAATGTGTTCTTAAAATCGGGAGCCGGAACCACCGCCTCCAAAACTACCGCCGCCGAAGCTGCCACCGGAGAATCCTCCGCCGAAGCCTCTGCCGCCTCCGAAACCGCGCCCGCCGAAGATAATCGGTCCGCCGCCTCTTCCGCTGAATCCGCCTCCGTTCGTGTCAGAATGCTCATCGCGCACCACCGTCTCTCCGCAGTGGCTGCAGAGGTAAGTAACCCGCACCATCCGTTCGCCGCTCCGGCTGTAGAAACTCTGCGAGTCGGTGCGTCTCAGCGCCACCTTCCCGCAAGCCGGGCATTTCCGTCTTTTCCGGTCCTGCAGAATGGAGAAAACCGCAATCAACACGAAGAAGAGCAAGATGATTCCGAAGAAACTCCAGAAGTAAGGATCTTCCTCCTCCGTCTGTTCCGGTTCCATGGTGCCGTCCAAAGTGCCGACCACTGCTTCCACACCCGCCACCATGCCGCGGTCCCAGTTGCCCTGGCTGAACGGCTCATTCATGTAGCGCATCTGGATGCGTTTGCAAAGTGCGTCGGGCAGCGTACCTTCCAGTCCGTAGCCCGTTACAAACTGTACGCAACGGTTGACTGTGGCCAACAAGATGACCAGACCGTTGTTGCTCTTTTTCTTACCCACACCGTTCTGCTGTCCGATTTGTAGGGCGAAGTTGAAGCAATCATCGTCCTCCACCTCTTCCACTGCCACGACCACCACCTCAATGCCGGTGGTTTGCTCCAGCTGATAGAGCAGGCTGTCAATGTGTGCCACACTCTCCGCAGAAAGAATTGCGTCCGGGTTGCACACATACCGACGGGCGTCCTGCAGATGCACCATCTGTACGTCGCCGGCCTTGTATGCTTTGGCAACCCCCTCAAAGGGGAGCAAACAGAGGCAGAAAATCGTGAGTAAGAGAAATTTTTTCATACGGATGCAAAATTACAAATATTTTGCGAAAAAGCGCACCCTTCCCGAAGGAAAAGTGCGCCTACCTTACGATTCACCCTATAACCCCTCGACGAGATTAAGGTTTTTGCCAGATTTCCCATGCAGCAAATGCCTGCAAAAGGAGCATCTCCAGTCCGTTCTTCGTTACGGCTCCACGCTCGGCACCCTTCTTCATAAAGAGTGTTTCGTCCGGGTTGTAAAGCACGTCGTAGAGCAGATGTTCCGGCGTGAGATATTCATAGGGAATGTTCGGACACTCCTCGGTGTGCGGATACATGCCCACCGGGGTGCAGTTGACGATGACCGGATATGCGCGGATAATCTCCTCGGTCAGGTCCTCGTAAGTAAACATTCCATCATGTACGCGACGGGAAACGAAGGTTGTCTCCAGTCCTAACTGATTCAAACCGTAGCGTACGGCCTTTGACGCACCGCCGGTACCCAGAATGAGTGCCTGCTTGTGATGCGGTTCCAGCAACGGTTTGATAGATTGTGTAAAGCCGATCAAGTCGGAGTTATATCCAATGAGTTTCGGTTCCGCCCCTTTGGTGCGTACCACCTTGACCACATTCACTGCGCCCACCTGACGGGCGTCCTCGTCCAACTTGTCCAGATAGTTCAAGACCTGCTCCTTGTAGGGGATGGTCACGTTAAAACCTTTCAGCTCCGGATTCTCGGCGATAATCTGCGGCAGATCATCAATAGAGGGAATCTCAAAGTTGATGTAAGTGGCATCAATGTGCTCGTTCTCAAATTTCTCGTTAAAATAATTCCGCGAGAAGGAGTGCCCCAAAGGGTACCCGATTAATCCATACTTGTCCATGGCTCTCCTGTTTTATTCTCTTTACAAATTCATTTCAATTCACTTGCGCGCGATATACATCGTGCAGATGCCTCCGGTGAGTCGCTCAAACGTGACCTCCCGAAATCCGGCTTGCTGCAGAATGCCTTGCATCACCTCGCCCTGCGGAAAGGCCTCAATCGACTTGGGCAGGTAGGTGTAGGCGGCTGCGTCTTTGGAGATGCAGCGCCCGATGAAGGGCAATATCCAGCGGGAGTAGCAGGCGAAGAGTTGCTTCATGGGGAAATGAACCGGGGTGGAGAGTTCCAGAATGACGAACTGTCCGTCCTGCTTCAAAACCCGATGCACCTCCTTCAGTGCCTTGTCGAGCTCCTCAAAGTTGCGCACACCGAAAGCAACGGTGGCTGCGTCGAAACTACCTTCCTCAAACGAGAGCTGCGCACAGTCCTCCTTCAGAAAGCGGAAAGTCGCCGTGCCTTTCGAAGCCTTGGCCTTTTCGCGGGCTATCTTCATCATCCCTTCGGAGAGGTCGATGCCCACAATCTCCTTCGGCGTCAGCAGTCGGTCGATGAGCAATGCAAAATCGCCCGTACCGGTGGCAATATCCAGCACCTTCTGCGGCTGCGCCTCCCGGAGGCGACGAATCGCCTTCCGCCGCCAATAGCGGTCGATGCCTGCAGAAAGCGTATGGTTCAAGGTGTCATAGGTGGGAGCGATGTGGTCAAACATCTGCTCCACCTGCACCTTTTTATCTTCTGATTCGTTATACGGCTTTATTTTTTCTTGCGCGTATCCCATCGCTCTTATGCCTGTGCGTTCAGGTATTCAGTGACGTTCTTCTCGATGCGCTCGCTCAAGTTGGCCGTCTCTTTACGCTCAAATTTCTCACCGGTGATGTGCTCGAAGAGCTCGATGTAACGCTCGCTGATGGCGTTTACAATCTCGTCGGTCATCTCAGGCACCTGCTGTCCGGCTTTGCCCTGGAAACCGTTCTCCATCAACCATTCGCGAACGAACTCTTTCGACAACTGTTTCTGCGGCTCGCCCTGCTCCAGACGCTCGTGGTAACCCTCGGCGTAGAAGTAACGGCTGGAATCCGGCGTGTGAATCTCGTCCATCAAGTAGATCTCACCGTTGTATTTACCAAACTCATATTTGGTATCTACCAGAATCAAACCGCGCTCTGCAGCAATCTGTGTACCTCTCTCGAAGAGGGCCAAAGTGTATTGCTCCAGTTTGGCATACTCCTCGGGAGTGGCCAAGCCCTGTTTCAGAATCTCCTCTTTAGAGATATCCTCATCATGCAAGCCCAACTCTGCTTTGGTGGTCGGGGTAATGATGGGGTGGGGGAACTTCTCGTTCTCGCGCATACCGTCGGGGATGCGAACGCCGCAAATCTCTCTCACACCACTCTTATAAGCACGCCAAGCGCTGCCGCACAAGTAACCGCGGACAATCATCTCCACGGGAAAGCCTTTGCACATGACACCCACAGTGACCATCGGGTCCGGGCTAGCCAATTTCCAGTTGGGACAAATATCTGTGGTTGCGTCCAGGAACTTGGCAGCAATCTGGTTCAACATCTGTCCTTTGAAAGGAATACCTTTCGGTAACACCACGTCAAAAGCTGAGATACGGTCGGTTGCTACCATCACCAATTTCTGGTCGTCAATGTTATACACGTCGCGTACTTTTCCGTGGTACACACTTTTTTGTTTCGGAAAATTGAAATCTGTTTTTACTAAAGCTTTCATACTCTATTATATAAGTTTAAATACTTTCTTTTTCTTTCTCTTTCTCTTTTTTCTTCTCTTCGTCGTAGCGCTCGTATGCTTCCACGATGCGGGTCACCAACTTGTGGCGAACGATGTCTTTCTTGTTCATCTCCACAAAACTGATGCCTTTCACTCCTTTCAGGATGCGCATGGCCTGCACCAGGCCCGACGTCTGCGAAGCGTGCAGGTCGATTTGTGAGCAGTCGCCTGTGATAATCATCTTGGTGTTCATACCCATACGGGTCAGGAACATCTTAATCTGCTGGGTCGTCGTGTTCTGCGCTTCGTCCAGAATCACCACCGCGTCATTCAGCGTTCGTCCGCGCATAAAGGCGAGCGGTGCAATCTGAATCACGTTCAGCTCCATGTGCTCCTTCAGCTTGGCAGCGGGAATCATGTCCTGCAGCGCATCATACAGCGGTTGCAAGTAGGGGTCAATCTTGTCCTTCATGTC
>CAYSOW010000013.1:0-1655 GCA_964432715.1 uncultured Bacteroides sp.
ATCGAGAATACGAAGATTGTTCCGTTGATGCCGACATTGGAGGAGAAGTATCCGTTTGTTCACCGCGTAGGCGACAAGGCATCCGACCGTCGTCACTTGCCGGTTCGTTACCGTCTGGACGATATGACGCTTTACACCGACTACTCGGAGAATGCAAAGAACTTGGCTACCATCCTGGAGGCTATCGACGCAGTCTACTCTTCAGAGAATATCACCCTCTCGAAGGTGGATATCGTAGGTTACGCTTCTCCTGAAGGCCCTCACGCTCGTAACGTCGATTTGGGTAACGGTCGTGCTGAGAACCTGAAGAAATATTTGCTGGAGAAAGATCCGAGATTGGAGGAGTCGAAGATTGCGATTACTTCCGGTGCTGAGGACTGGGAAGGCTTGCGTGAGCTGGTTGTGAAGAGTGATATGGTGGGCAAGGATGATGTGCTCCGTGTCATCGATACTATGCCGGCTGAGGACCGTAAGGTGGCTCTGCGTAAGTTGAATGGTGGACGTGTTTTCAACAGTATCTTTGATGTCCTCTATCCGCAGTTGAGAAGTGCTTGCTACATCGATGTTTGGTACGAAGATGTGAAGAAATAACTTCGGTTTCAAAAGGTATTATCAACATAAGGACGCCGTCCGGAAGCAGTGACTACTGCTGACGGACGGCGCTTCTTTTTATAGGGGTGATTATAGGGGTTGCTGATTTACAGCAAATATCTCAAAATGCCGAGGTAGATGACTACAGCGGGGATGGCCATCAGGGCACTGTCGAAACGATCGAGCCAGCCGCCGTGACCGGGAAGGATGCTGCCTGAATCTTTGATGCCCAACTGGCGTTTCATCAGAGACTCTACCAAGTCGCCCCAGGTGCCGAAGAGGGTAACCACCAAAGAGAAACCAATCCACGCGGGGAGGGAAAGGAAATCGAAATAGTGGGCCAGGATGCAGGCGGCGATGACAGAGAAAACGCAACCGCCGATGGAGCCTTCCCATGATTTCTTCGGAGAAATGCGCTCGAAGAGGCGATGCTTGCCACAGGTGACGCCCACGCAATAGGCACCCGTATCATTCACCCAGATAAAGATGAAGATGGCGAGCGGCAGGATGGGGTTGTATTCCACGCTGAGTCCGGGAATGCCATCGAAGGCCAATACATTGAGCAACGAGAAGGGGAGGGCGATATAGAGCTGACCCATGAAACTATAGGCCCAGTTGTTGAAGGGGCTCGACTGTTTCAGGTAGAGCTCGCGCACCAGCAAGGCGATGAGCAACAACAGGTAGGGGATGAACACCCAACCATCGAACGCACCAATCTTATAGGCCATAAAGGCGAAGAAGAGGTAGGTACCTCCCATCAAGGTGAGGAGACTGCTGACGCGGGTTTCCGGACGACGGTTGACAATATGGGCAAATTCATGCAGGGTCAGTGCCGTGATGGCAGCAAAGAGAATGCCGAAAGAAAGAGGGTTGTAGAGAATGCAACCCACGATAATAGCCACAAAAAGAACGCCTGTAATCGTTCTCTGTATCAGGTTTTGTACGTTCATCGTATTTTATGCTTTAGTTCTTACCGGCGGCCGGCTCCACGGGGGAACCGGCTTTCGGCGTTTCGTTCAATTCATTGTTTGTTGGAGGTGGTGTCTGTGTCTGTGTTCGCATTG
>CAYSOW010000013.1:1755-12218 GCA_964432715.1 uncultured Bacteroides sp.
GCGGTAGAAGTAGCATCTGCATCTCCTTCGGTGGTTTCTTGGTTCTTGGAATCATCCGCCAGAATCTCTTCCGAGCGAGAAGCCCATGGACGTTTGCCGAAAATCAGTTCCACATCCTCTGCATAAATCACCTCGCGGTCCATCAAGACCTGCGCCAACTGGTTGTGACCCTCCTTATGGAGCTGCAGCAACTCTTTGGCACGTGCATATTGCTCGTTGATCATCTTCTTCGCCTCCTCGTCAATCAGCTGTGCTGTGTTCTCGCTGTAAGGCTTATTGAAAGAATACTCCTCATTATTATAATAGCACAAGTTGGGCAGACGGTCGCTCATGCCGGCGTAGGCAATCATGCCGTAAGCCTGCTTCGTCACGCGCTCCAAGTCGTTCATCGCACCGGTAGAAATAGAACCCACAAAGAGCTCCTCAGCGGCGCGACCACCCAAGGTGGCACACATCTCGTCGAGCATCTGCTCCTTCGTCGTAATCTGACGCTCCTCCGGCAAGTACCAGGCAGCACCCAACGCACGACCACGCGGCACGATGGTCACCTTAATCAACGGGTTGGCATGCTCCAGGAACCAAGAGAGGGTAGCGTGACCCGCCTCATGCAGCGCGATGGTACGTTTCTCCTCCTGCGTCATCACCTTCGTCTTCTTCTCCAAACCACCGATGATACGGTCCACCGCATCCAGGAAGTCCTGTTTACCCACGAAAGTCTTGTTATGGCGTGCAGCAATCAACGCTGCCTCATTACATACATTGGCAATATCGGCGCCCGAGAATCCCGGTGTCTGACGAGCCAGCAAGTCCACATCCACCGATGCATCCAGTTTCAACGGACGCAAGTGAACACCGAATACCTCCTTACGCTCGTTCAAGTCGGGCAAGTCCACATGAATCTGACGGTCGAATCGTCCGGCACGCAGTAACGCCTTATCCAGAATATCCACGCGGTTGGTAGCCGCCAGGATAATCACACCACTGTTGGTGCCGAAACCATCCATCTCGGTAAGCAACTGGTTCAGCGTGTTCTCGCGCTCATCGTTGCCACCCATCTGCGGGTTCTTGCCACGGGCACGACCCACCGCATCAATCTCATCGATAAAGATGATACAAGGCGCCTTCTCTTTGGCCTGACGGAACAAGTCGCGTACACGAGACGCACCCACACCGACAAACATCTCTACAAAGTCGGAACCCGAGAGCGAGAAGAACGGTACGTCCGCCTCGCCGGCCACCGCTTTAGCCAAGAGCGTTTTACCGGTTCCCGGAGGGCCCACCAACAGCGCACCCTTGGGAATCTTACCACCCAGTTCGGTATATTTCTCCGGCTTCTTCAAGAAGTCCACAATCTCTTGCACCTCCTGCTTTGCCTCCGCCTGACCGGCCACATCCTTAAAGGTAATACGATTGGCGTTGCCCTTCTCGAACAACTGCGCTTTCGACTTGCCCACACTGAAGACACTGCCACCGCCTCCGGTACTGCTACCCATGCGGCGCATCAGGAAAATCCAGATGAAGATGATAATCAGGAAGGGGAATATATTGATTAAGAAAGAGGTCAAGTAATCCTTCTTATCATCATATTCGCGTTCCACCTTCTGACCGTTCTCCTCAGCCTCCTGCGTTTCCAGGAAATTGTCGAGGGTCTCCATGGAGCCCACTTTCATTTTAACCATCGGACTGCGTCCGGCTTTGTCTGCATTCCCCGGGAATACCTCATTGGCATACTCCGGTTTGATGTAGACCTTCACCGAATTATCGTCATAGGCAATAATCTTCGTGACATAGCCCTTCTTAACGTACTCCTTAAACTCCGTATAGTTGATGTCTTTGGTGACATTACTCTCCCCGGAAGAGAAGAGATAGACAGCCAAGATTCCGATGGCTATCAAAGTGTAGAGCCAGTTCAGATTGAACTTCGGCATATTGGATTTAGGATTGAAATTGTTCTTTTGTTCCATAGTTGTGTCTAATCAAGATCGGGAATAGAAGTGAGTTTGGCATCCGCCCAAAGGTGCTCCAGGTCGTAAAACTCGCGCACGTCGGGCAGGAAGATATGCACCATCACGTCCGCGTAGTCCATCGCCACCCATTGCGCATTGCGCAGACCGTCCACGGCATCCGGTCTCTCGGACGCATTCTCGCGCACGTACTCCTTAATAGAGTCCACAATGGCTAATACCTGAGTCGGTGTGTTACCTTGGCAGATGACAAAGTACTTGCAGATGGTGTCGTCAATCTTGGTCAAGTCGGCCACTACAATCTTCTTACCTTTCTTCTCCTGTATTCCTTCTGTTATCTTTTGTACTAAATTTCTTGTTTGATCCATTCTTCTTCAGTTGTTGTTATTAGTTTATGAAAGCCTATTTGTCGGGCTTTTCGCATTAACAAAGCAAAGATAGGTTTTATTTGTGGTATCTACGAATAACCGGGGGCGAAAAGTGACCCTTTTTGTTTTTTTTAGAGAAAACTCTTCCAACGAACGAAAGAAAAGCGTCGAACGGTTGGGATGAAAACTTTAAATAAGTAGAGCAATCAACATGCAAAGCTCTCTCCAAGGCCCACTCCAACGACCCTTGAAACGCCCTTCAGAACCCCCTTCAAACGGAAAAGAACAGATTTTTTTCAAAAAAAGTTGGAAAATGTTTTGTAGTTTAAAAATTTGTCGTACCTTTGCATCGCATTTGAGAAAGAGATGCTCTGATAAACGAACACTCCGATAAAGAAGATGCGAAATTGGGCTATGGTGTAATGGTAACACTACAGATTCTGGTCCTGTCATTCCTGGTTCGAATCCAGGTAGCCCAACCAAAGTTTGAGAAAACAAAAATCCCGACTTGAATTACTTCGAGCCGGGATCTTTTTTTGTTACCTACTTCATTTGTCCTTTTCAATGATTCATTCTCATTTTCACTTGCTTAATCTTTCAATCTTTCTACCTATTCGGACTTTTCTACTTGTAGCATGAAAGGTTATTCTTCCCGTTTGATGGGGAAGAGGCAGTGTTCCTATTGAATTGAGTTGCTATAGAATTGAGTTGCTATTGAATAGCGCCCCTACTGAATAGCGATGACGCGTTTAGCTTTTTCCTTCTGCTCCTGCGTAAACTTCGGTAAGCAGATCTCCAAAACACCGTTTTCCATGTGAGCGGCGATATGCTCCTTGTCGACATCGTCGGGGAGAACCATCGTCTGCTGGAACTTAGAGTAAGAAAACTCGCGACGCAAGTAGCGACCTTCCGGCTGCTGTTCCGTCTTGTTCTCCTGATTCTCCTTGTTCTCTTCCTTGCTTTCCGATTTCTTCTCCATCGAAATCACCAAGTTGTTCTCGTCGTCAATATGTACGTTGAAGTCATCCTTCGTCATACCCGGAGCGGCAAGCTCCACTTTATAATCGTTTGCCGTTTCCAAAACATTGATGGCGGGGGCGGTAGCGTTTGCTCTTACCATCCAATCGTTATCAAAGAAGTCATTGAAAATACTAGGTAACCAATTCTGATTTCTTCTAACAGGCATCATAATCTAAATCTCCTATTTTAAATTAAACATATACATCTTTGTGATCTCGGGACCAACCCGATCTCACTGATATGGGTTCAAACAATGTGCCAAACGGTTTTGTGCGGTGCCAAAAGAACAAAATGGCAGCAAATTGGACAAATTGTCCAAAATGCTGCCATTTTGTATCATAATCAGTGGATTATAAAACTATTCCTCGGCGGGAGTCTCCTCTTCAGCGGGAGCTATCGTATTGTCGAGTGCCTGAATCTTTTGGAGAACGGCTTCCATATCGCCGCGCAACTTCTCCACTTTCTTCTTCATCTCCGTTACCAAACTGCTTCCCTTTTCTGAAGAAGAAGAGAGGAAGCCCAAGTTGTTCTCGTAGTTCTGAATATCACTCTTCAGTCCCTCGTAGGTGCGCAACAGTTTCTCGCGCTCGCGAATCACCGAGTTGCCCTCGTCGCCACCTTTTCCTTTGCCGCCTTGTTTAAAGCGAGCGGGGCGTCTCTTGCCGTCGCTCAGGCGAAGTTTGGCAAAGAGCTCGTCCACGATGGCATGGAACTCCTTATATACTTTATCTTTCTCCTTGAACGGAACGTGACCGATGCTGTTCCACTCCTTCGCCAACTCCTGTACCTGCGCTGCGTTCTCCTCCGTGGGGCCCGCCTCGTTGATGGCCGTCAGTTGTGCAGTGATGGCACGTTTGCGCTCCATGTTCTCCACCTCAGCCGAATGAACCGAAGAGGTGGCCTTTGCCTTCTGGTCGAAGAAGTAGTCGCACGCCGTGATAAAGCGTTTCCATACACTGTCGGAATGCTTCTTGCTGACCGGACCTACCGTCTTCCACTCCTTCTGAAGCGCCGTCAGTACCTCCGCCGTCGCTTTCCAGTCGGTGCTGTCCTTTAGAGCCTCCGCCTTCTCGCAGAGTGCACGTTTCTTCGCCAGGTTCTCGCTCAGCGAAGCCTTCACACTCTTGAAGAACTCCCCTTTGCGGCGGAAGAACTCGTCGCAGTCGGCACGGAAGCGCTCAAAGATCTTCACGTTCATCTTCTGCGGAGCAAAACCGATGGTCTTCCACTTCGCCTGCAGCGCCAGAATCTCCTGCGTCTTCTCTTCCCAGTCGGCAAACGTCTTCAGCTGGTCATACTCCATTGCCTCCACAATCTCGCAAATCACCGTCTTCTGGTCGAGGTTGTGTTGCTCCATCTCCTTAATCTTGTCGAAATGTGCCTGGTGGCGACGGTTGATGAGGGTAGAGGCCGCCTTAAAGCGTGCCCACAACTCCTCGCGCAACTCCTTTGCCACCGGACCCGTTTCGCGGAACTCCTGATGCAAGCGTTGCAACTGATGGAAAGCAGAAACCACGTCGCTCTCGTCGCTCAGTCGTTCGGCAGCCTCGCAGAGGCGCGTCTTGATGGCCAAGTTCTTCTTGAAGTCGTACTCGCGGAACTCATTGTTCAGTTTCAGCAAGTCGTAGAACTTCTCCGCGTAGACCTGATAAGCCTTCCAAAGCTCATTGGCCTTCGTCGAAGCAGGTACCTTCAGCTCGTTCCACTGCTGCTGCAGTTGTTTGAATTCAGGGTATGATTTATTGGCGTCGTCGGCGCTGTCCACCAGCTCCCGCAGACGTTCAATCAGTTCGGATTTCTTCTGTAGATTCTCTTCGTTAAGGCGTTCCTGCTCAGCGTTCAGGGCGCTGCGCTCTTTCTTAATCTCTCCCATGAGCGTCTTATACTCCTCCTCTAAGGGGTCCGGTTGAGGTACAAAGTCTTCCTCCTTACCACCCTCTTCGACATACGTCTTGAGAGCGGTTTCCTGTTCGGCATGGTGCAGTTTGTAGAATGCTTGCTTCAGAGCCTCCAGTTCAGCTCGCTCCACAAGATTCGGATTCTGCGCCACCTCCTTTAACCGTTCGATTACTTCCGCCTTGCTCTTCATAAGAGTCGGGGCGGCATCTTTTCTCTCCGCGTCCGAAAGCTCAGTCTCACCTTTACCGGTTGTTTCTGTGTTTTCTACGGATGTTACAACAGTTTCTTGTAGCTGTTGCTTGTCTTCTTCCAATGCATCTAATTTCAAGGTAACATCGGGATCATGAGCGTCAGTCATTGTTTTCCTTTTTATAAACGGGACTTCCCCGTCTAGATTTCTGCACAAATTAACGCAATTAATTTGTAACTTCCATCAAAAAAGGAAAAAATATTTTACTTTTTATGAGATTCAGGACAATAAAGTCGTAATGCCCATATAAATCAACATACCAATGATATCGTTGGTGATAGAAATAAACGGTCCTGTAGCGATGGCGGGGTCGATTTTCAGCTTCTCGAGCGTCATGGGAACCAATGTGCCGAAAATAGAGGCAAACATCACCACGGCAAACAGACTGATAGAGACCGAGTAAGTCACGGTGGCTGCTCCTCCGAAGCGGATGAAGTTGTAGACATACACCAGCATGGAGATGATGGTGGCATTAATCAGCGCTACGACCGACTCCTTACAGATTTGTGTAAAGGTGTTCTTGGAGTCGAGCGAGCTGTTGGCCAAGCCCTGCACCACGATGGCAGAGGACTGTGTTCCCACGTTACCACCCGTACCACCAATCAGCGGAATATAGAGTGCCATCTCGGGATGAGCGGCGAAAGTATCATCAAAGTTGCCCAGAATCATGGAGTTGCCGATACCTCCCAACATACCGATGAGCAGCCACGGCAAGCGCGCTGTGGTCTGGCGGAACACGTTATCGTGCGTCTCGACGTCCTGAGACAAACCGGATGCCAACTGATAGTCACGCTCGGCCTGCTCACGCATCTCGTCCATCACATCGTCCACCGTGATTCGTCCCACCAATCGTCCGATGCTGTCCACCACCGGCACTGCCACCAAGTCGTACTTCTCGATAATCTGTACCACGTCGTCAATAGAAGTATCTACGTGCACCGAAACCGGATCCTTACGCATCACGTGCTTCACCTTCGATACCGACGGACTGGTGATCATCTTCTTCAGGGGGAACACACCGCGCAGACGCTCGTCGTCGTCCACCACGTAGACATAGTAAATCTCGTCCATATCCTCCGCCTGCAGACGCATCTCGCGCAGACACTCCGGCATACTCCAGTTCTCGTTCACCACCACCATCTCGGTACCCATCAAACCACCGGCGGTATCCTCGTCATACTTCAGCAAGTCGACGATGTCGCCTGCCTGCTCGATATCTTCGATGTGCGAGAGCACCTCCTCCTGCTTCTCCTCGTCCATGTCACGGATGATGTCCACGGCATCGTCCGAGTCCATATAGTCGACAAAGCGTTTGGCAATGATTTCCGAAGGCAAGATATTCAAGAATTTGCGGCGCAAGTCCTCATCCATCTCCACCAGCACGTCCGCCGCCGTTTCATCGTCCAACAGACAATAGATAGCCTTCGCCTGTTCCGGCTCCAGTTCGTTGCACAGTTCCGCGATATCCACCGGGTGCAAGTCGGCAATCAACTTCTGCAATTGCTCTGCATCGTTCTTCTCTATCAATTCTTCAATTTGGCTGATGAATTCTTTTTCCATAAGGCATCCTAATTTACTCCCCGGCGGGTTTTACTCCGCCTGAGATTGCATTTCACGTAAAGCTTTCTCTACATTGTTGGTCAATTCAATGAACTCCTGCACCGACAACTGTTCGGGGCGTTTGTTGAAAATGGGGTCGGCACACAGCGGGCACTCCTTGCCCAAGATGGGTTTGATGGAGTTGCGCAGTGTCTTGCGTCGTTGGTTGAAGGTGGTCTTCACCACCTGCTTAAACAACTTCTCGTTGCAGCCCAGCTCCTGCGTCTCGTTGCGCGTCATGCGAATGACGGCACTCTTCACCTTGGGAGGCGGGTTGAACACATGCTCATGCACGGTAAAGAGATACTCCACCCGATACCAAGCCTGAATCAGCACGCTCAGAATGCCGTACGTCTTACTGCCCGGTCCGGCGGCGATACGCTCCGCCACCTCCTTCTGAATCATGCCGGTGCAGCAAGGAATCAGGTCCTTGTTCTCCAACATCTTGAAAAATATCTGACTGGAGATGTTATAGGGATAGTTGCCGGTCAGTACGAATGGTTTCCCGTCGAACAGACGGTCGAGGTGCATTTTCAGAAAATCGTCCTCAATGATGTTCTCCTCCAGTGCCGGGAAGTTCTCGCGCAGGTAGGCCACCGATTCAAAATCCAGTTCCACCACCTTCACCGTACGTCCTTTCGGCAATAAGAATTGAGTCAGTACCCCCATACCCGGACCTACCTCCAGAATGGGAAGTTCGGGACAGGCATCCACCGTGTCCGCAATGTCTTGCGCAATCTTCAAATCCTTCAGAAAGTGCTGTCCTAGAAACTTTTTTGGCCTTACTACTCCCATAGTTTTTCTTTTTTATCTTCGTTTGTTATGTCAGTTATTTATATCCTGCTATCTTTGCACGTGGCAAAGTTACACAATTTTGCGAAATATTTGACATATATAGGAAGCTATTCCATTGAAAAAAAAGATAAATAACATATTGAAAGTAGGAATTCCTTTGCTGATAGGCGGGGGAGTCCTCTGGTACACCTATCGCGACTTTGAATTCTCAAAGGCGGAGGCGGTGCTGTGGCATGGCATGAATTGGATGTGGATGGTGGTCTCGCTGCTTTTCGGTGTGTTGAGCCATCTGCTGCGTGGCTGGCGCTGGCGGCAGACGCTGGAGCCGCTCGATGAACATCCCTCGGCCACCCATTGCATCTACGCCATCTTCATCTCTTACGCGGCCAATTTGGTTATCCCGCGCATCGGCGAGTTGTCGCGTTGCGGCGTGTTGCGCAAGTACGACCGCGTCTCCTTTCCGAAATCTCTCGGCACCGTGGTCACCGAGCGTCTCATCGACTCGCTCTGCATGGTGCTGATTACCGCCGTCGCCTTCCTGCTGCAGTGGGGCGTCTTCGTCACCTTCTTTCGCATGACCGGCGTGAAGCGTCCGGCGTGGGCGGAACTGGTGGCCGATCCTGCCTGCTGGCTGATTGCGGGAGGCACGTTGCTCTTCCTCTTCCTGCTTTATCATCTGCTGAAGCGATTCGCTTTCTGGATGAAGGTGAAGGAGGTGGGGACCCATGTGTGGCAAGGCATCCGCTCGCTGCGCCGGGTAAAGAACAAACCCCTCTTCCTTTTCTATACCCTCGCCATGTGGGCTTGCTACTTCTTCCACTTTTACCTCACCTTCTACTGCTTCTCCTTCACCGCTTCGCTGGGCTGGATGGCGGGACTGGTCATCTTTGTGGTCGGGTCGTTGGCTGTGGTGGTTCCCACCCCAAACGGAGCGGGTCCGTGGCACTTCGCCGTCATCTCCATGATGGTACTTTACGGCATCGGAAAAGAAGAAGCTGCAATATTTGCATTAATTGTGCACGGAATTCAAACATTATTAATAATTTTGTTGGGAATATATGGATTAGCGGCTTTGCCGTTTACAAATAAAAAATAAATAGAGCTATGAGTACAATTCAGACCTTGGCTCCACAGCAAGTGTGGAAGCATTTTTATGAGTTAACACAAGTTCCCCGTCCTTCGGGTCATCTCGAGAAGGTGCAGGAGTTTCTGCTGCAGTTCGGTAAGAGCGTAGGCGTGGAGGCTATCAAAGACGAGGCAGGTAATATCATCTACCGCAAACCGGCCACTCCGGGCATGGAGGATTGCAAAGGCGTCATCCTGCAGGCTCACATGGATATGGTTCCGCAGAAGAGCACCGAGTCGGATCACGACTTCGTGAAAGACCCGATTCAGACTTACATCGACGGTGAGTGGGTGAAGGCCAAAGGTACCACCCTCGGTTCTGACGATGGTATGGGTGTGGCAGCCATCATGGCAGTGATGGAGGACAAGACCCTCAAACACGGTCCGCTGGAGGCTTTGATCACGGCTGATGAGGAGACCGGCATGTACGGTGCTTTCGGCTTGAAAGCCGGTGAGTTGAGCGGTGAAATTCTGTTGAACCTCGACTCTGAGGATGAGGGCGAGCTCTTCATCGGTTGCGCCGGTGGTATGGATGTCACAGCTACCTTACAATATAAAGAGGTGGAAACTGATGCAACCGATGTAGCGGTGAAGGTTACTTTGAAAGGTTTGCGCGGTGGTCACTCCGGTTTGGAAATCAACGAGGGTAGAGCCAATGCCAACAAGTTGATGGTTCGCTTCGTTCGTGAGGCCATTGCTTCTTACGAGGCTCGTCTGGCTTCTTGGAACGGTGGTAACATGCGTAACGCCATTCCTCGTAGCGCAGAAGTGGTTTTGACGATTCCTGCGGACAACGAAGAGGAGTTGATGGAGTTGGTGGCTTACTGTGAGAACCTCTTCAACGAGGAGTATCACGTAAACGATACCCCGATCAGCTTCAAGGCTGAGCGTGTTGAGTTGCCGAAGGGTGAAGTGCCCGAGGAGATTCAGGACAACTTGGTAGATGCTATCTTCGCTTGCCAGAACGGTGTCACTCGTATGATTCCTACCATCCCCGAGACGGTAGAGACCTCTTCCAACTTGGCTATCATCAATATCGCCGGTGGTAATGCAGAGATTCAGATTTTGGCACGTAGCTCTTCCGAGTCAATGAAAGAGTACTTGACCACCTCTTTGGAGAGTTGCTTCTCTATGGCAGGTATGAAGGTAGTGCTCAGCGGCGGTTACTCAGGCTGGAACCCCGATGTCACTTCTCCCATCTTGAATGCCATGGTGAAATCTTACGAAGAGCAGTTTGGCAAAGAGCCGAAAGTGAAAGTTTGTCACGCCGGTTTGGAGTGCGGTATCATCGGTGCCACCATGCCGGGCTTGGATATGATCTCCTTCGGTCCTACGTTGCGCTCTCCGCACACTCCGGACGAGAAGGTACATATTCCTTCTGTCGGTAAATTCTACGACTTCCTCGTAGCTACTTTGGGCAATACCCCGAAGAAGGCTTAAGTC
>CAYSOW010000013.1:12318-29212 GCA_964432715.1 uncultured Bacteroides sp.
ATTTCTACATGCTTAATCAGTGGATTACTTCAGTTCGCGCTGAACTCCTTCATCTCCCACCACGAAATACTTACCGTCCGTGATGAGCAGGGCGCGACCCTTCTGCTCCTTGCGATTCTTGGCATTCTCCACATTCACCCCGATGACGCGACCGTCGTAGAAGCTGGTCACATCGTCGAAGATGGTGTGTCCCACGATAATCTTATCCGCCTCATAGCGCTGCATAATCAGATTCAGCGTGTCCGATGCAATCGGGTTGTACTTCTCATCCTTGCGCACCAAGCCGCGATACCAGATCGGACCGTTGCTGCCGAAGAGGAAGTAAATCAGCGGGGAAGTCTCCTGACGCTCCTTCTTCCGCTTGTAGAGGCCCAGCGGCATCTGCTCGTTGACCGTCGGAATCGAGAGATTCTGCTCGTAGAACTCCTTGCTCAATCCCGCGTGTACAAACAGGTTGCGGCCCACCGTCATCATCGTGTTACGCGTGCAAATCCAGTGGCCCAGCTCCGACGTAGGGGCAAAGAGGGCAGGGTATTCACACTCCAGCTCCTTGGCCAGCAGTTTGTACTTCGGCTTCGTGTAGCGCAAGTCGTTCATCAGCACCAGCGGCTCGTGGTTGCCGAAGAGGAACGACATGCTACCCCCGGCAGCTTCCGCCTCCGCCTCCAGCTTATAGAGCAACCAGAAAATCTGCACCGCATCGTTACCGCGGTCGAACACATCGCCAATCACCACCATGCGGTTCTTGCCAAAGCTCCAGCGATAATGCTTATCGATGATGCCATTGCCTTGCAGCAGTGAAATCACGCAATCCAAATCCCCGTGCGGGTCGGACATCACGAAAACCTTCTCCGGCTGTGTCAGTTGCCAAGCCGGGCGAGTCACCTCATGCAGCTTCACCTGAAACGAATGCTTCAAGTCGTAGGAAGTCACCTTAAACTTAAAGTTCTTCGGCAACTTGTCGTAATGTTTCTTCACCACCTTCCCTTGGCGGTCGACGGTAATCACATCGGCCGAACCATCCGCCTGATGCAGGATGTACGGACCGTCGCAAGTCATCACCTCCTCGGTGACGGTCTGCTCGGGCTCGTCCGCCCACACGTTCGCGGGTAACGAAACGTGCAGGAAGCCGACGAGCAAAAGGTAAATGAGCGCTTGTCTCAATTTATTCATAGTTATACTTGTTTAGCCAATCAATATTTTTAATCGATCCATGTTATTCGTCAATCAATCCCCCGAGGATTAATCGCCGTAACCCGGGTTCTGTTTCAAGTTCGGGTTCACGTCCATCTCAGCCTTAGGAATCGGCAATACACACTTGTAGTAGTTCCAGTTGAAGTTCATCTTCTCGCTGTCCATGGTCAAGTGTTTCGTACTGCTGATTTTAGACGGAGTTTTGGAGGCATTCTTACGAACCACCGAACCACCGTCGCGCAGGGCGTCAAACATACGGTGACCTTCGCCCACCAACTCCAGACGACGCTCCTTCATGATGCGGTCCAAAGTCACTTCGCTCTCCGTCACGTGCTTGTCGGGGTTGGCACGATTCACGATGGCATCCAGATAAGTGGTTGCCTCTGCCGTCTTGCCAATCTTGAAGGCAGCCTCCGATGCATTCAGGTAGAGCTCAGAGAGACGGAACAACGGAATGTTGGCCGCCGTTACCTCCTCGCCGTCCTGCGGCAAGTATTTGCTGATGAAAGCACGTTTGCTGTAGTAGACGAAGTTCTGGTTACGCACATCGTTGGCGTCCTCAGTAATCATCTCATAGAAACTGCTGGTCATGATGATATCCTTGTAACCTGTGCCGTGCAGATAGCCCAAAGCCTCTTTGCCCGGGTTGTCCTCCGTGGTGTTGACAATCTCGAAGAGCACCTCGCCCGGACTGGTGGCACTGGCATCGGCTGCCCAAGCCTGGGTGTAGATGTCGTTGCTCCAAAGTTCGTAGCCCTCTTTCTCGGCACCCTTGATGGCCTCTACGGCAGTGTCATACGCCTTCTGGTCGTCACCGTGGTACAGGTAGACGCGGCTCAGCAGCGTCATGGCCGACCAGCGGTTCATGCGTCCTTTCTGGAACGACTTGCCCGTGTTGTTGTTCATCAGTGAGATACCGTTCTCCAAGTCGCGAATCACTGCCGTGTAACATTCAGCCACCGTGTTACGACTCGGTTTTGCCTCTTTGTCGAGCACCTCCTCAATGATGGGCACACCCAGTGAAGCACCGTTGTCTTTCTTGTAGGGATAGCCATAGAAGCGGGTCAGGTCGAAGAGGAACATACCTCTCAGGGCCAGGGTCTGACCTTTATAATAGTCTCTCAGCTCTGTTTCGCTGGTCTCCAGCTCGTCAATCTTCTCCAGAATCAGGTTGCAGCTGGCAATCATCTTGTAGGGGTACGACCAGAACGTAGAGGGCGCGTTATCTTTCGTGTATTGGAACAGATAGTAGCTACCCGAACGTTTCGTCGTGCTGTAAGCCTGCATGTCGTCTCCGGTCACATCTCCGTAGTACACCAGACGACCGCTGTAAGCATAGGCATTCTGCATCAAGTTGTAGACGCCGTTCAGTGTGAAGTTTACATCCGACAACGCCGTGATGGTCTCATCCGTTGGAACCGAAGTGGAGGGCTCCAGGTCGAGCCAACTGTCGCCGCATGAGCTCGTGCCCAAAGTCAGAGCTCCGGCGAGGAAGAGGGTGATATATTTTTTCATACTCATTGCTTTTTAGTTTAGAAATTGACATTGATACCGAAGGTGTAAGTCTTCAAAGGAGGCGTACCCCAGATGGCTGAACCGTCGCTCACTGCTTCCGGGTCGTAGTAATCATACTTCGCCCAGGTCCACAAGTTGCTTGCGGAAGCGTAGAGGCGGATGCCTTCTGCCGTACCCTTCAACCATTTCTTCGGCAAGTTGAAGCCCAAAGTGACGTTCTTCAGACGGATGAAGTCGGTGCTGTGCAAACGACGGCTGGTAGCGTATGATTGCATAGAGACCTCGGGATCCTCCACGAAGAGCTCGTAGTTGGTGATGTCGCCCGGGTTTTTCCAAGAGTTGAGGTAGTAAGTCGGAATGTTTGCTTCCAGGTCGTTACCACCGTGCTCGGTCTTCTGTGCCCAGGTATCGTATGAGTAACCGCCGAACTGGTAAGAGAAGACGAAGTTCAGGTCGAACCATTTGTAACGCAGGTTGTTGGTCAAACCACCGGTGAGGGTAGGCTCGGCATGTTTCATGGCGATACGGTTGGCGTCTGCCGGGTCTTCTGTAATCTCCTTGATGTAGTTACCATTCTCGTCCAAGTCGTTGGTGTAGAACTGCGGACTACCGGTCTCCGGGTTGATGCCGGCAAACTCAATCAGGTAGAAGGTGCGGTATGATTTACCCACCCGACGAATCTGTGTACCACTGATAATCTCCGTCTGCTGTCCGTCCAGTGCCACAATCTTGTTCTTGTTGTGTGCCAAGTTGAAGCCGGTGGTCCAGCTGAAGTTCTTCGTGTTGAAGTTCTTCGAGTTGATATCCAATTCGATACCGTTGTTGCGCACCTCACCAACGTTGAGCAGGTAGCTGCTGAAACCGGTGGTCATAGAGATGGCATAATCCATCAGCAAGTCCTTCGTGGTACGCGTGTAATATTCCAAAGTGAAGCTCAAACGATCCCAGAGTGAGAAGTCCACACCGACGTTCAAGTTGTAGTTGGTCTCCCAAGAGAGTTTGTCATTGGCAATCTGAGAGAGCGAGTAAGCGGGGTCGCCCATATAGTCGCCCGTCAAGCTGCTCAAGCCATAGTAGCCGTAGTAGTCGGAAGGCAAAGTACCGTTCACACCATAAGAGAGACGGAGCTTCAAGTCGGTCAATGTTCCGCGCACCGGCTCCATGAAATCCTCCTCGATGGCACGCCATGCGCCCGAGAGTGACCAGAAGGTACCCCAGCGGTTGCCGGAAGCCAAGCGAGAGCTACCATCGGTACGGATACTACCGCCCAAGAAGTATTTGCTCTTGTAGTCATAGTTCACACGGCTCAGGTAAGAGACCATGCGGGTACGTGTGTTCGAACCGGCAGCATCAGAGAGGGTCGCACCGTTGCTCAACTCCGTCTTATCGTGGTTGGCAAAGTTCTTCTTCTCAGCGCTCAGGTAGTCGCGACGCTGGTCGTCCACCTCATAGCCAATCAAGGCATCCAAGTGGTGGTTTTGTTTCAGCGTGATGTTATAGCTCAACTGGTTGGCCCAAACGAGTTTGCTGCGCTCGTACATTGATTTGTACATGATACCGTTCTCGTCGTCACCGTTAGAAGTGCGCGGGTCTGACCAGTCCTTACCTTTATTAATAGAGTAGTCGTAACTCAAAGTGGTTTTAAACTTCAAGTTCGGAATAAATTCGTACTGACCCCAGATGGTGTTGAAGTGACGGGTCGTGTACTCCTTCTGCCAGTCGTAAGTCTGCGAAAGCTTCGGGTTACGGTCGCCGTTACGGATAAAGTCGCGGTTCCAGCTACCATCCTCATTGTAGACAGCGTCCGAAGGAACTACACAGTTTCTCGAAGAGTAGAACGGAGAGGTGTAGCTGGTGCCCTCGCTGTAGACATCCTGATTGATGTGCGAGAAGAGCATGTTGGCACCCAACGTCATCTGTTTTGAAGCGTTGTATTCCACATTCAAACGTCCGCTGATACGCTCCAGTCCGGAGTTGATGGCAATACCCTCCTGATCCAGGTAGGAGAGGGAAGAGTAATATTTGAACTTGTCGGTACCGCCCGAGAGAGAAGCCTCGTAGTTGCTGTGGCTACCTTTCTTAAACAGAACATCGTCCCAGTCTACATAGCCACACCAGGGAATCGGCGCATAGTAATCAATTTCATCATCAGCGTATGCCGTAGCTTCCGCCTCAGTAGCACCGTAAAGCAACTGGCCGGTCTTCAAGGCGTTGTAGATATATTCACGACGTTGCTCACCGGTCATTACGGGACGGTAATCCATCGCGAAGTCAGAGCTACCCCAGTCGGCCTTCAAAGAGATCTTCGGCTTACCGGTCTGACCCTTCTTGGTGGTAATCAAGATGACACCGTTGGCTGCACGCGAACCGTACAGAGAAGCAGCGGCTGCATCCTTGATGACCGTGATATTCTCGATATCCGATGTGTTGATGGTTGCCATGGCATCCTGTCCGGCCGTTGTACCCAAGGTAGATACGTCACCGGAAATCACGGGCACACCGTCGATGACATAAAGCGGCTGGTTGGAAGCGTTGAACGAACCCATACCACGAATGTTGATGGAAGTGGCTGAACCCGGCTGACCGGAGTCGGAAGAGATCTGTACGCCCGGCGTAGAACCCTGCAGCAAGCCGCTGAAGGAAACCGTCGGTACATCCTGCAAGGTGCTGGTCTTTACCGTGGAGGCAGAACCTGCATAGGCAGATTTCTTGAAGGTACCGTAGCCGGTGACTACCACCTCCTCCAGCATCTGGTTGTCCGGTTTCAGGGCAACCTTTAATTCACTTTTTCCGTTTAGGTTAATCTCCTGAGCGGCATAACCGATATAGGTCACTACCACGGTCGCCTTGCTGCTAGAGAGATTCATAAAGAAGTGTCCGTCCATATCGGTCACCGTACCTGTGGTGGTTCCTTTCACAAGGACATTCGCACCGATGATGGGCTCACCGTTCTCGTCCACCACTGTGCCTCGAAGGACGTGTTGTTGTGTACTTTGCAGGTTCGTTTCCTGCATTGTGCTTGCGTAAAGCGGAGCCTGTCCGCCTGCCAATCCGCAGAGCACTAAGAAAAGCGAAAGGGAGTTCCTTCCGTTTCTGAAGTTCAAAACGTTCTTTGTTAACATAGTCTCTACTTTTTGTTAAAATCTATTCTTAAAATGATATTCGTTTTTCATCTAATACCTGAATATTGGCAAATATATGGAAATAAATCTTAATGACAAAATGATTGTGGATAAAAACTTCAGATTGAAAGTTTAAAAGTATATGGAGTGAATATTTATAAGCACGAAGGGGTAAAACTGCCTTATATGCTATCTCTTGTGTCGCAAAAGTTATATTTCAATATCACCATGAAAATTTGCTTACGCTTTCCATTTATAGGAATAAATCTTGAAGGAAATAGAAACGTATCAGCTTCTAATTTCTTAAAATTTATAGAATAGGAAAGGGTACTTTTCTTGTCGATGAAGCTGCTGATAAACAAAAAAGTAACTCGTTCCTTGGAAGTTATCGTTGAATCTTTATATCTTTGTGAGTAACTGAATAAACTGAATAAAAACGAAAGCTAAAAGAACTATGAAAACGAGAAGGTTGTTACAACTAGGCTTGATGCTCTTATGTGTGCTTCCTTTGCAGGCACAAAAGACGACACCTACGTGGAAACAGGTGGATGAATCCATTACGAAGGAGTTGCCCCGCACCACGGCGGAGGTGGCGCAGCGCCTTTTTGATGAGGCGCAACGAAAGGGGAATGTGCCGGAGATGATGAAGGCTTACATGACCCTGACCGAGGCGAAGTGTCAACTCTCGCGCGACTCCATTACGCCTTGCTGCAACTACTTGCGTGCCTGGATTGCCCGCGAGAAACATCCCGTGCATCGGGCGGTCCTGCAAAACTTGCTGGGCGGCTTGCTGATGGACGCCACGAAACATCCTTCCATCTATACGGCTTCCGATTTGAATGAGGAGGGTTGGCAACTGATGAAGCAGTCGCTGCAACCCAATGATACGCTTCTGCAAACGCCCGCCCGCGCTTATGAGGCGCTGCTGCTGGAGGGTAAGACCGACCAGCGCTACGGGGGCGACAAGCTCTATCCGTTGCTGATTCGCCGCACCTTGCGTGCCATGGTGAATAGCGATGAATTCCGGCCGGTGCGTTACAATGAGCTTCCGAAGGTGGTGGGGGATCTCTATCCTCCCTTGGAGGATTTCTACCAATCGGGCGGCGCCACGGAACTGCTGGTGCTGGCTTTGGCGGAGCATGCCGAAACGTATGAAGAAGATTTTCCCATTGAGCGACTCTCGTCGTTGATTCAACAATATAATAAGGTGGAAACTTGCGCCGAACTTTATTACCTGCTGGCGCAACGCTTGTCGGGCGACCGTCCCGCGGTGGCTTACGACACGCTGCAATCCGCCTTGAAACGTTATCCCAAATATGAGCGCATCGGTCGCTTACAGAACCTGAGTCAGCAACTGTTGCAACCCTCGCTCTCCCTCTCCCTGCCGAAGTGCTACCCCGGTCGCCCCGTCCGGCTGAAGGTCAACTATCGCAACGTGACGCACTTCAAGTTGCATCTCTACCGACTGAACACCACGCGCTTCCTCTGTGAGGACAGTTACGACTGGGAATCCTCCAATCGCTGGAAAAAACTGGCGACGGAGGTGGAAACGTATGACTATACGCTGGAGCCTACCACCGACTTCCGTCGTCGGGAGCGCACGCTCTCGCTCACCATTCCCGAAGAGGGTTACTACGTGATGCGTACGGAGCAGTTGGATAGCTATTCCGGCATGGTGGCCGAGGAGAGTCTGCACTTCTTCACCGTCTCTTCCATCGGTTTGGTGGAGCTGCCTTTCTGCAACGGTCGCTCCGTGCTGATGGTGGTGGACAATCTTACCGGTGCGCCTGTTCCGCAGGCATCGGTGGAGATCTATCGGGAAGGGGATGCCGATAAAGAGGGGGAACCGATGTATGAATTGGTTGAGACTTTGTCGTGCGATGCCCGCGGCCTTTGCGAACGAACCTATCAAAAGGAGGTGGCGGACGAGGATTTGTTTGGTCGGGCTGTTGCGGGCGATCATCTCTATATGACGCCTGTCAGTCTGAACGACCGCAACATTCTTTTTTGGGATTTGCGCGACAGTCGCCTGAACCTCTTTACCGACCGCTCCATCTATCGCCCCGGACAGACGGTCCACGTGGTGGCGCTCTATCACACTTCGCTCAACGATACACTGACGGCTGAGGCCGGGCAGGAGGTGGAGATTCAACTCCTCAACAATGACCGTACGCAGGTGGCGAGCCAAAAGGCAACCACCAACGAGTTCGGCTCTTGTGCGGTGGACTTTCGTTTGCCGGAGGAGGGAACGGTGGGGCGCTATTACCTGGTTGCCACGGCCGGAAAGTCGCGCCGCACGGAGTACAACCTGCGCGTGGAGGAGTACCGCCGTCCGCAATTTAATGTGAAGGTGGATCCGCTGACCGATAGCTACTGCTGGAAGGATACCTTGCGCCTCACCGGTTGCGCAACCTTCCTGAACGGTGCTCCGGTGCCCCGGGCAAAGGTGCACTATTTCATCGGTGTGGGGGCATGGCGCAGCACGCAATCGCTGCGTGAGCGTCCCATCTGTAGTGGGGAGGTGACCACCGACGAGTCGGGACGTTACACCATTCTCTTCCCTACGGAGAAATGTCCGTTGACCGACCATCCCGGGAGCATCGTTTGTATGAATCTGGTGGAAGTGACCTCCGAAGGGGGCGATACGGAAACTGTGACGCAAGAGATTGTGGTCTCCGACCGACCGGCACGCCTTCGTCTGCAGAGTGCTTCCGACACTTGGCTGAAGGAGCAACCGTCTACTTTACAGGTGACTTTGCAGAACTATAACCAACAATCGCTCCGCCGCGCGCTGCGCTACGAACTCTTTGCTGTGCCCGGAGAGGCCGACTGGAAAGGCAATCAGGTGGTGGTGAAGATGCTGGAGGGTAGTTGCGAAGGTGCTTGGGGACCGGTGGTCCGCGAGATTCAGCAATTGCCTTCGGGACGCTATAAACTGCGTGTCTCACTTGCTGAACGCGGCGTGCTGCTGAGCGACTCTCTGGAGATTCGTCTCGCCTCCGTGAAAGAGGGGCGTTTGCCGAAGGGCTTCGGCGAGTTGCTCGTGTCGCAGGTGGATGCTGTGCGAGGCGTCGCCACTGTCTACTACGGTACTTCCCGTCCGAACCCCACGATGCTGGTGAACTACTACACCCGCTCGGGCGAGCTGCGCAGCTGGACGGAGACGCCGGGGGATTCCATTCGCACGTTCGAAACCCCTTTGCAAGCGGCGAATGGCGAGGGGGTCTTCTCTTATGCTTTTGTTCAAGAGGGACAACTCTATTCCAAGAGGGATCGACTGACCTTGCCGGCTGTCAACTCCAAGCTGCATCTTCGTTGGAGCAGCTTCCGCGACCAACTGCGTGCGGGCAGTCGGGAGGAGTGGCGCCTGTGCGTGACGGATGCGCAAGGCAACCCGGTGGATGCCGAACTGTTTGCTACCTTATATGATGCCTCGCTCGATCAACTCTGTAAACCCAACCCCTGGATGTTGAACCTGAGGTATATTCATCGCTTGTCGTTCGCTTTCTATGATTATGACCGGGAAGGGTTCTCGCTGCGTGATGATTGGCGGTGGAAGCAAGTGGCGTGTCCGTCGCTGACTTACCACACCTTTACCTGGCCTGCCTGGAACGGACGTCGCCGGATTCATAACACCCTCTATAGTCTTCGCGGCGGTGCCACTACCGGCGAGGTGCGCCTGATGAGTCGTGCTTCGGCGGCCTCGGCTGAGGATGCCGGGGAGGAGGAGCCGCTGGTGTGCACGTTTGACGAAGTGAATGAGAATCTGGAGCTCGTCGACCGGGTTGCTAAGAGCTATGAGGTTCCGTTCCGCCAACAGTTCGCTGAGAACGCCTTCTTCTTCCCGCAACTTCGTTCGGATGCCCACGGGGAGATTGCCTTGAACTTTACCCTGCCCGAATCGCTCACCTCCTGGCATTTCCGCGCTTTGGCGCACACCAAGGAGATGGCTTACGGGCGCATGGATACGCTGGTGGTGGCCTCCAAGCCCTTTATGTTGCAGGCGCGTTTGCCGCGTGCGGTGCGGGTGGGCGACCGTCCCTCGCTGGATGCCACACTCTTCAATCAGACCGATGTGCAGCAGGTGGTGAAGGTGCGCATGGAACTTTCGGACGCTGCCACGAAGCGGGTGGTTTACACTGCCCGCACCACGGTGAAATTGCCTGCCAATGGCTCGTCGCCCGTGGCTTTCCCGTGCGAAATCAAAACGTATACCGACTCCCTCACCTGTCGCATGGTGGCGGAGAACGATGCCTTCAGTGACGGCGAGCAGCATGCTTTGCCGGTGCTGAGCGACCGGGAGCCGCTGACGGAGAGTGTGCTGGTGGGGCTGCGCAAGTCGGGCACCAAGCAGGTGAGCCTGCGCTCGCTCTTCAACCGCCACAGTGCGACCGCCACGCAACGTCGGTTGGTGGTGGAGTACACCGGTAAGCCCGAGTGGCTGGCGGTGGCTGCCCTGCCTACGCTGCAACATCCGTCGGAGAACGATGCGCTCTCGCTGGCGGCTGCTTGCTATGCGGAGACTTTGGCGCAGTGGCTTGTGACGCTCCATCCGGAGATGCAGCAAGAGGCTTCGCTGGCGGAACTGTTGGACGCTGAGAAGGTGGAGCAATCCATTCAGGGGCACCTGAATAAACTCTCTGCTCTGCAGTTGCCGAACGGTACTTGGACTTGGTTCAAAGGGATGCCCGCCAGTCGCTATGTCACCACGGCGGTGATGGAGATGCTGGCACGTTCCACCTATATCGCCTCGCCTGTTCAGGAACCGAAACTGAAGCGGATGATGCAACAGGGATTCAATGTTTTGAAGTTGATGATGCTGAGTGAGTGGAAGTCGCAATCGAAGAAGGACAAGGAGTTCTCGGAGGCGGCGGCTCACTATCTCTATATCTTTGCGCTGTTGCAGCGCGATTTGAACTTGAAAAAGAGTGCTCTGGAGTCGCAACTCTTTGACGTCGTCTGTGCGCAGCGGTCGGAACTGACCCTCTACGGCAAGGCGCGTCTGGCGGTCATCGACCAACTGATGGGCGAGGGCCGGGTGGCACCGGAACTGCTGCAGAGCTTGCTGGAGTACGCTGTGGAGAGCGAGGAACTGGGACGTTACTATGACACCGACAAGGCGCAACGCAGCTGGATGGACGACCGTATTCCTACGCAGGCTGCGGTGGTGGAGGCTTTTGCCCGCTACGGTTATGCACCCGATGCTACGGTGGCCATGCAGCAGTGGATTCTGAAGCAGAAGCAGGTGCAGGCGTGGCTCTCTCCGCTCCATACGGTGGATGCCGTCTGGGCTTTGTTGATGAGGCGCGAGGAGGCGTTGGCGGAGGTGCCGATGCCCGAACTGAAACTGGATCAAAAGGTGCTGGATACTTCTCATGCAACTTCCGGTCAGCAGCTCTTCCGCGAGGAGCGCAGCTATGCCGATACCGATCCGCTGCCTGCCACTTTCACCGTGACGCAGCAGCACGACGGTCTCACCTGGGGTGCTGTCTTTGCACAGTATCAGGAGGTGATGGATTCCGTGCAATCGCAGGGCGAGGCGTTGCAGGTGGAGCGTACACTCTATGTAGCGCGGCTGCGCAATGGAGCGACGGAGTGGGAGGAGGTGCGTGCCGGAACTCTCTTGCAGGTGGGCGACTTGCTGAAGAGTGAGATTCGCCTGCTGAACGACCGTACGCTGAGTTTCGTGCAGTTGCGCCATTTGCGTGCCGGCTGTCTGGAGCCTAAGAACAACCTCTCGGGCTACGGGTGGAATCTGCAGGATCGTTTCTACCAGTCGGTGCGCGACCATTCGGACGACTTCTACTTTGAGCAGCTGCCCAAGGGGGAGCATCGCCTGGAGCTCTACAGTCGCGTCACCCGTGAAGGCGATTACAGTGCCGGGGTGGTGAAGGTGCAATGTCTCTACAACCCCGCCTTCAATGCTCACACCGCCGGGAATCTGCGTTTGAAGGTGGAACGCTAGCTTTTTTCTGCATCCTCCTTCGACGGTTTCGTTTTATTTTCCTACCTTTGTCCCACTTACAGGAAAAGATATGAATAATAGAACAATGATAGTCGGTCTGTTGCTGGCCGCTGCCACCGGAGCCTGGGCGCAACCGCGTGCCGTGGTCGACAAGGAGACGGTGACGCTGGGGGATATTCTCTGGAAGAAGCCGGCGACTGTGCGATATAAACTGACCAATAAAGGAAACAAACCCTTACTGATTACGGAGGTGGAGCCTTCGTGTGGCTGTATGAATGCCGATTGGAGCCGCAAGGCCATCGCGCCGCATGCTTCCGCCGAGCTCTCTGTCTCTTACGATGCCCAGTTGCTGGGCCATTTCCAGAAGGAGGTGCTGGTCTACACCAACGCTTCCGAGGAGCCGCTCGTCCTGAGTCTCTCGGGCGTGGTACGTTCAGAGATTACCGATTATGCCGAGAGCTATCCGGTGCAGATGGGCACGTGGCATCTCGACCGCAACCATATTGAGTTTCCGGATGCCGAGAAGGGCAGCACGCCGAAGGTGGAGCTGCAGCTGGTGAACGGCTCCGACAAGCCTGCGGAACCGGTGCTGATGCACTTGCCTCACTACATTGAGGCGAAGGCGGTGCCGGAGGTGGTGATGCCGGGACGTGCGGGTAAGGTGGAGCTGACGCTGCATCCCGACCGCCTTCCGTCGCTGGGACTGGTACACACGTCGGTCTATCTCTCGCGTCATGCGGGCGATCAGGTGGGCGAGGAGAACGAGATTCGTGTGATGGGAGTGGCGTTGCCCGACTTTTCGCAACTTACGCCGCAACAGTTGGCGTTGGCGCCGAAGACGGAACTCTCTACCGATCATCTGGAGATTGTAATGAAGGGCAAGAAGAAGGTGGCGCAGACGCTGGTCATCACCAACCGTGGCCGTTCGGAGCTCACCTTCAGCGAGGTGCAGGTCACCGCACCTTCCATCAACGTCAGCATTCCGCGTCGTTCGCTCCTGCCGGGACAGTCGGCAAAGGTGAAGATTACGGCCCTGGCGCAATATCTGAAGAAGTATAACACCACGCCGCGCGTGTGGATGATTACCAACGATCCGCATCGTCCGAAGGTGGAAATCAAAGTGAATATCAAGTAGAATTAAAACATATACCGAACCATGGAACATCCTGAAAACAGTGAGGAGTATAAGGGACTGACCGTTAACAGTGGGGTGGAGCAGCCCTCCATTGTCAACCCCTACCTGAAAATGAACCGCAAACCCAAACGCCGCGAGCTCTCCGTCGGGGAGTATGTGGAGGGTATTCTGAAGGGCGATGTCACGCTGTTGAGTCGTGCTGTCACCTTGATTGAGAGTGTGCGCCCCGAACATCAGGCGCTGGCGCAGGAGGTCATCGAGAAGTGCTTGCCTTATTCGGGCCGCTCGGTGCGCATTGGTATCAGTGGCGTTCCGGGTGCCGGAAAGAGTACGTCGATTGATGTCTTCGGCTTGCATGTGCTGGAGCAGGGCGGTAAGTTGGCGGTGCTCGCCATCGACCCGAGCAGTGAGCGCAGCAAGGGTAGTATCCTGGGCGATAAGACGCGTATGGAGAAGCTCTCCGTACATCCCAATTCCTTCATTCGCCCCAGTCCATCGGCGGGTTCGCTGGGCGGTGTGGCGCGCAAGACGCGTGAGACCATCATTCTCTGTGAGGCGGCGGGCTACGACAAGATCTTTGTGGAGACGGTCGGTGTGGGCCAGAGCGAGACGGCGGTGCACTCCATGGTCGATTTCTTCCTGCTGATTCAGTTGGCGGGTACGGGCGACGAGCTGCAGGGCATCAAGCGTGGTATCATGGAGATGGCGGACGGTATCGTGATCAACAAGGCGGATGGCAATAACATCGAGAAGGCGAACTTGGCGGCGTCTCATTTCCGCAACGCGTTGCATCTCTTCCCTGCTCCCGAGAGTGGCTGGTCGCCGGAGGTGCTCACTTACTCGGGCTTCTATGGCTTGGGCATCAAGGAGATTTGGGACATGATCTACCGCTACATCGACTTTGTGAAGAAGAACGGTTACTTCGACTACCGTCGCAACGAGCAGGCGAAGTACTGGATGTATGAGACCATCAACGAGCAGTTGCGCGACAGTTTCTATAACAATCCGGAGATTGCTGCGATGCTGGAGAGCCGTGAGCAGCAGGTGCTGCAGGGCAATCTCACTTCTTTTGTGGCGGCGAAGCAGTTGCTCGACACCTACTTCAGTCAGAACCTTTCACGGAAATAAGATTTATAAGTGTAAATCGGCAAAAACCAAAAGCCCGACTTCCTTCCTTGCGGAGAGAAGCCGGGCTTTTTGTATGTATCTACCCGTAGGGGGCGACGGTGCGTTAGATAGACAACTCGCGCAGCACGTTCACCAACTCTTTCTTGATAGGTTTATCGTTCTTGATGGCTTTCGTGAAGGGCACGTAGACAATCTCGTCGTGCTCAATACCAATCATCACGTTGCGCTGACCTTCCATCAGGGCATCGATGCTGGCTGCACCCATACGACTGGCGATGATACGGTCGTGGGCCGTCGGACTACCACCGCGTTGCAAGTGGCCGAGGATAGAGACACGTACGTCGTATTCGGGATACTCCTTCTTCATGCGCTCTGCCAAGTGGAGGGCGCCGCCGGTAGCGGGACTCTCGGCTACCAATACGATACTACTGTTCTTTGATTTACGGAAACCGTTCTTAATCAGATCTTCCAGCTGGTCCACTTCGGTGTTGAACTCCGGAATGATGGCAGCCTCTGAACCTGATGCAATGGCACCGTTCAGCGCCAGGAAGCCGGCGTCACGTCCCATCACCTCTACGAAGAAGAGGCGCTCGTGAGAAGTGGCGGTGTCACGAATCTTATCGATACACTCCAGAATGGTGTTCAGTGCCGTGTCATAACCGATGGTGGTATCCGTACCGAACAAGTCGTTGTCGATGGTACCCGGCAATCCGATGCAAGGCACATCATACTCCTGGGCGAAGATGCGCGCACCGGTCAACGAACCGTCGCCACCAATCACCACCAAGGCGTCGATGCCCTCTTTCTTCATGTTCTCGTAGGCAATGGCACGTCCTTCGGGAGTGGTAAACTCCTTGCAACGTGCTGTTTTCAGAATTGTACCGCCACGCTGGATGATGTTACTTACATTCTCTGTTCGGAACTCCGCAATCTCTCCCGTAATCAGTCCGCGGTAGCCTCTATAAATTGCTTTTACCTTCAGGTTGTTGTATATCGCTGCGCGTGTAATGGCGCGAATCGCTGCATTCATACCCGGTGCGTCGCCGCCCGAGGTCAGAATACCTATACATTTAATTTCACTCATAGTTAATACCTATTATTAATTGTGCGCTGCAAAATTATAAAAAAAGCAGCTAGTTGTATCGGTTTAAATCGGAAAAAGAATGGACGATTATCACAAATAAGGTTAATTTATTTTACCTGCTCGTCCTTCTCTATCTCTGTTTGTATGCGCTGTTTGCACTCCTCCATCAGCCATTTGGGGGTAGAGGTGGCGCCGCAGATGCCTATGCTTTGCACTCCTTGCAGCTGTCCGGGCGTCAGTTCCGGCGCGCCGTCCACCAGGTAGGAGTTGGGGTTTACCTTCCGACATTCGTCGAAGAGGATGCGCCCGTTGGAGCTCTTCTTGCCGCTGACAAAGAAGATGACGTCGTGCGCTGTGGCAAACTTCCGGATGTTGGGCATGCGGTTGGCCACCTGTCGGCAGATGGTGTCGAAGTAGCGGAACTGTGCCGTGGGGGCGATGTGCTGCTGGATGTACTCCACCAGCTTTCCGAACTCCTCCAACGACTTGGTGGTCTGTGAGTAGAGGTAGATGTCGTGCTGGAAATTCAGTTTCTGCACCTCCTCCAGCGACTCAATCACGATGGCCTCGCCGTGGGTCTGTCCCACCAGTCCCAGCACCTCCGCGTGACCGTTTTTGCCGTAGATGACAATCTGGCGCGGACGCTCCGTCGTGTTGTCGTACTCCTTCTTGATGCGTTTCTGCAGCTGGAGCACCACGGGGCAGGTGGCGTCAATAATCTCTATCTCGTTCTCGCGGGCGATGCGGTAGGTCTCGGGCGGCTCTCCGTGGGCACGCAGCAACACCTTGGCGCGGTGGAGCGCACGAAACTCGTCGTGGTTGATGGTAATCAGTCCCATCTGCTTCAGGCGTTCGCACTCCTTACCGTTGTGCACGATGTCGCCCAGGCAGTAGAGTGTCTCGCCCTTCTTCAGCTCCTCCTCCGCCTTTTGGATGGCGGTGGTCACTCCGAAGCAGAAGCCCGAACCGTTGTCTATCTCAATGCGAATCATGCGCCGACCACTTTTTGAAACTGTTCCTGCAACCAAGCCTTTTGCTCCGCAATGGTCATCTCGCTGTTGTCGAGCAGAAGGGCATCGTCGGCTTTACGCAGCGGACTCACCGCGCGGTTCTCGTCGATGTGGTCGCGTGTCTTTACGTTCTCCAGAATCTCGTCGAAGCTGGCCACCTCGCCCTTCGCCTTCAGCTCGTCGTAACGGCGTTGCGCACGAATCTCTGCGGAGGCGGTGACGAAGATCTTCAGTTCTGCGTCGGGGAAGACGGTGGTGCCGATGTCTCGACCATCCATGACGATGCCTTTGGCCGCACCCATGGCTTGTTGTTGAGCCACCAGTGCTTCGCGCACAAAGTCGAGGGCTGCCACGGGACTGACATGGGAGGATACTTCCATGTTACGAATCTCTTTCTCCACGTTCTCACCGTTGAGGCAGGTCATCGGGCGACCGCTCTGTGGGTCGCGTTGAAACTCAATCCTCAGGGAGCCAATCTCTGCCTTCAGTGCCTCCGTGTCAATGGAGCCGTCGGCACGGAAGAACCCTTTGCGCAAGCAAAACAGGGTTACCGCGCGATACATGGCGCCGCTGTCGATATAGATGTAGCCAATCTCTTTGGCCAGGTCTTTGGCCATCGTGCTCTTGCCGCACGAGGAATATCCGTCAATTGCAATGGTAATCTTTTTCATCTTTGTCGTGCATTTCTGATAGAAAAATGCCCCCAAAGATACGACAAAAAAATGAGATGTCCTACAACTG
>CAYSOW010000014.1:0-2787 GCA_964432715.1 uncultured Bacteroides sp.
GCGATTGGACGGAAGCATCCGCCAAAAGTCGAGACGCGCCTGCACCACCGCCTTCATATTGGCAGTATCGCCCTTCAGCAAGAAAGAGAGCGCTGCGGCGTAATCCAACGCACAACGCAGCAGGAGCACCGGGAAAAGCGCACCTGTAGAGAGATTCTTGTGAAGCATCAGCAAGTTGTTGCGGAAGTTGAGATAAGTCTTCTTCGGGTTCTCCTTCTTGAGCGTCGCACCGCCCACATGATACACCCTACTCTCCGGCACACAGACAATCTTCCGGCCCGCCTTACGCAATCGCCAGCAAAGATCAATCTCCTCCATGTGTGCAAAGAAGCGACCGTCCAGCCCCTCGTGCGCCCAATAATCCACCGACCGAATCATCAGTGCCGCACCGGTGGCCCAAAAGAGCGAAGCCACCGTATCATACTGACCACAGTCCTCCTCCACGGTATCGAAGATTCGTCCGCGGCAATAGGGATAACCCAAGGCATCCATATATCCGCCACACGCTCCGGCATACTCAAAGAGCGCCTTGTTGCGCTGTGAGCGAATCTTCGGCTGACAGGCGGCCACCTCGGGATGCGCCTCCATATAGGAGAGCAACGGAGCCAGCCAACCCTCTTCCACCTCAATATCAGAATTCAGCAACAGGTAATAATCCGCCGCCACCTGCGACAGCGCCCGGTTATACCCTTCGGCAAAGCCATAGTTGCGGTCGAGGCACAACAAACGCACCTGCGGGAACTCCTCCGCCATCACGCGTCGAGAGTGGTCCGTAGAGCCATTGTCGGCCACAATCACCTCCACCCCCTCCTGCTGCACCGAGCCGAGGAGTGTAGGGAGAAACGTGCGAAGCATCTCCGCTCCGTTCCAATTCAATAGGACGATTGCCAGTTTCATTCCGATACCTTATCTTATATTCTGATTCCTTATATTATATGATATACACAACCCCTACAGGATGGTTCCTTTCAGGGCCGTAAAGTCTTCATTAAATTCGCCCAGACGCACCTGCACCAGGTGGTTGTCCAGAGCATCATTGCCCTCCACCTCTACGCGGATATAGTTCGAAGTAAATCCGTGCATCGGCATACCGGGCTTCGGTTTCTCCAGAAGCACCGTGGCCGTCTGACCGATATGACGGGCATAGAAAGCGCGTGTCTTCTCATCAGAGAGCGCCAACAAGCGCTGACTGCGACGATGCTTCTCCTCGGGAGAGACCACATAATCAATCTTCAATGCCTGCGTACCGGGGCGCTCCGAGTAGCTGAACACGTGCAACTGCGTCACGTCCAACCCCTCGATAAAGCGATAAGCCTGCTCAAAGAGCTCCTCCGTCTCGCCACGAGTGCCCACAATCACATCCACCCCAATGAATGCATCCGGCATCACCGAGCGCACCTTGGCAATTTTAGCCGCAAAGAGCGACGTATCATAGCGACGACGCATCAACTTCAGCACCTCATCAGAGCCAGCCTGCAAAGGAATGTGGAAGTGAGGCATAAAGGCGCGAGAGGTCGACACATAATCAATCAGCTCGTCCGTCAGCAAATTCGGTTCGATGGAAGAGATACGATAACGTTCGATACCCTCCACCTGATCCAGCGCCTTCACCAAGTCGAAGAAAGTCTCCCCGGTGGATTTGCCGAAGTCACCGATGTTCACACCCGTGATTACAATCTCCTTGCCCCCCTCGGCTGCCGCCTGACGAGCCTGCGCCACAATCTCCTCAATGCTGCCGTTTCTGCTGCGTCCGCGCGCAAAGGGGATGGTACAATAAGAACAATAGTAATCACAGCCATCCTGCACCTTCAAGAAATAGCGCGTACGGTCGCCCCGCGAGCACGAAGGCGCGAACGAACGAATATCCTTGGTGGCCACCGTGTGTGCCTCGCCATGCTCCTTCTTCTGCAAATCGCCGAGGAACTGAAGCAAATCACCCTTCTGTTCCGCGCCGAGCACCAAGTCGACGCCCTCAATCTCAGCCACCTGTCCCGGCTTCAGCTGCGCATAACAACCCGTCACAATCACAAAAGCCCCGGGATGCTGCTTCACCAAACGATGAATGGCCTGCCGACATTTCTTATCCGCCGTCTCCGTCACGGAGCACGTATTCACCACACAAATATCCGCCTTCTCTCCTTTACGCACGGTACGCACGCCCGCCTCCTTCAACATCTTACCGATGGTGGAGGTCTCGGAGAAATTCAACTTACAACCCAACGTGAAGTAAGCCGCTTTTTTATCTTGAAAAATGGAGGTATCTATCATCTTCTATTAATTATTCGTGCAAAGGTAATCATTTCCGCCCACAAAAGGAAGACATTCGAGGCGAAGTTGCACTCCAACCCCCGCATCAGTCCGATTAAAGAAGAAAATCCTTAATTCGGAATTGTTTAATTTATAAGCAGTTACGAAATCAAAAGAAAAAAAACAAAAAAAAGACGAAAAAAAGTGCTCAAAAAAAGTACAACGTAACAAAAAAGTGCATACATTTGCATCGTTTTAATAAGCAAACAATTGTTTTATAGTTTTAAAAAGCAAAGAAAATGAAAAAATTAGTATTTGTATTCGTAGCATTTGCAGCTATCTCTTTCGCTTCTTGCGGAAACAAAGCTGCTAACGAGGCTCCTGCTGAGGAGGCTCAGGTTGAGGAAGTTGCACCGGCTGAAGAGGCTGCTCCTGCTGAAGAGGCTGCTCCTGCTGAGGAAGGCGCTGAAGAGGCTGCTCCTGCTGAGGAGGCTCCCGCTGCTGAATAATCAAAGCACAACAAGGAACTATTTAGGGAAG
>CAYSOW010000014.1:2887-25699 GCA_964432715.1 uncultured Bacteroides sp.
GGGAAGAAGGGGAGCATTATATGATATTGAATAAGAATTATACGAGATAAATTTATTCAAAGCATATAATCATCCTTCTGTGCATCACTGCGAAGAAGGGCGCTCTGATTAATTATGATATGAACAACTGCCCGCCGGAAAGGCGGGCAGTCACTAGTTTAAGCCAATTTATTGTCAGAACCCAATACATTCACAATCTTGTGGATGTAGAGTTTCTTCATGTTATCACGAGCCGGGCCCAGATATTTACGCGGGTCGAACTCAGCCGGTTTCTCAGCCAAAGTTTTACGCACCGCAGCAGTCAAAGCCAAACGGCTGTCTGAGTCGATATTGATTTTGCAAACTGCAGACTTCGCAGCTTTACGCAACTGCTCTTCGGGGATACCGATGGCATCTTTCAAAGCGCCACCATATTTGTTGATGGTATCCACTTCCTCCTGAGGAACAGAAGAAGATCCGTGGAGTACGATGGGGAAGCCCGGGAGCTGCTCCTCTACGCCTTTCAATACATCGAAAGCCAAAGGAGGAGGAACCAAACGACCGTTCGCATCGCGTGTGCACTGCTCCGGACGGAACTTGTTGGCACCGTGAGAAGTACCGATAGAGATTGCCAAGCTGTCGCAACCGGTCTTTGTAACGAAGTCAACCACCTCTTCAGGTTTGGTGTAAGTGCTGTGAGCGGCAGAAACCTCATCCTCAACACCGGCCAACACACCCAATTCACCTTCTACAGTTACATCGAATTGGTGAGCATAGTCAACCACCTTCTTCGTCAATGCTACGTTCTCATCATAAGGGAGGTGAGATCCATCAATCATCACTGAAGAGAATCCCATATCGATACATGATTTACACAATTCAAAAGAATCGCCATGGTCCAAGTGAAGCACGATTTCGGGATGTTCGCAACCCAACTCTTTAGCATATTCCACAGCACCTTCTGCCATATAGCGCAGCAAAGTCTGGTTAGCATAGTTACGAGCACCTTTAGATACCTGGAGAATGACCGGAGACTTCGTTTCTGCAGCCGCCTGGATGATGGCCTGAAGTTGCTCCATATTATTGAAGTTGAACGCCGGAATAGCATAACCGCCTTTCACAGCTTTGGCGAACATAGCTCTCGTGTTTACAAGACCTATCTCTTTAAAATTTACCATAGTTCTTTATATTTAATGATTAATAAGTATCGCTTTTTATACGACGAGGCAAAGTTAGCAATTAACTCCTCAAAAAAAAATCTTCTACTATATTTCTTTGTCCAAAAAGCAAAAAATATTTATTTATCACATTTTTCGCCCTATTCCATGGTCTTCAGTAAGTAGATGATGGTCGGCAGGTGGTCGCTGTAACCGTTCATCCACACACCCCCGGCCTGCGTACGGAAGGGGTAACCTTTGTAGCGTCCTTCCTGCTGAATGAGGTAATCGCGACGGAACACCTCGTTACGCAGATAGGTCAGCGAACTAAAGTTGCCATGGAGCAAGTTGCCGGTGAAGACAATCTGGTCAAAGAGGTTCCACTTACCCCGATAACAAAGCGTACCGTTGTCTTGTTCATAGAGTGTGCAGACCCACGGGTTGTACAAGTCCTGCGCGCCCACCTCCTTCATCAGATGTTTGCAGCCGAGTGCCTCCGTCATACTCTTGTCCATCGGGTCGTCGTTCATATCGCCCATGATGATAATCTTCAAATCGGGACGAGCCGCCTGAAGTTGTTCCTTCAAGGCCTTTACCTGCACTCCGGCACGTTCACGAGCTGCGGACTCCGCGCCGCGTGAGGGCCAGTGGTTGACGATGACGGTCAGGTCCTCACCGCCCAAACGACCGTTGACTACCAGAAATCCACGCGTAGTGTGGATGGTATCTTCCGCCGGATAGACATAAGGTACCAGGCGACTGGAATCCACCTGGAAGATTTGCGGATTGTAGAGCAGTGCACAGTCGATGCCGCGCTTATCGGGACCTTCGTAATGCACGTACTTATAGCCGCGCTCCGCCAATGCCGGCTGTTTCAGCAAGTCCTCCAGCACCAGCTGGTCCTCCACCTCAGCCATACCCACGATGGCAGCGCCTTCGGGCACCTTGTCCGTAGCCAGTTCACTGATGACTTTCGACATATTTTTCAGCTTTGCCAGATACTTCTCTGTATTCCATTTCACCTTACTCGTAGGCAGATACTCATAGTCGTTTTTGCCTTCATTGTGAATGGTATCAAAGAGATTCTCCTGGTTATAGAACGCCACCGCATAGAGTCCACGAGGGCGCACCGACGTTTGCTTTACACGATTTTTTGCTTGCATCGAAGCGGAGAGTGCCAACACGAGACACCCCAGAATCCATAATTTCTTCATTTGCCTATCTTTTTATTTCTAATGATTTTCTTTTCACGTTTACCCAACAAATATAAAAGAATTTTGCCAAACCAAGAAAGAGTTGGGACGAAAAAATCCCCACCGGAGCAAAGAACTCCGATGGGGACTATCTAATGAACTATTTAATTAAGGGCGGACTTAGTTCGCTGCATTGAGCCAAGTCCAAAGATTCTTGTCTGTATAGGATTCTACGCTGCTCTCCACGTCGTCGGGAAGATTACAGAAGAAGTCCACACCCGTAGCCTCCTCCAGTTTGTCGATTGTTACGACATACTGTGAGTAATCGGTAGAAGCGGCAATGGTCTCATCGTGCGGTACGAGGAAGGCAATGGCCTGATACTCGGTACCCTTCTTGGCCAAGATAGCCATGTAGTAGTAAGCCGGGCAAGCCAAACCTTTGGTGGTGAAGCCGGATGCATCCGTCGTCGGATAGAGTCCGTCGCCCGATTTCTTCGTACCGGTGTAGCTCTTCAACAGATTGTTCAACGTACCACCTTTAGCCACATAAATCTCATCGTATGTGAGAGCATTTACCGACTGGCCCCAAGACTGTACCTGTGCCTCCATCTTCGCCCAAACGCCGCTGTTGAAAGAGCTCATCTGCGGACTCATATTGCTATAGAGGAAAGTCTGCTGATTGGCCTCTTTCAGATACTGGCGATCCTCGGAAGCGCACAAGTGGCCACGGTCGAAACCGTCGCTGGTGTGGTAAGAGTTGTCCACGCGCATGCTCTCGGGCAACAGTGCATCTGAAGCCCAAGCATCCGTACGACCGATGTTGGCGTCAAAGGCTGTAATCTTATCGAAGGTGAAAGCTACCCATTGTGCATGTTTGTAGTTGTCGTTCCACTCGATGGCCAGGTTCATCACCTCTTCGCCATCCACCGTCACCGTGTGTACTGCCAAGTTGTTGGAAGTCAAACGGTGGGGCATCTCGAGACGAGTCACGTAGGTATTCGTACCCTCAGCCTCATTGGCATTGCCGTTAGGACGAACCTCCTCACCCAACTTCGCATACTCGATAGTCACCTCATTGTCGATGACACTGACGATACGCAGTTTCAGGTAAGTCAGTTTCGCGGTTGTAACATTCTTCGCTACATAGATAGCACCCTCTTTGATGGGAGCCGTAGTCTCATAACCACTCTCGGGAATCGTAGTCACCGCATCCAGACGCTCAGCATTCACCGCTGCATAGCTATACTGCGAACCGGCGAGCTCACTGTCGGAGATATAGATAGGTGAAGAAAGATCCAGCGGAGTCCACAGATTGTGCGTATAGTTGAAACCGGCATCGCCGTAACCCTTCAACACATAGGTAGAAGAACCCTCCTGAGTGATATACTGATAGGCCTCATCGTCGTCATCGCTACATGCCACCATCGTGAAGGAGCAGAGCAACACCAGCCACATCCAAAGTTTACCAATATGCTTATTCATCTCTTTTATTTTTAGCGTTTATAGTTGTATAAAAAGGGAACTCTCCTCCCCTTGCCTATTTCCGGCATGGAGAAGAGAGTTCGATATAAGATTACTCTGTAGGCTCAGCCACTGAGACGTTCTTCACCTCCCAAGTACCTGCAGCACCTTCGTAGCTGACATACTTGAAGGCGATACGGATAGACTCACCGGCATAGCTGCTCAAGTCAACCTGACTTGAAACGAATGTCCAGCTGTCACCGGCAGCACGGTTGTCAGGAACCACCTGTGTCCAGTTGCAAGCAGAAACATCATCCGTGAACTTGTCAGCATCGGTAGTTACCCAAACGGTAAATACGTCAGCCACTGAGTTACCTGCCATGTAGTTGGCAGCCTCTGAGAAGTTCAATACCGGAGCCTCAGCATCCTCCAAAGAGATGGTCGGAGAAACCAACCAAGCCTCAGCTGCATAACCCTTGCTAGAGTATGCAGAACCCTTCCAACCATAGCTGGTTGTATTGGTCCAAACGTAAGTCAGACCGTTCAGCGCTACGTTGCAAGCGGTGAAGTCACCGGTAGAACCCAGCAACGTATTCTCGTAGTAAGAGTTGGCACCTGCTGTCCAAACACCGTTCTCCAACTGGAAGGTCAACTTAGAAGTACCGATAGAAGAGGTCTCTTTCCAAGCACCCTGAGAGAGTTTGTACTCGCTCACTGCCACGTCACCATTCAAGTTGCTTACATAAGCCACAGCCATCACAGTACCGTTGGTAGCATACGGATAGTTCAAGTTCAAGTAAGTCGGGATCTGCGTATCCGGTTTAGCCAGGAAGCTGGTACCTACAGAAGTGTAGGTTTGCGGATTGACAGCAGCCACCGTTACACCACTGGTGCTATATTTGCTCCAAGTCTTATCTGTAGAGCTATAAGTATAGAGCGCAGCCTTGTTAGCCGTTACCTCGCTGGAAGCAGCGCGGGTCTGCAGCTTGCTAGCCAATGCCTTCGTTGAAGAAGTAGAAGAAGCCGCAGCGATAGATACCACCATCGTGTTGAGGTATTTGCTTGAAGAGGTACCGATGGCATAACCGGTTACCGTTACCTTCTTTTTGTCCAAGCTAGAATCTACATCACCCGTGTTCGGATAAGAGATACTACCGATTGCCTTCGAAGTTCCGTCAATAGTAATGTTATAATAACTACCGCTGATAGTCAACGTACCGGTGTATGTTACCAACGCGCAATAAGGAGCGTCGAGGTAAGCCTCGCAATCATCGGAGCTCAACTCGCGAGCTGCCGGCTGAGTGAAAGTGCCGCCGGTGCTATCGATAGTTACCGTAGCAGAAGATGAATATTGCATCAGGCCTGCGTAAGCAGAAGTAGCACCGCTCACCGTTACTACGTCACCCACAGCAACACCTGTGCTGCTCTTGTACACCAAGATACGACCCGTACCATCGGTCAACAAGAAACCACGTGCATAAGTAGCGACTACTGTACCTTTCACCGTGTAAGTACCTGCTGCAGACATCGCAACAACACCCACCGGAGTATTCTCGGGAGTAGTACCTTTCGCTACCACTGAAGTAACCATGAAATAGACGTACTTCGCTGTACCACCAATCAAATAACCGGTTACTGTTACATCCTGACCGCTCAGGCTGGAATCCACCACACCGGCTACCGGGTAAGAGATACTACCCGTACGAGTCATACCATCCACGGCCAAATTGTAGTAAGTACCACTGATGGTCAGCTTACCATCCACCTTCACATATTTTACAGAAGGAGAAGCAACATAGCTATCCAACTCAGCACCGGTCATAGAAGTGGCAGAAGTAGGATAAGCAAAGCTATCCGCACGGCCCTTGAAAGTAATCTCCGAAGTAGCCGGGAACTGCATCAAACCACTATATTTCGTAGTAGTACCTGACACACGTACCTTATCACCCACTACATAGTTGGAAGCAGCATTCTGGTAAACCAAGATACTACCCGTATCATCGCCCAACAAGAAACCTCTTCCGTAGGTAGCAACCACGGTACCTTCTACCGTATATTCACCGGCTGTTGCCAGAATCTCGCTGATGGTCGGGAGTTTCTCCTCCGCTTCACTACCACCACCGATACTCGGCTCCAAGTCGTCATATGCATAGTTCACCAACACCTTCGTACCGTTGCTGGCAGAAGGGAAGGCAGTGCTCAGCACCGTGCTGATGTTCGTCTCCGTCTTCGGAGAGAGATAGAGCACCGACTTACCGTCGCCCCACACTGTTGTGTAGTCGCTCTCAGTCAAAGTATAGCTCTGAATATCCGTCATCTCACTCAAGTAAGCCGAAGAGCCCTTGAACTCATTGAAAGAAACCTTGATACGAGAACCATCGGTAGCCTCCGGGTAACGGTAGAGCAACCAAGCCGGGATATAATCAGCAGCAGCCGCATCCGCTGTGAAGTAACGATTCGTCTTCACCGCAGCCAAAGCCTCCACACTATTCTCGGCGCCCTGATCCTGCTTGTAGAGTGCCAAGGTTTTGTTATCCTCCAAATCTGCGATAGTACCATAGTCGCTACCACCCAACGAGATCGAGAGGTTCTTCTGATCGGTAATACCCTCCTCTTTCAAGAAGTCGAACTGATCATTATAATTGTCACAGGCCGCTAAAGTACCCATCAAGGCAAATACCGGCACTATATATTTCATTTTCATAACTCAGAATCTTATTGTTTAGAAATTAACCTTTAACCTTACACTATACGTACGACCGAAGTTGTAGAAGCAGTAGATGTTCTCCTCTGTAGCCGTACCGCTCGACGGGTTGTAAGCCTTCGCGATGTAACGGTAGTCCAGCAAGTTCTTCACGTTGGCGCTCAGCACAGCCTTCAAACCTGCAATCTCGAAGTTGTAAGAACCGTTCACATCAATCGTGCTACCCTCGGGAACTCTCCAAGGCTCAGCCACGGTAGTCTCCTTACCCAAGGTCAAGTTAGAACCGCTCAAAGAGTAGTAAGCATAATTTCTACCCTCGAAAGTCCAGTCGGCACCCAGTTTCAACGCCTTCGACAGTTTCACGTTAGCGCCGAGAGCTGCAGTTGTCTGAGCAGAACCACCCACGCGGATACCCTTCAGGTTGATGGTAGCCGAAGCATGATCCTCGGCACCAACCTCAGTTACAGTACCTGCCTTGGTGATAGCCTGGCCAGCCTCGTTGTAAGCATAACCGGTTGCGTTGCTATCCCATTTCCAGTCGCCCAGAGAGAGCATACCGGTCAGTTCAATCCAACGGTTTACGTGACCCTTCAACTCCAACTCAACACCTTTGTGGAGTGCATCCACACCGGTCATGTTCATGTTGTAAGTAGAGCCATCATCCAACGTACCACTCTTCGTCATGGCCTTATCCAACCACTTCGTATAGTAAACGTTGACCTTAGCATCCAACCAGCTGGTACGGAAACCGTAACCACCCTCGATAGAGAAGATCTTCTCGTTCTTCGCATCGCGGTTCACCGCGTTACTAGTGGTACTTGTCATGAAGGCACCGTAAGAGAACTTCGGCGCACGGCTGATGTAACCAATGTTCAAGAAGACATTGTGGAAGTCGTTGATGTTATAGTTGGCACCACCTTTCGCCGTGAAGCCCCAGAAATTCAGCGTAGGCGACTGTGCATGCTCTTTGTCGTAATAGAGACGATCGTAACGATCGTAGCTGGTGTTCGAAGCAGAACCTGCCACGAAAGCAGTCAATTTATCCTTGCTATACTCAGCCTGGAAGAAGAGACCGCCGTTCCATACGTGGCTGTCATAGTCACGGTAAACCACGTCGCCCACGCCCAACTTCTCGTTGACCCATTGCGGGTTCGCTGCGTTGATGTTGTTAGCGCTGCTGATTTTGCTACGAGTAGAGTCGATGAAGTACTCACCATCGTACAAGTCAACAATCTGGTTGGTGTGTGTACCTTTATAATAACGGAAGTCGATACCACCGTAGAAGTCGATGTAAGGATTCAGTTTAGTGGTGTAAGTAGAGAGCAAACCATACCAGTCGTGGAAGTTTTTACTCTTCGTCATCACCATCATAGAACCGAAGTCGCTGGCCGCGTTGATATCCTGGATAGCTCCGTAATCGAAGGTACCGTCTGATTTACGATAGGTATCATACAGAGTACCTCTGTAGCCCGGATACCATGACTGGTAAGTGTAACCGAAGTTCTCGTTACCCTGACCGGAGTAGCCGTAACCACGACCGATAGAAGTATAGATAGAAGTTGACAAAGAACTCTTCTCGTCAATCTCCCAAGTGTGGTTCAATGAAATCTGCGGTTTGTGGTAAACGTTGTACTCAGAAGTACGGCGCTGACCGTTGTTATCGAAACCGTAAGAAGCATTGTACTTATAATCTTTCACGCCATATTTGCGCTCCACTTCCTGCCATCCTGCGATGGTCAAGGCACCGTTGCTACTGCGTTGGTAGTGCTCCTGCGGGGCACCGAAGGCAGTCAAAGTCAACTGATGTTTATCGTTCAAGCGCTTAGCGATGCTGGCAAAGTAAGTGTAGTCATCGTAGTCAGTACCCTGTACATAACCGTCACCGGTACTTCTACCGCCCAACAAAGTGAATGACCAACCCTTCTCGCTCACACCGGATGAAACAGAGAAGAGCAACTTGCTGGCGTTGTCGTTACCCATGGTGTAAGAAACGAAACCACCCTTCTTAGCCTCGGTAGACTTCGTGATGATGTTGATGGTACCACCGACAGAAGGAGAAGAAACCTTTGAAGCACCGAGACCACGCTGAGTCTGTACCGTACGAGCCACGTCGTACAAGCCGCTCCAGTTACTCCAGTACACCGTACCGTTCTCCATATCGTTCATCGGCACACCGTTCACCATGGTAGCGATGTTCGTGTTATCGAAACCACGCATCCAGATCTCGGAGTCACCGTGACCACCACCCACTTTGTTGGCGTGTACACCCGGGGTGCTCTTCAAGATTTCGGGGAACTCCTGGTTACCCATCTTCTCCTCGATGAAGACCGGATCCACACTTGACATAGCCACCGGAGTCTTGCGGGCCACTGCCACCTGACTGGTGATCACCACGTCGTTCAATACCACAGCATCCGGGGTCAACTTAATAATACCCTGGTCGCCGGCCTTGTTCACCTTCCATTCGCGGTCCTTATAGCCCACGTAGGTGATTTTCAGTGTCGGTCTGGCCTGCGGAGAATTCAGCGAGAACGCGCCGTCGATATCAGTCACCGTACCCACCGTAGTTCCGGCTACCATCACGGATGCACCGATCAACGGTTCGTCGGTTTCCGCATCCACCAATCTACCTTTGACTGTTTGTGCAACCATCAAAGTAATGCTACACAGCCACACTAGGGCGGTCATAGCAAAAAATCGTTTGTTGTCAGACATACAATTACAAATAGCTGTTGTTATTAATAATTCTAGAGATTAATATTTCCAGTTCAAAAAAATCTGTCTCAAAAAACAAAAAACTTAAAAAAGAGGACTCTTCGGAACCCTTCTGAGTGCCTTTCGTGTTATCCTTACACCCATAAAAATCACCTTTTCGCCCCTCCTTTTCAGAGAATCATCAAACTCCTGCAAGCGCCTGTTTATCGGACTTGCAGACTCGTGTCTTGTTCAGCTTGGTTTTATTCGTTCTTACAATGCACAATATTAGCTAAAAAAATGATACCATGCAAGATATATTCTCAAATTTAATCAATAATTAACCTTCTTGCAAAAGGAACAAAAAAAGTGAGCAAGCGGAAGCCTGAACTTCCACCTGTTCACCTTTTCTTATATTGTGCTAGTAACTGCTCAGATTATTTTTTTCTAGCGTTACCATAACGGCTCATGAACTTATCTACACGTCCTGCGGTGTCAACCAATTTTGACTTACCAGTATAGAACGGGTGAGAAGTACTAGAGATCTCAAGTTTTACCAACGGATAAGTCTCGCCCTCGAACTCGATAGTATCTTTCGTGTTACAAGTTGAACGTGACAAGAACATATCACCGTTTGACATATCTTTGAATACTACCGGACGGTAGCTCTCAGGATGAATACCTTTTTTCATTGTTATTACTGTTTAATTGTTATATCTTTAATTTATTGCTGGTAACAATAAAGTGTAATGGTCTACATTTCGGGCGCAAAGTTAGCACTTTTACATGAAACTACAAATCTTTTCATGCAAAAGTGCCAAAAAATTTTCTTACCAGATATTTACGCGCTGATCTTTCGGAATGAAGAGCGGATCTTTCTCGGTGATACCGAAGGCCTCATACCAAGCATCGATGTGCGGCAGTGCACCGTTCACACGCCAGCGTCCCAGAGAGTGCGGGTCGCTCTTCGTGCGGTTACGAATCTCCTCATCACGCACATTGCCTGCCCATACATTGGCGTATGCCAGGAAGAAGCGTTGCTCCGGAGTAAATCCGTCCACCGGACCGAGCGGTGCATCTTTCGTTGCATTCTTGAATGCCTGGAACGCGATGTTCAAGCCACCGTGGTCGGCCAGGTTCTCACCCACCGTCAAGGCACCGTTACCTTTCAAGTCGGGCAACACGTCAATATTGCTGAAGAAGTCGATCATGCCCTGTGCACGCTGTTTGAAGTTCTCCGCATCCCCGTCAGTCCACCAGTTGGCAAAGTTACCATCCTTATCAAACTGACGACCCTGGTCGTCGAATCCGTGCGTCATCTCGTGACCGATCACGACACCGATAGCACCATAGTTGAAGGCATCGTCCGCACCCATATCGAAGAACGGATACTGCAGGATACCTGCCGGGAAGCAAATCTCGTTGGTGGTCGGGTTGTAGTAAGCATTCACTGTTTGCGGAGTCATGTACCACTCGTCGCGGTCCACCGGCTTGTTAAACTTCTCCTCCACCATGCGGTTCCATGCGAAGACAGAAGCACGCTGGATGTTGCCCCAGTAAGAATCCTTCTTGATAGAGAGTTTCGAATAATCTTTCCACTTGTCGGGGTAACCCACCTTCACATAGAAAGCATCCAGTTTCTCGATGGCCTTCGCCTTGGTGGTATCACTCATCCAAGTCTGTGCCTCAATACGCTCTTTCAATGCCACCTGCAGGTTCTTCACCAAAGTCACCATACGCTCCTTGGCTTCAGGCGGGAAGTACTTCTGTACGTACATCTGACCGACTGCCTCGCCCAGCAAACCGTTCACCGAGCTTACCGCACGTTTCCAGCGCGGGCTCTGCTCCTGACGACCGGAAAGCACGCGACCGTAGAACTCGAAGTTCTGCTGAGAAATCTCGTCACTCAGATAAGAAGCTGCTGCGTCAATCAAGTTCCACTCCATGTACGCCTTCTCATCCTCCACAGAAGCCTCGTTGAAGATCTTAATCACCTCTTTCAGGTTCTCCGGCTGAGCCACGCTCAACTCCTGAATGGTCGGCACACCAATCTGTTGGAAGAAGCCCTTCCAGTTGATACCGGCATACTCCTTCATAAACTCGTCGATGGTCATCTTATGATAGTTCTCCGCCGGGTTACGAAGTTCCACTTTACTGCGAGAAGCCTTTGCGATGCGCGTCTCCAGACCCATCACCGCCTCCATCTTCTTTTGTGCAGTCGCCTCATCGAAGCCCACCAGCTGGAACATCTTTACCACATGCTCCTTAAACTTGTTACGGATGTTCAGCGTCGCCTCATCTTCGTCGAGGTAATACTCCTTCTCGCCCAAGCTCAAGCCGCCCTGCGAAATCTCGAAGAGGTTCTTCTGACTCTCCATCATATCGGCACCGATATAAGCATCGAAATAGCCATCGCTACCACTCAGCGAGAGCTCCACCATCAAGGGGAACACCTCCTCACGATTCTTCACCGCAGCGATGCGCGCCAAGTCCGCCTTAATCGGTTCATAACCCTCCTTATTCAGTTTCACGCTATCCATTGCCAGATTGTAAAGGTCGCCAATCTTCTGCTCGATGCTACCCTCCGCATTCTGCTGCGCAGCCAAGCCCTTAATCAGCTCGTTCAACTGGGTACGGTTGTTCTCCGCCAACAGGTCGAAGCTACCGAAGCGTGCATACTCCGCCGTCAAGGGATGGCTCTTCATCCATCCACCGCAGGCATACTGATAGAAGTCGACACCCGGTACCGCCGTTGTGTCGAGATTACTCAAATCGATTCCCGATGTCATTGTTTTCTGATTCGTGTTACATCCTGCGAGGCCGGCTACCAAGAGCGCCATCACAGGCCAACAGTGTCTTTTCTTCATATGATTAACTTATTTTGATAGTTCTTCTAATTCCATGGAAGCCGTTTCCCATTGCTCCACCACCCCGTCCAACTGCTTCTTCAGTTGTCCGTGCTGTTCGTAGAGCGACAGGTCGGCCGCCCCTTCCGGCGTAGCCATCTTCGCCTCCAGCGCAGCCACTTCCGCCTCCAGACGTTCAATCTCCGCCTCACAATCGGCCACCGCCTTCTCCGCTTTCCGCACCTTCTTGGCACGTTCCTTCTGCTCCTCGTAGCTCAACGCCGCACCCGCAGTGGCATTGCCCCCCGCAGCACCTGCCGCCGAAGAGGACTCTCCGCCCGCCGAAGCATTCGCCTTGGCAGAAGCCGCCAAAGAAGGCTTGCTTGCCTTGCCCAGTTCATCCAGACTCTCCAGTTTCTTCTTCTGCAAGAAATCGTAGATACCGCCCAGATGCTCCTTCACCGCACCCCCGCCGAACTCGTACACCTTCGTCACCAGTCCGTCCAGGAACTCACGGTCGTGGCTCACCACAATCACCGTACCGTCGAAATCACGAATGGCCTCCTTCAGCACATCCTTCGAGCGCATATCCAAGTGGTTGGTCGGCTCATCCAGAATCAGGAAGTTCACCGGCTCCAGCAGCAACCGAATCATCGCCAGACGACTCCGCTCACCGCCCGAGAGCACCTTCACCTTCTTGTCGGAAGCCTCGCCGCCAAACATAAAGGCACCCAGGATATCCCGAATCTTTGTACGAATCTCCCCCTGCGCCACATAGTCGATGGTGTCGAACACCGTCCGCTCCCCGTCGAGCAGCTGCGCCTGGTTCTGTGCGAAGTAACCTATCTGCACGTTGTGACCGATGGTCAGTTTTCCCTCAAAAGGAATCTCCCCCATGATACACTTCACCAGCGTAGATTTACCCTCGCCGTTCTTACCCACGAAGGCCACCTTCTCGCCGCGTTCGATGGTCAGGTTGACATGCTCAAACACCGTATGGTCGCCGTAGCGTTTCGCCACCTCCTCGGCTATCACGGGATAGTTACCACTGCGCGAAGCAGGCGGAAACTTCAGTCGCAAGGCCGAGTTATCCTCCTCGTCTATCTCGATGGGGACGATGCGTTCCAGCTGTTTGATGCGGCTCTGCACCTGCACCGCCTTCGTCGCTTTATAGCGGAAGCGTTCGATAAACTCCTCCGTATCCTGTATCTGTTTCTGCTGATTCTCGTAGGCGCGCAACTGCTGTTCGCGGCGCTCCTTACGCAGCTTCACATATTCATCGTAAGGCACTTTATAATCGTAGATGCGTCCGCATGAAATCTCGATGGTGCGCGTCGTCACGTTGTTGATGAAAGCACGGTCGTGACTCACCAGCACCACGGCATTGCCTCGCGACGCCAGGAAATTCTCCAGCCACTGGATACTCTCGATATCCAGGTGGTTGGTCGGCTCGTCGAGCAGCAACACGTCGGGACACTGCAGCAAGAGTTTGGCCAGCTCGATACGCATACGCCAACCGCCGCTGAACTCCGACGTGGGGCGATTGAAATCACTCCGCAGAAAGCCCAGACCCGTCAACGTACGCTCTATCTCCGCGTGATAATTGGCACCACCCATCATCTGGAAGTGCTCACTGGCATGGGTAAACCGCTCAATCAGCAACTGGTACGACTCGCTCTCATAGTCGGTGCGCTCCGCCAGTTCCTGATTCATCCGTTCGATGTTCGCCTGCATCTCCTTGATATGTTCGAAAGCCGTTTCCGCCTCCTCCATCACCGTGCGTCCATCGCTCAGAATCATCACCTGCGGCAGGTAGCCCACCGTTGTCTCCTTCGGGATAGACACCCGTCCGCCCGTCGGTTGCTGCAGCCCCGCCAGTATCTTGAGCATCGTCGATTTGCCCGCGCCGTTCTTACCCACCAGGGCGATACGGTCGCGCTTGTTAATCACGTAACTCACCTCCTCAAAGAGGGGAGTTGCTCCAAACTCTACTTGTAAATTTTCTACTGAAATCACCTTTTTCTATCCTAAAAAACTTGTAAAAGGTCCTTTCTCAAGGGTTGTCATGCTCACCCCCTTCAGAAAAGACCTTACAGCGACTTTCCGAAAAGTCGCTGCAAAAATAAGCAATAAATCCTATTATTCTTGCGTCCGCGCTGTTTTTTTTATACTTTTGCCCACATTATTATATAGATTGTAAAATTCCAATGAAAGGCATTGTATTAGCCGGTGGTAGCGGCACACGCCTCTACCCCATCACTAAAGGAGTGAGTAAACAGCTCCTTCCGGTTTACGACAAACCGATGATTTATTACCCGATTTCCGTCCTCATGCTGGCCGGCATTCGGGAGATTCTGATTATATCTACCCCGCACGACCTTCCCGGATTTCAGCGCCTTTTGGGCGATGGGTCCGACTATGGCGTGCAGTTTACATACGCCGAGCAGCCCTCGCCCGACGGATTGGCGCAGGCCTTCCTGATTGGCAAGGAGTTCATCGGCAACGATGCTTGCTGCCTGGTGTTGGGTGACAACATCTTCCACGGTGCCGAGTTTACCGCCAAGCTGAAAGAGGCGGTGCGTGCAGCCGAGGAGGACAGCAAGGCAACGGTCTTCGGCTATTGGGTGAACGACCCCGAGCGCTATGGTGTGGCGGAGTTTGATGCCACCGGCAACTGTCTGAGCATCGAGGAGAAGCCCGCGCATCCGAAGTCGAACTACGCCGTGGTGGGTCTCTACTTCTACCCCAACAAGGTGGTACACGTGGCAGAGACCATCCGTCCGTCAGCGCGTGGCGAGCTGGAGATTACCACGGTCAACCAGCGTTTCCTGGAGGACGGTCAACTGAAGATTCAGTTGCTGGGCCGCGGTTTTGCATGGCTTGACACCGGTACGCACGACTCTCTGGCCGAGGCGGGTAACTACATCGAGACCATCGAGAAACGTCAGGGTTTGAAAGTGGCTTGTCTCGAAGGTATCGCCTTCCGCAAAGGGTGGATCAACGCCGAGAAGATGCGCGAGGTGGCACAGCCGATGCTGAAGAATCAATATGGCCAATACCTGCTGAAGGTGGTCGATGAAGTGGAACGTACAGGAAATTCTAATTGGGAATTTTAAATGGAAGTGATAGAGACTGCCCTGAAGGGCGTAGTGATATTGGAGCCGCGCATTTTTAAGGATGCCCGCGGTTACTTTTTTGAATCGTTTTCACAACGGGAGTTCGATGAGAAGGTGCGCCCGGTGGTGTTTGTGCAGGACAATGAGTCGATGTCGTCCTACGGGGTGATGCGCGGCTTGCATTTTCAGCGTCCGCCCTTTGCGCAGAGCAAGTTGCTGCGTGTGGTGAAGGGTGCCGTGCTGGATGTGGCAGTGGATATCCGCAAGGGTTCCCCCACCTACGGTCAGCATGTGGCGGTGGAGCTCTCGGCCGAGAATCATCGACAGTTCTTCGTGCCGCGCGGCTTTGCGCATGGCTTTGCCGTACTCTCGGAGACTGCGGTGTTTCAGTACAAGTGCGACCAGTTTTACGCGCCTCAGGCCGACGGGGGTATCAGCATCCTCGACGACTCGCTGGGTATCGACTGGCGCATCCCGACCGAACAGGCGTTGCTGAGCGAGAAGGATACGAAGCATCCCCTGCTGAAGGAGTTTGATTCGCCTTTCGATTTTCAAGTTGATTATTATGCTCCGGAGTTTAATCCGAAGATGACACTTTAAACCAAACACGCAATTTATGAGAATTCTGGTAACCGGCGGAAACGGTCAGTTGGGCCACTGTATGCGCGATGTGACGAAAGATTCTGCCAACGAATATATTTTTAAGGACGTCGACGACCTCGACATCACCGACCCCGAGGCGGTCAGCCTGGATGTCAAGGTGAACAACTACGACGTGATTGTCAACTGCGCCGCATACACCAATGTGGATAAGGCGGAGGAGCAGGCGGAGATTGCCGAGCGCATCAATGCGCAGGCGGTGGAGTATCTGGCGCGCGCTGCGAAGGAGAACGAGGTGGAGCTGATTCACATCTCTACCGACTATGTCTTCGGGGGCAATCAGAACAATACGCCTTGCAACGAGGAGCAGGCACCGAACCCTACGGGGGTCTACGGTGTGACGAAGTTGCACGGCGAAGAGGCCATTCAGCGCTCGGGCTGCCACTACGTGATTCTGCGTACGGCATGGCTCTACAGTGAGTATGGCAAGAACTTTGTGAAGACGATGCTGAACCTGACGGCCACGAAGCCGCAGCTCAACGTGGTGTTCGACCAGTGCGGCACGCCCACCTATGCGCAGGATTTGGCGGCTGCCATCTATGAGTTGGTGGAGCAGCGCAAGTATGTGGGTCACGACGGTATCTACCACTTCTCGAACGAGGGTGTTTGCTCGTGGTTCGACTTCACGAAGATGATTGCCGAGTATGCGGGACAGACGCAATGTGACATCCGTCCCTGCTATTCGAGTCAATTCCCCTCGCCGGTGGTTCGCCCCTCTTATTCGGTGCTCGACAAGACGAAAATCAAGGAGACTTTCGGGGTGCGGGTGCCCTATTGGACCGACTCGCTCAAGCTTTGCATTCAGCACTTGCAGGAGGCTCAGTCACAAGAGTAATTATTCAAAGTATTCAATGAACTAAGATATTTTCAGCGTATGAAACGTAATATAGTTATCACCGGCGGTGCCGGATTCATCGGTAGTCACGTGGTGCGACTCTTTGTCAACAAGTACCCCGACTATCACATCATCAATCTCGATAAGCTCACGTATGCGGGCAACTTGGCCAACCTGAAGGACATCGAGGATCGTCCCAACTACGAGTTTGTCAAAATGGACATCTGCGACTTCGACGCCTTCTATCAGCTGATGCAGGAGAAGCAGGTGGACGGTATCATCCACTTGGCGGCCGAAAGTCATGTCGACCGTTCCATCAAGGACCCCTTCACCTTTGCCCGCACCAATGTGATGGGTACGCTGAGCCTCTTGCAGGCTGCCAAACTCTATTGGGAGTCGCTGCCGGAGAAGTATGAGGGCAAGCGTTTCTACCACATCTCTACGGATGAGGTGTATGGCGCACTCACCATGAGCCACCCGGAGGGCATCGAACCGCCCTTCACGACGACGGCTTCTTCTGAAGCGCACCACTTGGCCTATGGCGACCAGTTCTTCCTGGAGACCACCAAGTACAACCCGCACTCTCCCTACTCGGCTTCGAAGGCTTCGTCCGACCATTTCGTACGTGCTTATCACGACACTTACGGCATGCCGACCATCGTGACCAACTGTTCCAACAACTACGGTCCGTACCAGTTCCCGGAGAAGCTGATTCCGCTCTTCATCAACAATATCCGCCACCGCAAGCCGCTGCCGGTTTATGGCAAGGGCGAGAATGTGCGCGACTGGCTCTACGTGGTGGACCACGCACGTGCCATCGACTTGATTTTCCACCGGGGTAAAGTGGCGGAGACGTACAACATCGGTGGTTTCAATGAGTGGAAGAACATTGATATTATTAAGGTGGTCATCAAGACTGTCGACCGCTTGCTGGGTCGTCCGGAAGGGGCCGACCTCGACTTGATTACGTATGTCACCGACCGTCTGGGACACGATGCACGCTACGCCATCGACTCGCGCAAGTTGCAGCAGGAGCTGGGCTGGGAACCGAGCCTGCAGTTTGAAGAGGGCATCGAGAAGACGGTGCAATGGTATCTGGAGAACGAGGCTTGGCTGGAGAATGTTACCTCGGGCGACTACCAGAAATATTACGAAGCTATGTATAATAAATAAGGAATATGAAACGTAACCTTATCTCACTGCTCACCGGCTGTCTGACTGTCGTAGCGCTCTTCTTGAGCAGTTGCGGGGAGGACCGCAGCGGGGAGTATTATGAATTGATTCAGGAAGATCAATGGATCTATGAGACCATGTTGGACCGCTATCTTTGGTATGAGGATATACCGAAGAAGACTAATAGTGACTTCTTTGCCGACCCGGAGGAGTTCTTCAAGAGCCTCCTCTCTACCAAGTGTCGCGACGGCAAGGGGGATACCTTCTCTACCTTCGTGGAGGGAGAGGAGGAGGATTCGGGCGCCGAAGGTAGTCTGACCATCAACGAGTCGTCTACGTATGGATTCGACTTTGCGCTCTATAACGACCCCACCGGTACTACCTCGCATGTCATGGCACGCGTGATACTGGTGCTGCCCGACTCACCTGCCTCTGAAGCGGGTTTGCAGCGCGGCGACTGGATTCTGAGTGTCGGAGGATATACGCTGACTTCCAACAACTACGGCTATCTGATTCAGGGCGGTGCCACTACCCTGACCACAGCCTCGCTGAAGATTTCAGGCGTTTACAATGAGACCAGCCAGAGTTATGAGTACACCTACGACTGGGCCAACAAGGTGGAGCTCTCGCTGAGTGCTTCGCGCGCCATTGACATTGACCCGTTCCTGGAGACGGAAGTGCTGACTTCCACCTCCGGCAAGAAGGTGGGCTACCTGTTTTATAACTCGTTCAAGTTGGGAGATGACGAGGTATATCTGGACAAGATCAACACCATCTTTGCCAAATTCAAGGCCAAAGGAGTGACCGATTTCATCCTTGATTTACGTTACAACCCGGGCGGCTACCTGCTCTGTGCACAGCGTATGGCATCCTGCCTGGTACCTGTCGACAAGCTGGGCAAAGAGTTCGTCACGACGGTCCATAACGACAAGAATCAGGACTGGAACACCACCTATCCGCTGGAGAAGGATTGCGCCGACTGCAACCTCAACCTCAGTCGCCTGTTCGTCATCACGAGCAACAACACTGCCTCGGCTTCCGAGAGTGTCATCAACGGATTGAAACCCTACATGGAGGTCAATCTGGTGGGTAACACCACCTATGGCAAGAATGTGGCTTCCGTCATGATTAAATCGCCCTATGGGTTCAGTCTGAATCCCATTGTCTCCACCGTCTACAATTCCAATGACGAAGCGGACTATGCCAATGGTTTTGCTGCGGACTATGTCTATGATGATTTGAATTATCTGAATCAACTGGGTGAACTGGGTGACCCCAAAACCGATATGGCCTTGGCGCACACGCTGTACTGGATAGAGACCGGCTCACCGGAACCGAGTGTGGCCTCTTCCGCTGCGAAAGGTACCCGTGGACTGACCGATGCCTCACTGGACGCACCGCTCTTCCGCGCGCCCAAACTGTTGGATACCACCGTTGCCCACCGCGCAATGCAGGGCAATCTGATCAAAGAATAACACCCCTATATAATAAGGTGTAAGAGACGCAGGCTGTCGAAGCGAGAGATTTCTCCTTCGGCAGCCTGCTTTTTTGCATTTTCAGGATAAACAAAAACTCCGCCTTCCGCGTTTTAGTCAGCAAACAGAGATTGAAAACTCAGTATCAACCTTTAAATTGTTTTGACTTATGAAACCATGGATTTTCCTTGCCCTGCTGCCTCTCTGCGCAGCGTGTGGCAACAAAGCACAGGCAGCGGCCGAGAACGACTTGATGGCGGAAGAAGAGCTGCAGACCTACCAGTACGAGGGTCTCCTTTCTGACGAGAACGGGGAATGGGAGTATCAGCTCACCATCCAGAGTGTGGGACTCAATGAGGATGGCACCTACACCTCGACCACTACCTACACGCTGCCCGAGGGGGGCAACGAGCCGATTATCGACAGCGGTAAGAAGATTACGCTGGTGGGCATCCCCAACGACAGCACCGCCGTCATCTATCAGCTAATCTCGAACCAGGGCGGCGAGAACATCAACTTCATCGTGGAAGGCGACAGTGCACTCACCCGGGTGGACCGCGAGTTTAAGCGACTGGTGAACGACCTGAAACAATCTATCAAGCGCGTGCAGTGATGCCGCAGTGCGCGCAAACTTTCCTAACCATTAAACTTGTATGTATATGAAAAAATTGATGCCGATGCTCATCGCTCTGATGGGCCTCGTGGCCTGCGAAAAGGAGGCCGATTTAGACAAACTGGACAATGAGTATATGGTGGTGACCAACTATGACACGAAGACCGACTTCAGCAGTTTCTCCACCTACTACATGCCCGACAGTATTTTGCTGATTACCAACCAGGCAAACGCTACCTACTGGACTGCCGACTCGAGTGCCGTGGCGGCGAAGATTCTGGATACTTTCCGCAGCAATATGGACGATATCTGCACCGAGACGAGCGACAAATCGGCTGCCGAGCTGGGCTTGCAAATCAGCTACGTGGCCAGCACTTACTACTTCACCTCTTGGGCAGGCAGTCCTTGGTGGAACAGCTACCCGGGCTACTGGAGCTACGGCTACTGGGGTGGCTGGGGAGGCTGGTACTATCCCTACCCCATCACCTTCAGCTATAGCACCGGTTCCATCCTGGCGGAGCTGGTGGACCTGACCGCCACGACGCAGAGCAGCAGCAGTAAGTTGCAGGTGGTGTGGAGTGCCGACATCAGTGGCTTGCTCAACCGCAACAATGCGCTCGACCTGACGCAGACGCTGAACGGCATCAATCAGGCCTTCACCCAATCCGCCTATCTGAAGAAATAAACATTCAACGATTTGATTCTTACGATTATGAAAACGAAAAGATTTTACCGTATGTTGGCGGGAGCTGCGCTGTCACTGTTTGCTCTGACCACTCCCGCGCAAGGACAGATTAGTCCGGACACTTACTTCAATATCGACTGGCAAATCAACCTTCCCTTGGGGAATAAGTTCGCCAGCAACGGCAGCGGTTGGGGTGCCAACTTCGAAGGTGGTTACTACCTCACTCCGGGCTTCGCACTGGGTGCTTTCATCAATTACCACACCAACCATGAGTATGTGCCGCGCAAGACCCTCACGCTGAGCGACGCTTCGGCGCTGACCACCGACCAGCAGCACTCGCTCTTCCAGTTGCCTTTCGGTGTGACGACGCACTACCGTTTCGATGTGCGTGCCTTCCAGCCTTACGTGGGCATCAAGGTGGGTGCCGAGTATGCCGAACTGACGAGCGACTTTAACATCTATGAGATGAGCGACCACAACTGGGGTCTCTACCTCTCGCCCGAAGTTGGTTTTGAGTATTACCCCTGGCCCTACGGCATCGGCTTCCATGCAGCCATCTATTACAGCTACTCCACCAACCAAGGGAAGTTGCTGGACACGAAGGTGCATTCGCTCAACAACCTGGGATTCAGAGTCGGACTGGCCTTTTAGCGAAGTCTGCCTCGCACGAAAATAAGAAAGCGCAGCTAATCCGGTAGTGATTAGCTGCGCTCTTTTTATTATTTGTAGAAAGGGTTGTTTCTAGAGGAACGGAGTAAGCAAGTTGGCGAACCAGCATCTGAAGCGACTCCAGCGGGTGCGACCTTTCCAAACCGTCTTGGTCAGCTCGTGCGACTGCTGCTTGTCCTCCTCGAACATCTCGCAAAGCTCCTTCGTAATGCCCTGATTGAAGATGAACGAGTTCACCTCATAGTCATAACGCAGACTGCGGCTGTTCAAGTTGGCAGAACCCAACGTACAGAAGTCGTCATCCACCATCATAATCTTCGAGTGATGGAAGCCCCCGTCGAAGAGATAGACCTTCGCGCCCCGCTTCACCAGTTGGTAAGCGAAGTAATTTGAAGCATCCGGCGTAAAGGGAATGTCTGAGCGCGACGAGATCATCACCTGCAAATCCACCCCGCGCTTGGCCGCCCGTTTCAAGGCCCGCTTGATGGAGTGCGTCGGCACAAAGTAAGGATTGATCAGTTTGATTTTCTGCTGCGCCAGATTGATAGACTCCACATAAGCGCGGCGGATATGCTTCGGCGTCTTGCCCGGCTCACGGTCGACAATCGCCATCTCCACCTCCTCATGTTGCGGACCGATGCCATAAGTGATGGTATCCAGTCGCTCCGCCATCAGTCGCAACAACTGCGCACTGTTGCTCTCGCCAATCACAATATCCTTCAGATAAGCATCCTCCGCAATGAAAGCAAAGTCATGCGTCTCCTCCGCCTCGTCAGGAACCACCGGCGCCGTAGAGGTACCCTCCAGGGCAGGCAACTCCTTCTTCGTGGTCTTCTTCCACATCTTCTCAAAGATGGCCTGCAGCGGCTCCACCGCCGGGCCCTCAATGCGCATATGCATATCGCGCCAGTCGCCCACCTGCGGCGTACCGTCCAGATAATAATCCGCCACGTTCATACCGCCCGTATAAGCCACCTTGCGGTCAATCACCACAATCTTGCGGTGATCACGTTTCAGCACATGATTCACCCACGGGAAACGAATCGGATCGAACTCATAAATCTCGATGCCATGTCCGTGCAACTCCTTCAGATGACGAGCTTTCAGCGGACGGTTGTTCGACATATTTCCGAAGGCATCAAAGAGCGCGTGCACCTGCACCCCCTGCTCCGCCTTATGCGCCAGCAAGCCGAAGAGTGCCCCGGCGATGGTATCGTTGCGGAAGTTGAAGTACTCCAGATTCACCTCTTCCTGCGCCGCGTTGAGCGAGCGAAAGAGCTGATGAAACTTCGCCTTACCGTTCTTCATTACCACCACCTTGTTATGCGCCGTCACGGGGATGTTCCACTCCGCGAAAGTCGCCTTCAGTGAGTCAGCAGCAGACACACTTTGTGCTCGCCCCGCCCCAAAAGGCAGTGCCAGCAAGAGTGCCGCCATTCCTATCCATTTCCTATTGATCATCTGATTTTCTTTGCAAAAACGGCTGCAAAGGTACACATTTTCTTCCGTTTTTCAAAATGAAACCCCCTCTCTATGAGTAGGAAACGACGAA
>CAYSOW010000014.1:25799-28682 GCA_964432715.1 uncultured Bacteroides sp.
CCGAGCACAGCGGCATCTGCATCTTTCAGCGACGACATCAGCAACTTGATTTTGCCGCGATAAGGAGGATACATTGCCTCTTCCATCGCCTCCTTCACCGGGTCGAAGATAAAGTGTCCCGCCTTGGCCAAGCCACCGAAGAGCACAAATGCCTCCGGACGCGAGAAGACCGCAAAGTTCGCCAAAGCGCGTCCCAGCATCGTACCCGTCCGACGGAAAATCTCCAAAGCCAACGCATCGCCTTCCACCGCCGCATCATAAAGATCCTTCGAGGTCAGTTCCTCCGGAGCCAGTTTGCGCAACGCACTGGGAGTCGACCTCTCCGCCAACAGCTCGCGCGCCGTGCGCACAATGCCCGTTGCCGAGCAGTAAGTCTCCAGACACCCCTTCCGGCCACAGCCACACAGACGACCATCGGGCACCACCGTCACATGACCCAGTTCCCCGGCAAAGCCATCAAAGCCATACACCGGTTTCCCGTCCACGATGATACCGCTGCCCACGCCCGTGCCCAGCGTAATCATGATAAAATCCTTCATGCCGCGCGCCACGCCATACGTCATCTCCCCGATGGCCGCCGCCTTCGCGTCATTAGTCAGATGCACCGGCAAGCCGCTTTGCTCGCTCAGCAGTTCAGCCAAGGGCACCACCCCTTTCCAAGGAAGATTCGGCGCTTGCTCGATGCTCCCCGTATAGAAGTTGCCGTTCGGGGCACCGATACCGACCCCCTGCACCTCCTCCGGACGCACATTCTGCGCCTCCAGCAAAGCCTTCAAGCGTTGCGCCACCGCTTCCACATAAGGTTCCACCTGCGGATATTGCTGCGTTTTGAGTGATTCATGCGCCAACACATGTCCCTCAGCGTCCACCAAACCAACCACCGTGTTGGTGCCGCCGATATCAATTCCTACTGCATATTTCTTTTTCATCGTACTTTCTAAGTTCAAATTTAAAAGTTCAAAATCACCTCTCAAAAATACGACAAAAATAAGAATACAAAGATAAATAAAGCAAATTTGTCGAGGTCACCCTTGAAAAATTTCCCGCCCCTTTGTTTGTTCAATCAAAAATAGGTAAGTTTGCGACTTGAAAAGTTTAATATAAACACAAGATGAAAATGAAATTAACAAAATCACTTTTCGTAGCCGCTGCCCTCTTTTTGGCAGGTCAGGTTACCGTATCGGCACAGAGCTTGAAGAGCGTATTGAGCAGCGTAGCCAGCGCCGTAACATCTTCTATCACAAGCAGTACAGCTACCGCTGAGAGCTTGGTTGGTTCATGGGCATACAACGCCCCCGACTGCCAATTCGAGAGCGATAACCTCTTGGCGAAAGCCGGTGGTGAAGCCGCTGCCAAGAAAGTGGAAACGAAGATGAAAACCGTGATGACCAAAGTGGGCATCAGCAGCTCTAACTGTAAATTCACCTTCAATTCAGACGGTTCTTACACGCAGACCATCAAAGGTAAAAGCATCAGCGGAACATACACCTTCGATTCATCTAAGAAAGCAGTCACTTTGACTCCTTCCACTTTGGGTGTTTCTTATGTAGCTTATGTATCTGTAAGCGGTTCTAAGTTGAGCTTGCTCTTCAAAGCCAACAAGCTGTTGTCACTGCTGCAGACCACTTCAGGTCTCGCATCTTCAGCCAGCACTACCCTCTCTACGCTCTCTACTTTGAGCAGCCAGTACAGCGGTATGTTGATGGGCTTCGAGATGAAGAAACAGTAATTAAAACACAAATCGGTATTACTTAAAGAGCCACCTCCTGCGGGAGTGTGGCTCTTTTTGTTTCGGTTCCATAGCGTTCCATGGGGTCATACGGTGGCCAACTTGCTGTTTCCGGCGAAGGACGAGTGGAAGGAAGCACACTGCCGGATGGAAGGTGCGCTATTCCATGATTAACTCGTAGAAAATCAGCGCATTGGAAGGTATCAACCCAACATGGAGGATAGGGATTGAATTCAACTCTATTTGAGGGTATTTCCAGCGCTTTTATCGGGCGATTGAGGGAACCATTCTATTTCCATTGTTTCTTTTTATTACCGGGTCCAAACCATGTCTCCGAAGAGGAATTCGCCCTTCAAAATCGGTTAAATTGGATACTCTTTGGCGTCTCCATTCCCAGTTTCCGGAACTTTCGATTCGTAACTCATTGATAGTCAAGAGTGGCTTCCGGAGGGTCTTGACATCGGCTTTTTGATGTTGTATATTTGCAAGTGGAAAGAGGACTTAAAATTACGATTTGTTGTAATTTTTCCGCATTTCTATGAGAATTTAAAACAAATAAAAAACATTTAGATATGAATTTCAAGATTGCAAAAGCCAAAGAATGGATTGCCGCCCATTGGGGGAAGTCCAACCAAGTAGAAAATGTAGTAGCGGCTCCCATGGGACCGAAAGAGGTGTCGATTGTCATCTATATGTCGCAACAACCGACAGCGGAGGGAGACTATACCCTTCCCGGCCAACTGATTCAGGGGGTGCAGGAACAGATGTACCGTCAGTATGGTGTGGAGCGCATGGAGCTCCGCGTGGTAGAGGGTGACGAGCACGACGAATTTGCCGAGGAATGGAGCACAGAGTTGGAGGTTTCGGAGTATCTGAAACAGCCTCAACCGCGCGTGCAAACTGCTTTGCCGGCAACGACGAGCAAGGAGGTCGCCACAGTTCAAGCGAAGGAAGAGAAACCGTCCTCCGAGGAGACCAAAGCCAACAAGCGAAACATCGCTTTCGGTAAGATGATTGAAGCCACCATTCTCTATCTCAAATCACATTACCACCTGCGTTACAACGTGTTAAGTGATGTCACAGAGATGGGTCACGAGGTACAGAATGAGATTGTCTACCAGCCCATTACCCGTCGTCAGATGAATAGCATCTGT
>CAYSOW010000015.1:0-19915 GCA_964432715.1 uncultured Bacteroides sp.
TGAGAAGAGGTAAAAATAAAACTCCCGTTCCTAGCGAGTGAAACCACTCAGCAAGGAACGGGAGTTCTTTTTATCTATACTATAATATAGTATCCAACTTATGCATAGAGCAAAGCACCGGCAGCACCGCAAGCCACAATCATGGCAATCGGATTGACTTTGAACTTACGTGTACCGATAAAAGCAGCCAGGAAGAGTACCACGCTAATCAGGAACTGATACATGTTCTCCGTCGGTGTGCTGAAGTTCTCCGGCGTCATCAACAGCAAGGCGGCTGCTGCAAGCAAACCTACCACAGCGGGACGCAAGCCCTGGAAAACCGCCTCCACCATGGGATGCTTCTGATACTTCAGGAAGAACTTACTGATGGTGAGCATCAGGATGAAGGAGGGGAGTACCACCGCGCCCGTCGCTACCACACTACCCAACACCGCTACCCATGAAGAGTAACCGGCATTCAGTATGGCGGTATAGCCCACATAAGTGGCCGAGTTGATACCAATCGGACCGGGCGTCATCTGACTCACTGCCACGATATCCGTAAACTCCGAGCTGTTAATCCAATGGTGAGACGTCACCACTTCGCCCTGAATCATGGAGAGCATGGCATAGCCACCTCCGAAACCAAAGAGACCTATCTTAAAGAAGGTGTAAAACAGTTGCAGGAAAATCATGACTCTTTCTTTTTATTACGTTGATAACGGCCCCATAGGTAACCACCTACACCGGCGAGAATAATCACATAGATGGGCGAGAAGCCTAACAACCAAATGAGCAAAGCACTCACCACCGGAATCCAGATGTTGTAGCGGTTGATCTTGCTCGACTTCGCCACACTGAAGGTGGGGGCGGCTATCAGGGCTACCACCGCGGGACGGATGCCTTTGAAGATGTTCTCCACCACGGTGTACTCTTTGAAATGCTGGAAGAAGAGGGCAATGGCCAGGATGATGAGGAACGAGGGGAGGACGGTGCCCAGGGCGGTCACCAAGCTTCCCTTCACGCCGCGCAACTTGTAGCCGATGAAGATGGACATGTTCACGGCAAAGACGCCGGGAGAGGACTGCGCAATGGCCATCAGGTCGACAAAGTCCTCTTTGCCGAGCCACTTCTTCTTGTTGACAATCTCTTCCTCAATGAGCGGAATCATGGCATAGCCACCTCCGATGGTGAAGGCACCTATCTTGAAGAAGATCTTGAAGGAGTCAAGGTAAATATTCATATTTTCAATCTTAATATGTGGATAGAGAAAGCCCCGAACCGAGGGCCGGTCCGGGACTTTCACAGTATATTTCAAACAACCGGTCGGTTATTTCTTATTCTTCACAATCCAGTTCTTGGCGTTGACAAACGCTTCAATCCACGGCGTGATCTGGTCGCTGTTCTTACGCTCCAACGGATAGTAAGCATTCTGCCAGGGGAAGAATGCACGCTCCAAGTGGGGCATCATCGCTACGTGGCGACCGTCGGCGCTGGCCAGAGCGGCTACCGAGTAGTCGGAACCGTTCGGGTTGGCAGGATACTCGTCGTAGCTGTATTTCGCTACCACGTTGTAACGATCTTCCTCGTAAGGCAATGAGAACTTACCTTCACCGTGAGCCACCCAGATACCCAACTTGCATCCGCTCAGTGACTCGAACATCACGCTGCGGTTCATCGGGATGGTGACACCTACGAAGGCTGACTCGAACTTGTGGGAGTCGTTGTGCAACATCTTGCCCTTCAGCTCATGCTCCGGATTGATCAAGCCCAGCTCCATCAACAACTGGCAACCGTTGCAGACACCGAGTGAAAGGGTGTCTTTGCGGGCGTAGAACTTGTCGAGGGCTGCCTTCGCCTTCTCGTTGAAGAGGAAGCCGCCTGCCCAACCTTTGGCAGAACCAAGTACGTCGGAGTTAGAGAAGCCACCGCAGAAGACGATGAAGTTGATATCCTCCAGCGTCTCGCGACCGCTGATCAAGTCGGTCATCGTGACATCTTTTACATCGAAGCCGGCGAGGTAGAGGATGTATGCCATCTCACGCTCTCCGTTGGTACCCTTCTCACGAATAATCGCTGCTTTGATACCGCTCGGTGTACGACGGTCGGGGTTCAGTCCGTATTGTGACAACTTACCGGTAAAGTCTTTGTTGAAAACAAATTCCAGCGGTTGTTGTTTATAGTTCTCGAAACGTTTTTGTGCGCAGCCGTTCATGCTCTGCTTGCGGTCGAGCAGGTAAGAAGAAGAGTACCATACGTCACGCAGATAGTCGATGCCGAACTGGTAAGTCGCGTCGTCTTTCGTCACCAGGATGTGGCGCTCGTCGGTGGGGACACCAATCTTGACATAACCTACGCCTGCCTCTTCGAGCAGTTTCTTCACCTCCTCTTTGTGCTTGTCGGCCACCTGAATCACGATACCCGGATTCTCGGCGAACAACACTTTCACAAGGTCGTGCTCCTGAATCTTGTTCAGGTTGATCTCCATACCGCCTTCGGTATTGGCGAAGCACATCTCCAGCAACGTGGTGATCAAACCACCGGCAGAGATGTCGTGTCCTGCCAGAATCAACTGTTTGTTGACCAACTCTTGTACGGCCAGGAAGGCATCGCGGAAGTATTCCGGATTCTGTACGGTAGGCACGTCGTCGCCAATCTTATCGAGTGATTGTGCGAAGGCAGAACCTCCGAGGCGCAACTGGTCGAAGCTGAAGTCGATGTGATAGAGGGTGCTCTTCACGCCGTTCACCAAAACGGGGGATACCACTTTCTTCACGTCGGAAATCTCGCCGCCGGCAGAAACGATGACGGTACCCGGGCTGATGACTTTCTCGCCGTTGGGGTATTTCTGCGTCATAGAGAGTGAGTCCTTACCGGTGGGGACATTGATCTGCAAAGCGCAGCAGAAGTCGGACAATGCTTTCACAGCGGTGTAGAGGCGTGCATCCTCACCCTCCTGTGAGCGACAAGGCCACATCCAGTTGGCTGACAACGAGATGCTGTCCATACCTTCAGCGAAGGGCGCCCATACGATGTTGGTCAGTGCCTCAGACACAGCCAATACAGAACCGGCAGCCGGGTTGGCCAACGCTGCCTGCGGTGCGTGACCGAGAGAAGTGGCGATACCCTTCACGCCGCGGTAGTCCAAAGCAACGACACCACAGTCGCTCAACGGCAACTGAATCTCGCCCTGGCACTGCTGACGTGCCACTTTACCCGTTACGGAGCGGTCCACCTTGTTGGTCAACCAATCCTTACAAGCCACAGCCTCCAACTGCAGTACGCGCGTTACATATTCATTGAGTTTCGTTACGTCATATTTCACATCCTCATAGTGGCGCTCTACAGTCTTATCCACCATGTAGGTCTTCGGAGAAGAACCGAACATCTGGTCTACCGCCAAGTCGAACGGACGAACACCGTCGGCCTGCTCGAAGGCAAAACGAGCATCACCGGTGGTCTCACCCACTACATACATCGGGGCGCGCTCACGCTCGGCAATCTTACGTACATGCTCGATGGCCTCCTCTTTAATCAGCAAGCCCATACGCTCCTGACTCTCGTTGGCGATAATCTCTTTGGCCGAGAGGGTCTTGTCACCGATAGGCAACTTGCTCATGTCAATCAAGCCACCGCACTCTTCCACCAACTCAGAGAGACAGTTGACGTGTCCGGCTGAACCGTGGTCGTGGATAGAGACAATCGGGTTGACCTCCTCTTCGCAGAGAGCACGCACCACATTGTTGGCACGTTTCTGCATCTCGGCATTGGCACGCTGTACGGCGTTCAACTCGATGCCCGATGAGTAACGACCGGTCTCTACAGAAGAAACAGAGCCACCGCCCAAACCGATGCGGTAGTTGTCACCACCGATAACGACCACCTTATTACCAGCTTCGGGTTTGCCCTTCAGACAGTCGCGCTGTGTGCCGTAGCCCACACCACCGGCCAACATAATCACTTTGTCGTAGCCGTAGAAAGTCTCGTCCTCCTTGTGCTCGAAGGTCAGTACAGAACCGCAGATCAGCGGCTGACCGAACTTGTTACCGAAGTCGGAAGCACCGTTGGAAGCCTTGATCAAAATCTGCTCGGGAGTCTGATAGAGCCATTTGCGCACCGGCAAAACCTCTTCCCACTCACGACCCTCTTCCGTACGCGGGTAGGAAGTCATGTAGACAGCAGTACCGGCAATCGGCCAAGAACCTTTACCACCACCCATACGGTCGCGAATCTCACCACCGGTACCGGTAGAAGCACCGTTGAACGGCTCTACAGTGGTCGGGAAGTTGTGGGTCTCTGCTTTCAGCGAGATGACGGTCTTGATATCTTTAATAATGAAGTAGTCGGAAGTGGAGTGATCGGCAGGAGCGAATTGCTCAACCACCGGACCTTCAGAGAAGGCTACGTTGTCTTTGTAGGCTGAGATAATTTTGTTGGGGTTCTCGGCAGTGGTCTTCTTGATCATCTGGAACAAAGAAGATTCCATCTCTACACCGTCGATGATGAAGGTACCACCAAAGATTTTGTGGCGGCAGTGCTCCGAGTTGATCTGTGCGAAACCGAACACTTCAGAGTCGGTCAACTTACGGCCCAGGTCTTTTTCTACTTTCAGCAAGTAATCCATCTCTTCGCGTGAGAGTGCCAGACCCTCCTTCTCGTTGTACTCCTCGAGGTTCTCGATGTAGACGATGGGTTCCGGCTTGCGGTTGGTGGTGAACACCTCTTGATTCAATCCTTTGTAAAGACGTTGCAACATCGGGTCGTAATCGGCGTTCTCATCCTTCACGGGGAAGTACTCCTCGATACGGGTGATGCCCTCCAAACCCATGTTTTGGGTAATCTCTACGGCGTTGGTACTCCAGGGAGTAATCATCTCCTTGCGCGGGCCGATGAAGCAGCCCTTCAGGTTCTCTTCCTGTTCTACAGTGGCGTCACCATAGAGCCAGCTAAGCTTTTTAACTTCTTCAGACGAAAGTGCGTGGTCGCTCTCTGTAGCAATCACGTTGTTTGCGGATGTTCTGAAAAATAGAATCATATTGATTAAAATTTGTATGTTTGTAATCCTAAGATCTAATGATGCGCAAAGGTAGCGAAAAGGGACGGGGTTTTAAAATGAAAAGGAGTAAAATAAGTAAAAAATGTTGTATTCCTGAAGAACCTCTTAAAAAAAGTGCCTTCTCTCTTCTCTTTTTCCTTAAAAATTAGCATCTTTGCAACATGAATTACGTGACAACTTGGAACGAGTGGGTCGAACAGATTCCATTACTTGAAATATTTATCAAGGGATTAATCATAGGTGTGGTGGTTTCCGCACCGCTGGGTCCTGTGGGGGTATTGTGCATCCAGCGTACATTGAATAAGGGACGGGCGTATGGCTTCGTCACCGGACTCGGTGCCGCATTGAGCGATATCCTCTATGCTGTTTTTACAGGTTATGGTATCTCCCTGATTCCCGGTTTGTCGGACCTCCTGAAGGATACGCACAATATGGTCTACCTGCAATATTTCGGTAGCGCGATGTTGCTGGCGTTCGGTATCTACACCTTCCGGAGCAATCCGGTGCGAGCCATTCGCCCGGTGTCGTCCAACAAGGGAACGCTGCTTCATAACTTTGTGACGGCTTTCTTCGTGACGCTCTCCAATCCGCTGATTGTCTTCCTGTACCTCGGTCTCTTTGCGCGCTTCTCGTTTGTGATGCCGGAGTTTCCTGCTTATATGCAGGCGGGCATCTACCTGTCGATTATCTGCGGCGCGGTGTGCTGGTGGTTGGGTATCACTTACTTCGTGAACAAGATTCGCAATCAGTTTAATCTTCGCGGCATCTGGATTCTGAACCGGGTGATCGGGTCGATTGTGATTGTGATCTCTATTTTGGGAGTCTTCTTGACCTTCTTTGGATTATCCTTGCATGAATAAAAACGAATTTAGATTCTAGAGATACGACATGTTTATTGCTAAACAGTTGAAAGAAAAAAATATTGCGGAATATTTGCTCTATATGTGGCAGGTGGAGGACTTGCTGCGGGCGAATCATCTCGATATCGAGGAGGTGAAGCGCACGCTGGTGGCTTCGTACCAAGTGGACGAGGCGCAGAAGGCGGAGCTGACGCAATGGTATGAGAACTTGATTGAGATGATGCGCACCGAGGGGGTGGCGCAGGAGGGTCATCTGCAGATTAATAAGAATGTGCTGATTAACCTGACTGACTTGCACTTGCGTTTGTTGCGCTCGCCGAAGGTGCCGTTCTATGGGGCGCTCTATTATCAGACGTTGCCTTTTATTGTGGAACTGCGTGCCAAGAGTCGTTCGCGCGACTTGCCGGAGCTGGAGACTTGCTTCGATGCGCTCTACGGGGTGATGTTGCTGCGCCTGCAGAAGAAGGAGGTGGGGGCGGCCACGGCGAAGGCGGTGGATACCATCGGACAGCTGGTGGCGCAACTGGCGAAGTATTATGAGATGGATCGTCGCGGGGAGTTGGATAAGCTGCTGAACGACTAGGGCGGCGGTGACTTGTGAGTGACTATATATAATAAGGTGGAATAGTATAGATAATAATAGAATATAGATAAAAGATTGTAGGATCAGATGAATGAGATAGAAAGAAGAAGAACCTTTGCGATTATTTCTCACCCGGATGCGGGTAAAACCACTTTGACCGAGAAGTTGTTGTTGTTCGGTGGACAGATTCAGGTGGCGGGTGCCGTGAAGTCGAATAAGATTAAGAAGACGGCTACTTCCGACTGGATGGAGATTGAGAAACAACGTGGTATTTCGGTCACTACCTCTGTGATGGAGTTCGACTACAACGGCTATAAGGTGAACATTCTGGATACACCGGGTCACCAGGACTTTGCCGAGGATACCTTCCGTACGCTGACGGCGGTGGATAGTGTGATTATTGTGGTGGATGGTGCCAAGGGTGTGGAGGCGCAGACGCGTAAGTTGATGAATGTGTGTCGTATGCGTAACACGCCGGTGATTATCTATGTGAATAAGATGGACCGTGAGGGTAAGGATCCGTTCGATTTGCTCGACGAGCTGGAGTCGGAGTTGCAGATTAAGGTGCGCCCGCTGAGCTGGCCGATTGAACAGGGACCTCGCTTCAAGGGTGTCTATAACTTATATGAACAGAAGCTCGACCTTTACACCCCGAGTAAGCAGGTGGTGACGGAGAAGGTGGAGGTGGATATCCACAGTGAGCAGCTGGAGGCGAACATCGGTCCGGTGCTTGCCGAGAAGTTGCGTAACGACTTGGAGTTGATTGACGGGGTTTATCCGGAATTCAATATTGATAGTTATCTGGCGGCGGAGGTGGCTCCGGTCTTCTTCGGTTCGGCGCTGAACAACTTCGGTGTGAAGGAGTTGCTCGACTGCTTCGTGCAGATTGCTCCGAGTCCCCGTCCTACACAGGCCGAGGAGCGCGAGGTGAAGCCCGAGGAACCGAAGTTTACCGGCTTTATCTTCAAGATTACCGCCAACATCGACCCGAACCACCGTTCGTGCGTGGCTTTCTGTAAGGTTTGCTCCGGTAAGTTTGTGCGTAACGCGCCCTATTTACATGTGCGCCACGGCAAGACGATGCGTTTCTCTTCGCCCACTCAGTTTATGGCGCAGAAGAAGAGTACCATTGATGAGGCTTATCCGGGTGATATTATCGGTTTGCCGGATACGGGTAACTTCAAGATTGGCGATACGTTGACCGAAGGCGAGTTGCTCCACTTCAAGGGATTGCCCAGCTTCTCTCCGGAGATGTTTAAATATATCGAGAATGCCGACCCGATGAAGACCAAACAGCTGAACAAGGGTATTGATCAGTTGATGGACGAGGGTGTGGCGCAGTTGTTCGTAAACCAGTTCAACGGTCGCAAGATTATCGGTACGGTGGGTCAGCTGCAGTTTGAGGTGATTCAGTATCGTTTGGAGAACGAGTACAACGCGCTTTGTCGCTGGGAGCCCATCAGTCTCTACAAGGCTTGCTGGATTGAGAGTGACGATGCCGAGGAGTTGGAGGCGTTCAAGAAGCGTAAGTACCAGTTCATGGCGCGCGACAAGGATGGACGTGATGTCTTCCTGGCGGATAGCAACTACGTGCTCCAGATGGCGCAGAATGATTTTAAGCATATACGCTTTCACTTTACGAGTGAGTTCTAGGAAAAATAAATCATGCGGGATGAAAGGTGCTCCGTGTAGCGCCATTCATCCCGCATTTTTTTACCCCAAAGAACTGATTCGCTCCCGGTATTCCCGAAAAAGGGCAAAATAAAAAGAGGCTGCCTCTTGCGAAGTAGCCTCTTTTCGTGATCCGCTTGGGGCTCGAACCCAAGACCCCAACATTAAAAGTGTTGTGCTCTACCAGCTGAGCTAGCGAATCTTGAAACCATTTGATTTCGGTTGCAAAGGTACGAAAACTTTCGGAATCTGCAAATATTTGTCCTATATTTTTTAGATTTACGCCATGGACGGCGGTAAATCGTGGAAATGTCATTGAAAGAGGGAAAGAGCGATAATAAAATAATAAATCAAAAGTGACTTTTCTTACAATTTCTTCCGTTTCCACGAAAAAAATATTCATATTGTTTGGCGGTTACGGAAAAAGCTATACCTTTGCAGCAACTTTAAAAGGAGTAAAGAATAGGTATGATGACTAAGGTTAATAATCTAACAGTGCTACATATTATTCACGTCGTGGTGGTCCCATCAAGAGCGTGAGAAAGGTTGTGGCATCTATCGTACACCTATTAAAGATATAGAAAAGCCTTTCTCACATATACGTGGAGAGAGGCTTTTACTTTTAACAAGCAACAAAGAAATTGAAAGAATATGAAACACCAGTTACGCAGCGCTATTAGTACGCAAGGACGCCGTATGGCAGGAGCCAGAGCTCTCTGGGTGGCCAACGGTATGAAAAGAGAACAGATGGGTAAGCCCATCATCGCTATCGTGAACTCATTTACGCAGTTTGTGCCGGGCCATACGCATCTTCATGAGATTGGTCAGCAGGTAAAGGCTGAGATTGAGAAGTTGGGTTGTTTTGCGGCCGAATTCAATACGATTGCCATCGACGATGGTATCGCCATGGGTCACGACGGTATGCTTTACTCCCTTCCTTCACGAGATATCATTGCCGACAGCGTTGAGTATATGGTGAATGCACACAAGGCAGATGCGATGGTCTGCATCAGCAACTGTGACAAAATCACTCCGGGTATGTTGATGGCTGCCATGCGTCTGAATATTCCGACCGTCTTTGTTTCCGGCGGTCCGATGGAGGCAGGCGAGTGGGGCGGTCAGCACCTCGACCTGATTGACGCCATGATTAAATCGGCGGATACTTCTGTCAGCGATGACGAGGTGGCCAACATTGAGCAGAATGCTTGTCCGGGTTGCGGATGCTGTTCCGGTATGTTTACCGCCAACTCAATGAACTGCTTGAACGAGGCCATCGGCTTGGCTCTTCCGGGCAACGGTACCATCGTGGCTACCCATGTCAACCGTGCACAGCTTTTCAAAGATGCTGCTGCCTTGATTGTAAAAAATGCCTATAAATATTATGACGAGGGCGATGAGAGCGTATTGCCGCGCAGCATCGCTACCCGTGAGGCCTTCTTGAACGCCATGACGCTGGATATCGCCATGGGTGGTTCTACCAACACGGTGCTCCACTTGCTGGCTGTTGCCAATGAGGCGGGCGCTGATTTCAAGATGGACGATATCGATATGCTTTCACGTCGTGTGCCGTGCCTTTGCAAGGTGGCTCCGAACACGCAGAAATATCACATTCAGGATGTCAACCGTGCCGGTGGTATCCTCAATATCCTGGGCGAGCTCTCTAAGGGTGGCTTGCTGAATACGGAGGTGAAACGTGTGGACGGCATGACTTTGGGTGAGGCTATCGAGGCTTACGACATCGATAAGGCCAACGTGAGCGAGGAGGCGAAACGTATCTACTCCAGCGCTGCCGGTGGTCACTTCAATATTCAATTGGGTTCTCAGAATGCTACTTACACTGAGTTTGATACCGACCGTGAAACGGGATGTATCCGCGACTTGCAGCATGCTTACTCTAAAGATGGCGGCTTGGCTGTGTTGAAGGGTAACATCGCTTTGGATGGTTGCGTAGTGAAGACAGCCGGTGTGGATGAGAGCATCTGGAAGTTCTCCGGTCCTGCCAAGGTCTTCGATTCTCAGGAGGCTGCTTGTGACGGTATCTTGGGTGGCAAGGTGGTAGCCGGTGACGTGGTGGTCATCACGCACGAGGGCCCGAAAGGTGGTCCGGGTATGCAGGAGATGCTCTATCCGACCTCTTACATCAAATCTAAACACTTGGGTAAGGCTTGCGCCTTGATTACCGACGGTCGTTTCAGTGGTGGTACGTCCGGCTTGAGCATCGGTCACATCTCTCCGGAGGCTGCGGCTGGTGGTAACATCGGTAAGATTGTGGACGGTGATATCATTGAGATTGATATTCCGAACCGTACCATCCAGGTGAAATTGAGTGACGAGGAGTTGGCGGCTCGCCCGATGACTCCCGTGACACGCGACCGTCAGGTCTCTAAGAGCTTGCGTGCTTATGCAGCGATGGTAAGCTCGGCCGATAAGGGTGGCGTGAGAATTATTGACTAATCTTTCAACAGATTTTACGCGATGAGTAAAGAAGTTATTTCCGGAGCGGAAGCACTGATGCGTTCGTTGGAGCATGAGGGGGTGAAGACTCTCTTCGGTTACCCCGGTGGCTCCATCATGCCGGTGTTTGACGCGCTGTATGATCATAAAGAGACGTTGAACCATATCTTGGTTCGTCACGAGCAGTGTGCGGCGCATGCCGCTGAAGGCTTTGCCCGTGTGTCGGGTCAGGTGGGTGTCTGTCTCGTAACGAGTGGACCGGGTGCCACAAACACGGTGACGGGTATTGCCGACGCCATGATTGACAGCACCCCGATGGTGGTAATCGCCGGTCAGGTGGGCACTTCCTTCTTGGGCAGCGATGCCTTTCAGGAGGTCGACCTCGTGGGCATTACCCAACCTATCAGCAAGTGGAGTTATCAGATTCGTCGTGCCGAGGATGTAGCGTGGGCCGTAGCACGTGCCTTCTACATCGCCAAGAGCGGCCGCCCGGGTCCGGTGGTGCTCGACTTCGCCAAGAATGCACAGGTGGAGAAGGTGGAGTACACGCCTCACAGTGTGGATTTCATCCGCAGCTATGTGCCGGTGCCTGACACGGAGGAGAGTTCCTTGCAGGAGGCTGCTGCCTTGATTAATGCTTCCAAGCGCCCGATGGTGCTGGTGGGTCAGGGCGTAGAACTGGGCAATGCGCAGGAGGAACTTCGTGCGTTGGTGGAGAAGGCGGAGTTGCCTTGCGGCTGTACGTTGCTGGGCTTGTCGGCCATTCCTTCCGACCATCCGTTGAACAAGGGTATGCTCGGTATGCACGGTAACCTCGGTCCGAACGTGAAGACCAACGAGTGCGATGTGCTGATTGCTGTGGGTATGCGTTTCGACGACCGTGTGACGGGTAACTTGGCCACTTATGCCAAACAGGCGAAGATTATTCACTTGGATATCGATCCCGCGGAAATCAATAAGAATGTGAAGGTGGATGTGGCTGTCCTGGGCGATTGCAAACAGACACTGAAGCAGTTGGCTGAACGCGTGGTGCCGGCTAAGCACACGGAGTGGGTCAACAGTTTTGCTCCTTATGAACAAACAGAGAATGAGCAGGTCATCGAGAAGGAGATTCATCCGAAGGTGGGTCCGCTGAAGATGGGTGAGGTGGTGCGTGCAGTCAGTGAGGCTGCTCATCACGATGCCATCTTGGTTACCGATGTCGGTCAGAACCAGATGATGGGTGCTCGTTACTTTAAATATAGCAAGAATCGCAGCATCGTCACTTCCGGTGGTTTGGGTACGATGGGCTTCGGACTTCCCGCTGCCATCGGTGCCACTTTCGGTCGCCCCGACCGCAAAGTATGCCTCTTTATCGGCGACGGTGGTATGCAGATGAGCATCCAGGAGCTGGGCACCATCATGGAGCAGCAGTCGCCTGTGAAGATTATTCTGCTGAACAATAACTTCCTGGGCAATGTGCGCCAGTGGCAGGCGATGTTCTTCCATCACCGCTACTCGTTCACTCCGATGGTGAACCCCGACTATGTGGCTATTGCGGGCGCTTATCAGATTCCGGCAGCGCGTGTCTTCCGTCGTGAGGATTTGCAGGCAGCCATCGATAAGATGCTTCATTCCGACGGCCCGTATCTGTTGGAGGTGGGTGTCATCGAAGAGGGTAATGTATTGCCGATGACGCCTCCGGGTGGTTCTGTCAATGAGATGTTGTTGGATTGTTAACGAGGTATGGGTATGGAAAAGAAATTATATACAATGATTGTTTACTCGGAGAATATCGCCGGATTGCTGAATCAGATTACGGCGGTGTTTACCCGTAGACAGATTAATATCGAGAGCTTGAACGTTTCGGCTTCGTCCATTCAGGGTATTCATAAGTATACCATCACGGCTTGGACCGATCAGGACACGATCGAGAAGGTGGTGAAACAGATTGAGAAGAAGATTGAGGTGCTCAAGGCGCATTACTTCAGCGATGAGGAGATTTTCCATCATGAGGTGGCGCTCTACAAACTCTCTACTCCTGAGTTTCAGGAGAATCCTTATGCCTCTAAGGTGATTCGTCGTCACAGTGGTTACATCGTGGAGGTGAACCCTGTCTACTGTATCGTTGAGAAATCGGGTATGGACGAGGAGATCACTTCGCTCTATGAGGAACTGAAGGCGACGGGCTGTGTGCTGCAGTTTGTGCGTTCCGGACGTATCGCTATTACGAAGAGTTGCACGGAGCGTATCAACGAGTTCCTGGCCGATCGTAAACAGAAGTTTGACGAGTCAAGAACGCAGGCATGAGCGTTTTAAACGAGGACCGATCGGGTAGCTTTCGCTTTCGTGCGGAGTCGTTTCATGTCGACTTCAAGGGCGATTTGCTGCTGAATGTTTTGGGTAATGAATTGCTCAACTGTGCCGATGCGCATGCCAATGCGTGCAGTTTCGGCTTGACAAGGCTGAACGACCTTTGCTATACGTGGGTGCTTTCGCGCTTGGTCATCGAGATGAAGCGGATGCCCCGTCAGCATGAGGAGTTCATCATCACGACGTGGGTGGAGAATGCCTACCGACTCTTTACCAACCGTAACTTTGAGATTCGGAGTGCGGACGGGGAGGTGCTGGGTTATGCGCGTTCCATCTGGGCCATGATAGAAATGAGCACAAGGAAACCAATTGATTTGTTTTCTCTTCATGGAAATAAATTTAATGATTATCTTTGCGCCAAAGAGTGCCCCATTGAACGCCCGGGACGTATCAAGGTGTCGGTGGAGGAGCCGGTGGAACAACACCGCATCCTTTACAGCGATATTGATATCAACGGACACGTCAACAGTGTGAAGTATATGGAGCATTTGCTCAACCTCTTCCCGCTCGACTATTTCAAAACGCATCGCTTGCATCGTTTTGAGATTGCTTACAGCGCGGAGAGTTATTTCGGAGATACCCTCTCGTTCTTCGAGGAGAAGAAGGGCGACGGAGAGTGCTACGAAATCGAGATTAGAAAATCGGACGGTGAGGCAGCTTGCCGTTCTAAAATAGAATTTTTGGATTTAATTAATTGATATTAAAATGGCAAAATTAAATTTTGGCGGTGTAATCGAGACAGTCGTTACCCGCGAAGAATTTCCTTTGGAAAAAGCACGTGAAATCTTGAAAAACGAGACCATCGCTGTCATCGGTTACGGTGTTCAGGGCCCCGGTCAGTCTTTGAACCTTCGTGACAATGGCTTCAACGTTATCGTAGGTCAGCGTCAGGGTAAAACTTTCGAGAAGGCTGTTGCTGACGGTTGGGTACCGGGCGAAACACTCTTCAGCATTGAGGAGGCTTGCCAGAGAGGTACTATCATTATGTGCTTGCTCTCTGATGCAGCTGTGATGTCTGTATGGCCTACTATCAAACCGTACTTGACTGCAGGTAAAGCACTCTACTTCTCTCATGGTTTCGCTATCACTTGGAACGATCGTACAGGCGTGGTTCCTGCTAAAGATATCGATGTCATCATGGTTGCTCCTAAAGGTTCCGGTACTTCTTTGCGTACCATGTTCTTGGAGGGTCGTGGCTTGAACTCTTCTTACGCTGTTTATCAGGATGCTACCGGTAAAGCTTTGGATCGTACCATCGCTTTGGGTATCGGTATCGGTTCCGGTTACTTGTTCGAGACTACTTTCATCCGCGAGGCTACTTCTGACTTGACTGGTGAGCGTGGTTCTTTGATGGGTGCTATCCAGGGCTTGCTCTTGGCTCAGTACGAGGTTTTGCGTGAGAATGGTCACTCTCCTTCTGAGGCTTTCAACGAGACTGTTGAGGAGTTGACTCAGTCTTTGATGCCGTTGTTCGCTAAGAACGGTATGGACTGGATGTACGCTAACTGCTCTACTACTGCTCAGCGTGGTGCCCTCGACTGGATGGGCCCGTTCCACGATGCAATCAAACCGGTGGTTCAGAAATTGTATCAGAGCGTGAAATCAGGTAACGAGGCTCAGATCTCTATCGACTCTAACTCTAAACCTGACTATCGTGAGAAATTGGAGGCTGAGTTGAAAGCATTGCGCGAGAGCGAGATGTGGCAGACTGCAGTTACTGTTCGTCAGTTGCGTCCGGAGAACAACTAATTCGCTAGTTTTTCATTTCTACATAAAAAGGGGATTCCGCCATCGGTGGAATCCCCTTTTCACATCTGTATGATTGGAATTTAAATGCGTTCGAGCACTTTAGATTCTGTCGAGCACTTCGGTAATCAGGTTGTCTATCGTGCTCTTATAGCCGGTATTGGCCTCTTTGATGAGGCGGTTGGCTATCACCATGCAGCAGGTGGTGGCTTTGTGGCCCATCAGTCGACTCAAGCCGGCCAGGGCGGAACTTTCCATCTCGAAGTTGGTGATGCGGTGTCCTTGGTACTCAAACTGCTCAATCTTCTCGTTCTGATGCGGGTCGGCCAAGGGGATGCGCAACTCTCGGCCTTGCGGACCGAAGAAGCCTCCGGCGGCAATGGTGACTCCTTTCACCATGTCGTCACCCGAGATGCGGGCACTCAGTTCGGCATCGGCATCTATCACGTAGGGATGGGCGATGCAGGTGGTGCCGGTCCAACCCATGTGCTTCAGGAAGGCTTGCTCAAACTCCAGGTCGCACACTTCGTTACGGCCGGCGTAGAAGTTGAGGAGCCCGTCGAAACCGATGGACTTTTGCGAGCAGATGAAGGTGCCCACCGGGGTGTTGGGCTGCAAACCGCCGCAGGTGCCGATACGCACCAACTGCAGCTGGCGGAACTGCTCGTGCTGATAGCGCGTCTGGAAGTCGATGTTGGCCAACGCATCCAGCTCGTTCATGACAATATCAATGTTATCGCATCCGATACCGGTGGAAACCACCGTGATGCGTTTTCCTTTGTAGGTGCCCGTGATGGTCTTAAACTCGCGACTCTCCACTTCGCACTCTTTCGTTTCGAAATGGGCAGCTACCACCGATACACGACCGGGGTCGCCCACTAAAATCACCTTGTCGGCCAGTTGTTCCGGCTTCACGTGGAGGTGGAATACGGAACCGTCCGCATTGATGATTAACTCTGATTCTGCAAAACGTTTCTTCATGAAATCAATCTCTTTATTTTACTAATGGTTCAGAGGGGGTAGAGCCTTCGGGGTGAGCGATGCTGTCGCGCATCACCGTGTCGGCCTGAATATTCTTCATCCGATAATAGTCCATGATGCCCAGGTTGCCGTTGCGGAACGCTTCTGCCATGGCTTTGGGAACCTCTGCCTCGGCCTGAATCACGTTGGCACGCGCCTCTTCTGCTTTCGCTTTCATTTCCTGCTCGCTGGCCACAGCCATTGCACGACGCTCTTCGGCCTTCGCCTGAGCGATGTTCTTGTCGGCATTGGCCTGGTCAATCTGCAGGGAGGCACCAATGTTCTTACCTATATCAATATCTGCAATATCAATGGAGAGAATCTCGAAGGCGGTACCGGCATCCAAGCCTTTGCGTAACACCAGTTTCGAGATAGAGTCGGGGTTCTCCAGCACCGACTTGTGGTTCTCGGAGGAACCGATGGAGGAGACGATGCCTTCGCCTACACGGGCGAGGATGGTGTCTTCTCCGGCACCACCCACCAATTGGCGGATGTTGGCACGTACGGTGACGCGCGCTTTGGCTATCAGCTGGATACCGTCCTTGGCTACGGCGGTGACGGGCGGGGTGTCAATCACTTTCGGGTTGACTGACATCTGGACGGCTTCGAAGACGTCGCGTCCGGCCAGGTCGATGGCGGTGGCCATCTGGAATGAGAGTTCGATGTTGGCTTTGGATGCGGATACCAGGGCGTGTACCACCTTCTCTACGTGTCCGCCTGCCAGATAGTGCGCCTCCAGCTCGTCGCGCGTAATGGTGCGCAGTCCGGCTTTGTGCGCCTCAATCAGTGCCTGCACGATGATGGAAGGCGGCACGTTACGGATGCGCATCAGGAAGAGTTGCACCAGGGAGATGTGTACTCCGGAGACCTTGGCGGAGAGCCAAAGAATAAACGGTACATAGTGGAAGAAGATGGCCAGGATAATCAGCGCACCTGCCACTACGATAAAGGGTAAATAGAATGAATCAACCATAATCTGTTCAATAAAAGGTTATACATGGGATACTTGCGAATCGTCTTTGCGCACGAAGATCACGCCTTCCTGAATGCGGTCTACAATGATGTGCGTCTTTTCGTTCAGGAATCCGTCGCACGACTTCACCTCCAGGATGCGACCGTTCAGGTCGGCGTTCCCGATGAGGGCCAGTCGGGTGATGGCGATACCGGTGTCTCCCGGTTGCACCTGCTCCCCCGCCGGTTGTGCCACGGTGGAGTCTATCTCCTGATGCAGCGCCAGGCGGTCGATGGATTTAGAACGGACAAACCAAATGAATACCAACAGGTAACTGCCGCAGGAAACCAGCAGTGTAAGCAGTCCGCCGGTAGGGCCCAGTTCCGAAAAAGCAAAATAGTTGGCTACCAGCAGGCATGCGGCTGAGGCGATGCCTGCCAAGCTGACGCCGGGAATGAGGAACACCTCAATGACAAACAGTATCAGTCCGGCGACAATCAGTGCGATAATCAGGACAACATCCATGGCATTACAATTTAAGTTTTTCCAAAGATACGTAATCTTTGGTTGAAATCCTATTTTTTGAGACTATTAATCTCTGTATTTCTTATGTTTACCTCCAATACGTGCAGGTCGTTCTCCATCTGATAGAACTGACGTTCCAGGTCGAGTATCTCCGGCTTCAGGGTTTGACGCACGGCTTCATTTCCTACTTGGTAACGAGCGCGCTTCTCGGTCAGTTGTTTCGCGAGTTGCTGATAACCCTTGTTGCTCTCCATCCACTCGGCAAAGAGGCGTTTGGCTTGCGTCGATTTGAAATCATCCAGCGCGTGATAGTAGGTCTGTCCCTGGATGTAGAAGTTATATTCATAACTGGTCTCCGTTGAGCGCTCAGTCTGCACCTGCGCCAGGCGTTGACGTGCTTCCACCACTGCCTGCTGATCTTGCTGCGTGTCTGCGATGCGGTAAATCTGCGCTGCACGACGCACGGTCTCTTCCTCACAATCCTCGTAGTTGTAGGTTTGGCGCGACTTGTTGGGGACGAAGAGGTAGATGCAAACCTTTCCCTCCGGCTGATTGCGGTCGGTGGCAAACCAACCCAGCTGGTTGTACTCGTCCACCACGTACATGTAATCGTTGGCAGGCGAGTTGAAGGGCATGCCCAGGTTCTCAGGACGCAAGAAACGATTGCTTTCCGAGTTGAAGCGGGTGACAAAGAGGTCGTAGCCGCCCAAAGAGTTCTCTCCGTTGTCGGCATAGTAGAGCGTGGCGCCGTCGCTCAGCAGGTAAGGATAGTTCTGGTCGCCCTCGCTTTCCAGACCGCTCAACGGTTCTGCGTCGCCCCATTGCTTGCCCAACAGATCCTGTTCCACCAAGCGCAGCTTGCCGTTGCTTGTTTGCGCAAAGATGCGTCGGTTGTTCAGTTCGTTCTGAAACAGCGTTGCCTCTGCGGCGTCACTCTGCGGCAAGAACTGCTTGACCGGTGCCAAGGTGCCCGATTCAACGCCCACGCGATAGGCGGTGAGGAAGTTCTCCTTATCCACCACCAAACTATCCACAAAGGTGATTTGCTCGGTACCTTTGAGCATCATCGATGCTTGCTTCAGGGCACTGAGTCGTTTCTCTTCTGCTTCCGTATTCTCTTTTTTCTTCTGTTTCAGTGAGATGTATTTCTCCATTGCTTCCACCGCCTCGTCGAAGTGATAGAGCTGTGCCTCCGTCTCTGCCAGGTAGGGGAATGCCTCGGTGAGGTTGCGGGCGGTGGCTTTCTTCAGATAACTTTCTGCCTCTGCCCACGCCTTGTTCTCGTAGCAGCAACGACCGTAGCCATAGTTGTAGGTGGCGTTCGACGGCACCTGTTTCACCAACTTCTGATAGGCGGGTGTGGCTTTTTCAAAGTTGCCTTCTCCCAGCCATTGCTTGGCTTGTGCAGCGGTCTGTGCGTGCATCATGCCGCAGAAACATCCGGCGAGAAGGACCGATAACAGTATTCTTTTTTTCATCTTCTTTCTTTCGTTATTCATTCCGATTTTCAAAAGTACAAAGAAAACTAGGAATTTTTCGTACTTTTGTGCATTATTTTTTATAAATATGGCACAGTTTACGGATGAAGAACGGTTAATGCGCCGCATAGAGACGCGCTTTAACAAGGGATTGGTGACTTATCGCCTCATTGAGGATGGCGATCAGGTGTTGGTTGGACTTTCCGGCGGAAAGGATTCGCTGGCATTGCTCGATTTGCTGGCGCGTCGTTCGCGCATCTTCAAACCGCGCTTTACGGTCTGCGCGGCACATATTGTGATGAAGAATATTCCGTATGAATCGGATGATAGCTACTTGCGCCGGTATGCCGAGGAACGTGGGGTGAAGTATGTGCGGTATGAAACTTCTTTCGATGCTTCTACCGATCAGCGTAAATCGCCTTGTTTCCTTTGCTCGTGGAATCGCAGAAAGGCGCTCTTTACGGTGGCGAAGGAGTTGGGGTGTAACAAGATTGCGCTGGGGCATCACATGGATGATATCTTGCAGACGCTGCTGATGAATATGACGTTTCAGGGGGCTGTCAGTACGATGCCGCCGAAGTTGGTGATGCGCAAGTTTGATATGACGATTATCCGTCCGATGTGTTTGGTGCATGAGGCTGATTTGATTGAGTTGGCGCGTATGAAGGAGTTCCGCAAGCAGATTAAGAACTGTCCGTACGAGAAGGATTCCAGTCGCTCGGACATGAAGGAGGTGCTGCATCGGCTGGAGGAGTTGAACCCGGAGGCTCGTTACAGTCTTTGGGCCAGCATGAATAATGTGCAGCGTGATTTGTTGCCGGAGCCGTTTGAGGATTAAATTGTATTGGTAAATGTATAGGTATATATAAGGTATATATAAGGTATGAAAGCATTACTGACGGTGGGGATGCTGGTCGTCTCCAACATTTTTATGACTTTTGCCTGGTATGGGCATCTCAAGTTGCAGGAGATGAAGATCTCCTCGGGTTGGCCGTTGTGGGGCGTGATTCTCTTTTCGTGGAGCATCGCCTTGGCCGAGTATTCGTTTCAAGTGCCGGCCAATCGACTGGGCTTTACGGGTAACGGGGGACCGTTCACGCTGATGCAGCTGAAGGTGATTCAGGAGGTGGTGACGCTGATTGTCTTCACGCTCTTTGCTACGGTGCTCTTCAAGGGCGAGGCGCTCCATTGGAACCACTTGGCGGCTTTTGTCTGTCTGGTGCTGGCGGTCTATTTTGT
>CAYSOW010000015.1:20015-23162 GCA_964432715.1 uncultured Bacteroides sp.
GGGGCGCAGGACTTGTTTTTATCTTCGTACAACGTTGCCGTTGTTGTTATTTCACGATGGTCATCTCCTCAATCAGTTGCGGACAGTTGCCGAACTTGTCGATGATGAAGAGCACGTAGCGGATATCTACCGCGATGCAACGTTGCAACTCGTTGTCGAAGTGGATGTCACCACTCAGTGATTCCCAGTTGCCGTCGAAGGCTGCTCCAATCAACTCTCCGTCGCCGTTGATTACCGGACTACCGCTGTTGCCGCCGGTGATGTCGTTGGTGGTGAGGAAGCAGGTGTGCAACTCGCCGTCGGCATCGGCATACTGACCGTAGTCTTTCTCGGCGTAGAGCTGTTTCAGCTTCTCGGGCACGATAAACTCATCGTTGTTGGGGTCCTCTTTCTCCATCACGCCCTTCAGGGTGGTGAAGTAGTTGTAGTGAACACCATCTTTCGGATTGTATGATTTCACGTTACCGTAAGTGAGACGCATGGTGAAGTTGGCATCTGCCGATTTCGGCGTCGGCTCATACATCTCGCACAAACCTCTGACGTAGGTTTTGTGGAGCGGTTCCATGGCAGCGTCGTTCTTGTAGTAGGTAGACATCAAACCTTTGCGATACTTCATGATGGAGGCGGTCATGCGGTCGCGCAAATCTTGCTCTATAGCTTTCACGGTCGGTTTCTTCAGGAACTTGTTCAGGTTCTCTTCCGAAGCCAGGATAGAGTTGTCGTAGAGGTCGTCCACGAAACGGTCGTAGTCGTTCTTGTACTCCTTCTCGATGATTTCAAAGAACGAGGGGCGATCTTGTGACATCTCGGCGTAGAGCGGCAGCAACTTCTTCGCTACTTTGCGGTCCACCTCGTGGTCGTAATCCTTGTTGTGAATCTGTGCGTAGGACTTTTTCAGCTGGTCACCAATCTCAGCGATGGCCTTGTTATCTTTCTTGTTGATGGCCTCTTTCATACGGTCGAGGGTGGTGTACGGTGAGAGGAACTCGATGGGGCGAAGCACTTCACTGAAGACGTAGAGCGAGTAGTTGAAGTCGTTGCTGGATGCAATCAAACTGTCGATTTTAGCTACTACTGAGGCATACTCTGCGTTGTTCTTGGCCTGGGCATACTCCGCGAAGCGTTGCTCTTGGGCGCGTTTCAACTCCAACACTTTATTATCTACAATGGCTTTGTTCATACCGATGGAGTTCTTCCAGTAGTTGCTGCTGCTGGCATACTTGGCAGCGTACTGGATGCGCACTTTGTCGCTGGCTGCCATCTCTGCTTTCAGCACTTCCTGACGGGCACCACGAATGGCGATGCGCGGGTCGTTCTCGGTTCTCATGCGGCTCTCCACCTCTGAGGCGGTGAGGTAACGCTCGGTGCTGCCCGGGAAACCGATGACCATGGCGAAGTCGCCGTCCTGAATGCCTTTCAGTGAGATGGGCAGGTGCTTCTTGCATTGCAAGGGTACGTTGTTCGGACTGTATTCGGCGGGTTCTCCGTTGGCGTCGGCGTAGATGCGGAACATGGAGAAGTCGCACGTGTGGCGCGGCCACATCCAGTTGTCGGTCTCGCCACCGAACTTACCGATGCACTGGGGAGGAGCAGCCACCATGCGGAGGTCGCTGTAGACTTTCTCCAGGAAGAAGTAGTACTGGTTGCCGGCAAAGAAGGGGAGGAGCTCCGCCGTCATGCCTGCTTTGCCTTTCATACCGCTCTCTTCGAAGAGCAGATCTTCCAGCTTGTTCAGGTGTTTGCTCAGGAAAGTAGCATCATCCAGGTGGTTCTCCTTCATGTATTGGTTGACGCGTTCCGTTACATTCTGAATCTTTTCAATAAAGGTAAAGGTGAGGCCCTCGGAAGGAAGTTCCTCAGTGCGGCTCTTCGACCAGAAACCGTTCTTCAGGTAATCGTGCTCCACGGAGCTGTTCTTCTGAATGGCATCGAAACCACAGTGGTGGTTGGTCAGTACCAGTCCGTCGGCAGAGACAATCTCGCCGGTACATCCTCGGCCGAAGATACCTACGGCATCTTTGATGGCTAGTGCGTCGGGCGAGTAGATATCCTCTGCTTCCAGGCGCAGACCCTGTTTCTTCATCTGTTCGATGAGGTGCTGTTGCTTCATGAGTTGCAGCATCCACATTCCTTCATCGGCATGGGCAGCGGTTGTCAGAAGGGCTGCCAAAGAGATACAAATCAGTTTAATTTTATTCATGTCTATTGTCTATGTAATGTAGATTTCTGTCTGCAAAAATAGCCAAAAAAACGACGTGTCGGAAGTCTGCCCCTCTTGTTTTCGGGCGAAACTTATTAAATTGCACTAAAACCATTGTTTAAATTTTAAATAATGATAAAAAGGTAGTTGAGAAAGGTTGAATGATTGTACATTTGTTGTATCGAAACTGATTTTTGGAGAGTTTTTAAGTTATGAATAGATTATTTCTGATGTTATTATCGCTGTTGTCATTGACAGCATGTAGTAAGTACAAAATCGAAGGTTCCTCATCAGTAGCAAGTCTGGATGGGAAGATGCTCTTTTTGAAAATTTGGGAGCATGACGATATGGTGAATGTCGATTCCTGTGAGATTGTGCATGGTAAGTTCTCTATGCAAGGCAAAGTGGATTCGGTCATGATGGTGACGCTCTATATGGACGACCAGCCGCTGATTCCGATGGTGCTTGAAAAAGGTAACATCAAGGTTTCTATTGATGATTTGGAACTCACTGCCTCGGGCACTCCGCTCAATAACAAACTCAAAGATTTCATCGAACAGCAGTCTAGCTTGAATGCGCGTGCTGACGAGCTCTCGCACAAGGAGACGCAGATGATTATGGACGGTAAGGACCCGTTGGAAATTCAGAATACGCTCCAGACGGAGGGCGAGAAGTTGAATGATGAGATGGAGAAGTTGGTGATGAACTTCATTACCGAGAACTATGAGAATGTGTTGGGCACGGGCTTGTTTATGATTCTTTGCAGCAACATGCAGTACCCGATGATGACTCCGCAGATTGAGGAGATTCTCGCTAAGGCTCCGGATAACTTCAAAAACAATGTCTTCGTTAAGGAGTTCGTTGAGGCGGCTCAAGAGAATCAGCGCCGCATGGATTATCGTTGATAGTTGTGATTTCTACTTATAGGTGCCCTGTTCGCTCTCGTA
>CAYSOW010000015.1:23262-28141 GCA_964432715.1 uncultured Bacteroides sp.
TTCGGTGTGATAGAAACGATAGGGAAAGAAACGATAGGTAGACAGAAGCAATAGGTGCCGTATAGTATAACTCCTTGAGGGGGATATAAAAAAGAAAACCCCGATCTTCACAGACCAGGGTATTCTCGTCGAATTTTTCTTATTTTCAATGCCTCATAACCGATGGAACGGGCGAGGCAAAGAAGGGATATATGTATTTAAAACATATGCTGAATGAATTACTTCGCGAAGCTAACGGCGCGTGTTTCACGAATCACCGTAATCTTCACCTGACCCGGATAGGTCATCTCGTCTTGGATCTTCTTAGCAATCTCCTCCGACAAGCTTTCCGTCTCCTTGTCGCTAATCTTATCCGCACCTACGATGACACGGAGTTCGCGACCGGCCTGGATGGCGTAAGTCTTTGTAACACCCGGATAAGAGAGAGCCAACTGCTCCAAGTCGTTCAAACGCTTGATGTAAGCCTCTACAATCTCTCTACGAGCACCCGGACGAGCACCTGAGATGGCATCACACACCTGAACAATCGGAGCAATCAAAGTCTCCATCTCAATCTCATCGTGGTGAGCACCGATTGCGTTGCAAATATCCGGTTTCTCTTTATATTTCTCGGCCATCTTCTGACCCAAGATTGCGTGCGGCAATTCAGGCTCCTCATCAGGCACCTTACCGATATCGTGCAACAATCCGGCACGTTTGGCTTTCTTCGGGTTCAAGCCCAGTTCAGAAGCCATCACGGCACACAAGTTGGCTGTCTCACGAGCGTGTTGCAACAAGTTCTGACCGTAGCTGGAACGATATTTCATCTTACCAATCATACGAATCAACTCCGGATGCAAGCCGTGGATACCCAAGTCGATGGTGGTACGCTTACCGGTCTCCACAATCTCCTCCTCAATCTGCTTACGCACTTTGGCTACCACCTCCTCGATACGAGCCGGGTGGATACGTCCGTCGGTTACCAACTGATGGAGTGCCAGACGGGCAATCTCACGACGAACGGGGTCGAACGCTGAGAGAACAATAGCTTCCGGCGTATCGTCCACCACAATCTCTACACCCGTTGCTGCCTCCAAGGCGCGGATGTTACGACCTTCACGACCGATGATACGACCTTTCACTTCGTCTGAATCAATGTGGAACACGGTCACTGAGTTCTCAATGGCAGTCTCCGTAGCCACACGTTGGATACTCTGGATGACAATCTTCTTCGCCTCCTTGTTGGCCGTCATCTTCGCATCGTCCATGATGTCGTTGATGTAAGAAGCAGCCTGAGTTTTGGCCTCCTCCTTCAAAGATTCCACCAAACGCTCCTTCGCCTCTTCAGCCGACAGACCGCTCAATGCTTCCAGTTTCTCTCTTTCTTGTGACTGTAACTTGTCCAGTTCCTCTTTCTTCTTGTCGATGATACCCAGCTGAGCCTCCAGGTTCTCCTTGATAGACTCCGCCTCGTTACGTTTGCGCTGCAGCTCCTCCTGCTTCTGAGAGAGCATCAATTCGCGCTGTTTCAGTTTGTTTTCAGCCTGTTGGATACGTTGGTTGCGCAGAGCCACCTCCTTCTCCAAGTCCGCTTTCTTGTTCAAGAATTTCTCCTTGACTTCCAGAAGTTTGTTCTTTTTGATCACTTCTGCTTCCGTTTGTGCCTCTTTCAGAATCTCGTTATACTGTTTCTTCGCTACATATCTGAAGATGGTATATCCGATTAAAACTCCGATAACAGCGCAAACTACTGCTGCTATGATTGTTCCCATTTACTAGTTATTTAATAGTATATAAATAAAAAAGCGCACTGCTCATCCTCAAAGGAGTACCCCTTGAGCAAATGCAGTGCGCGAAAAATCTTCTCCATATCCTTTTAATCTTTCCTGAGGAACTCCTCCATCTCCCGGGTTAGTTCCTGCATTTTCTGTTTAAAAGGGTCCGTATCGTTTCTCTCCAACTGAAGCAACTCGTTGTAGACGGAATGCAGGGCAATCATGGCCAACCATCGTTCCTTGCTCTCATTCACGTACTTGCTGCGATACGTATTTAGCATGTCATTCACCTTGTTCGCTGCCTTGCGAACCAGCTCCTCGTCGCGTTCCGATTTCACGGTAATCGGGAAGGATATATCGGCAATGACTACATTAATCTTTCTTTCATCGTTCATATGCAACCATATCAATTATTTGCTATTCAATAAGGCGATGCATTTGTCGACTTCGCGCACTAATTTGGAAATTCGCTGGCGGGTATCTTTCGCCTCGTTATCTCCGATGCTGAGAATCTTCGCGGTCTTCAGCCGGACATAACTGGATTGAAGTTGATGGTAATCCTCCTTCAGGTGTTCCATGGCTTGGTCTTTCTCCCGAATGGTTTGCTGAAGAAGCTCGTTTTTCTTCTTCAATTCCTCAAATTCGAAAAGGACCTGACGCAGCCTTGCCTCGAAGGTTTGCATTATTTTCTGATCTTCTTCAATCATACCTATCCAAATTGTAGACAAAAATAATCTTTATTAATGGATAATAAAAACTTTTTTCCAAAAAAGTTTGGATTTATTTTGTTTTGTTAATCCTCATTTTTCGGTTTGGGCTCTTTTTTAGCCAATAATACAATCTGATAGACGTAATCGGTCATCCATTTTTGTGAGTAACCCAAGGTGTGCTGGTATTTGCGAATGCTCGTGCAGGTCTTAAACACGGCCTCGTCTTTCCAGTCGTTCTTGGTCATGATGTCGTTGATGGCCTTTTCGGTCAGCGTATAGAGTGCTTTCTTAAAGAGTGACGGCATGCGGAACTTCCACTTCATCAGGTTGCCGATGAGCATCATCAGGTTTTGACTGAAGTCCTGGAACATGAGGAAGTAGTTCTTGACGTCGTTCACGTTGCGGCAGTTCTTCTTGATGGATTGGTCCACCTCTTTGAAGAAGCTGTCCTCCACGCCGTAAATCTGGCTCATCATCTTCTTGCAACGGCTACGCTCTGCCACACCCAGTTTGTTGTTGAGGGTAGGTATCTTCAGTGAACGTTTGAACACTGCCATATCCGGCAAGAAGGCGAGGTTCGTGATGCCGAGGTTGCTGGCCATGGTGGCCTGATAATAGACGCGAAGCAGGGTCATGAAGTCTTCCATTCCTGCCACTCTGACGGTTTCTTCCTCTGCCGCTTTTTTCTTTTTAAATATATCGAATAATCCCATAATAGTAGATGCTTTAATTGAAAATCTTTTTCTCGTTGCGCAAAAATACGCTTTTCCTCTTTGCCGACCAACTTTGACGGCGGTTTATTTTGTTTTTCTCGTCATTTTTACGCTTTGAAGTGTGAAAAAGAGGGTGCCGGGTGCTGGTTGTCCCTGTAATTCGGTATCGGGATGAAAGATTTTTCGTATCTTTGCATCCGTTGAAACGAATGCGATTTATGATAGAAAAAGATACCATATGTGCGATTGCTACGGCGCAGGGTGGGGCCATCGGCACTATCCGTGTTTCCGGTCCGTCGGCCATTGAGGTGACCGATCGGCTGTTTGTCTCTCCTTCTGGACGAAAACTGGCGGAGGCTCCCTCCAACAGTGTCAACTTCGGTCGTATCCTTACGGCGGAAGGGGAGGTGGTGGACGAGGTGCTGGTCTCGGTTTTCCGGGCGCCTCATTCTTACACGGGCGAGAACTCCACGGAGATTATGTGTCACGGTTCTTCCTACATCTTGCAGCAGGTGATGCAGTTGCTGGTGCAGGCGGGTTGCCGCGGTGCGCTCCCCGGTGAGTACACGCAGCGTGCTTTCCTGAATGGCAAGATGGACTTGAGTCAGGCGGAGGCGGTGGCCGATTTGATTGCTTCTTCCAATGCTTCTACCCATCGTTTGGCGATGAGTCAGATGCGTGGTGGCTTCAGCAAGGAGTTGGCTGAATTGCGTGCGCTGTTGCTGAAATTTACTTCGCTCATCGAGTTGGAGTTGGATTTCAGTGAGGAGGATGTGGAGTTCGCCAATCGGGGGGAACTGACGCAACTGGCCGATCGTATCGAGCAGTTCGTGGCGCGTTTGGTCGATTCTTTCAAGGTGGGCAATGCCATCAAGAATGGTATTCCGGTGGCCATCATCGGTGAGACCAATGCGGGTAAGTCGACGCTGCTCAACTTGCTGGTGAAGGATGAGCGCGCCATCGTGAGTGACATTCACGGTACGACGCGTGATGTCATTGAGGACTTGGTCAACTTGCGCGGCGTTACCTATCGTTTCATTGATACCGCCGGTATTCGTGAGACTACCGATACCATCGAGTCGCTGGGTATTGAGCGTACGTTCCGTAAACTGGAGCAGGCGGAGCTGGTGCTTTGGATGATTGATGCCACGGTGCCGTGTGCGCATTATGAGGCGTTGGCGCAGCGCATCGAACCGCTCTGTGCGGGGAAGAAGATGATTCGCTTGCTGAACAAGTCGGATCAGCTCACGCCTGATCAGCGCAAGGCTTGGGAGGCATGTCTGTCTACTTCTGCCCATCTCTTTATCTCGGCCAAGGAGCAGGAGAATATCGCTTCGTTGGAGCAGTGGCTCGTGGATGCAGCGGCGCTTCCTCAAATCACGCAAAACGATGTGGTGGTTACCAATGTGCGTCATTACGAAGCGCTCTGTCACACCTTGGATGCCATTCATCGGGTGCAGGAGGGTCTGTCGCAAGGCATCTCCGGTGACTTTCTCTCGCAGGATATTCGCGAGGCAATCTTCTACCTGAGTGACATCGTGGGAGAGGTAACCAACGATGAGGTCTTGGGTAATATCTTTAAAAATTTTTGCATCGGTAAATGAGGACGTCCATTGTCTGGATTCGTATGTAAATGTTCGGCGGGTGCGCGCGTCCCCGGGATTTGCCCCCTTGGGAACTTAAAAACTTCTGCATGAATGGA
>CAYSOW010000016.1:0-3902 GCA_964432715.1 uncultured Bacteroides sp.
CCATGGCTTGGTGCAACTGGGTTACGGTACCCACGGCTTGATGCTCGGTCGCCTGCACTTCCTGCAGGAGGTGGATGCACAGAACGAGTGGAACATCGGGGCTTCGTTCGACGGATTGAACGGAAAGGTGCAACCGGAGCAGGGCGGCGAGAAGTGGACTTCCCGCTCATACGCAGCCGAGCTGTTCGGTGGCTACAAGCACCGCTTCCTGCGCAATGAACTGGGTGTGAAGTTGAACCTGTGCTCTCAGGCATTCAACTACGCGCCGTACGACTTGCTGCCGAGTGATAAACAAACCTTCACCACCGGCAAGCTGGAAGTGGGCTTCGAGTCGATTCTTCCGACCGACCGCTGGCAATATCGTGTGGAGGCAAGCTACCAACGCTTTGGTATCGGTCATGTATACGGCTTGGATGCTACGAATGCTGAGAAAGACCAAAGCGTGGCTGAGAACACCTATCAGTTGGAGGGCGACCTCTCTTATCGCTTCACCGACGAGCAGACGGTGGGCTTGGCACTGGAACTGGCCGAACGTAGCTACTCCAAACCGTTGCAAGCCGAGGAGGAAGGCGAGTGGATAGAGGTGGACAACACCACCCACATCGGTTTGCTGCCCTACTATCAGGTGCGTGCCGACCATTTCCGCGCGCGTTTGGGTGCCCATGTAGATATCGTCTCCGGCTTTGAGAGTGCCGTGAAAGTGGCTCCGGAGATCTTGTTGGAGCTTCCCTTCGATGAGCGCTACAACCTCTACACGAAATTTACCGGTGGGGTGGTGACCAATGATTTCCGTCGCATGAAGGAGTTGACCCCCTACGGCGTGCAGCCCTATGCTTCGGATGAAACCTACACCCCCGTCGACTGGATAGCCGGCTTCAAGGCAGGAGTGGCACCGGGCTTCTCCCTCCAGTTCTACGGCGGCTATGCCTACCACAGCAAAGACCTGCTGATTGACCCCACAGAGGCCATGCCCACCACCTTCGTACAAGGTAAAGCGCACGAGGTGAAGGCAGGAATCAGCGGCGAGTACCTCTATAAAGAGTGGATCCACCTGAACGTAGGTGCCGACTATCACGCATGGAGCGGCAACAGCGACCACAAAGAGTGGTACTACACCAAACCGGCGCTCGACCTCTACCTGCGTGCCGACGGAAAGGTGAAACAAGTGGGTTGGAACCTCGACTACCAATACACCTCGCGCTATAAAGGCGAGATGAACGCCATCAACAACCTGGCACTGCGCTTGAGCTATGACCTGCCCGAGCACTTCCAAGTGTGGGTGAAAGGCGACAATCTGCTGAACAGAAGCTACAGTTACTACTGGGGTGTACCCGCGCTGAAGACCAACGTGCTGGTGGGCGCTGCTTACAGATTCTAAGCAAATTTTACATAAATAACCTCATTTTGATAAGGTATAAATCTCTTTTTACGAAAAAAATGGAGATTTATACCTTATTATATGAAGAGGTCTACATTTTTTTTCTACTTTTGCCGCAAAATAACAAACGATTTTCGTAAATCATGCAAAAGAATCTTGTCATCGTAGAGTCTCCGGCAAAGGCCAAAACCATAGAGAAGTTTTTAGGAAAAGACTATAAAGTCCTTTCCAGCTACGGCCATATCCGTGACTTGAAGAAAAAAGAGTTCAGTATCGACACAAAGAACTTTGAACCGGTTTATGAGATACCGGAAGACAAATTGGCATTGGTGGCCCAACTGAAAAAGGAGGCGAAGCAGGCTGAGACCGTATGGCTCGCATCCGATGAGGACCGTGAGGGAGAAGCAATCTCCTGGCACCTGTATGAGGTGCTCCAACTGCAACCGGAACACACCAAGCGTATCGTGTTCCACGAAATTACAAAGAGTGCTATTTTGAGAGCCATTGAGACTCCCCGAGATATTGATATCAACTTGGTGAACGCACAGCAGGCTCGCCGTGTGCTCGACCGTGTAGTGGGTTTTAAACTTTCTCCGGTGCTTTGGAAGAAGGTGAAACCGTCGCTCTCGGCCGGACGTGTACAGTCGGTGACGGTGCGTCTGGTGGTGGAACGTGAACGCGAGATTCAGAACTTCCACACAGAGGCTTCTTACCGCGTTACCGCCATCTTCCTCGTGCCCGAGGAGAGCGGCAAGACCGTAGAGATGAAAGCCGAGTTGAACAGTCGCTTCAAGACAAAAGCCGAGGCGCAGAAGTTCCTCGAGTCGTGTCAGCAGGCCACCTTCACCATCGAAGACGTGACGAAACGACCGATGAAAAAGTCGCCCGCAGCCCCCTTTACCACCTCCACCCTGCAACAGGAAGCGGCGCGTAAGTTGGGCTTCTCGGTGTCACAGACCATGATGGTGGCACAGCGTCTCTATGAGTCGGGACATATCACCTACATGCGTACCGACTCGGTGAACCTCTCTTCACTGGCCATCAACTCCAGCAAGGAGGTTATCTACAATCAGATGGGCGAAGAGTACGTTAAGGTGCGCAAGTACGCTACCAAGAGTAAAGGAGCCCAGGAGGCCCACGAGGCCATCCGTCCCACCTATATGGACCGTCAGGAAATTGAGGGCGGTGCGCAGGAGAAACGTCTCTACAACTTGATCTGGAAACGCACTCTCGCCTCTCAGATGGCGGATGCGGAGCTGGAGAAGACCACTGCCACCATCTCTATCTCCGGTAAGAAGGAGACCTTCGTGGCCACCGGTGAGGTGATTACTTTCGATGGTTTCTTGCGCGTCTACATGGAGTCGTTTGATGACGAAAACATCGACTCGGAGGACGAGGGTCGTTCACTGCCGCCGTTGAAGAAGGGCGCGCAGCTGGAACGCAAAGAGATTATGGCGACGGAGCGCTTCACGCAACAGCCGCCGCGTTACACCGAGGCCAGTCTGGTGCGTAAACTGGAAGAACTGGGCATCGGCCGTCCGTCAACCTACGCCCCGACCATCTCCACCATTCAGCAAAGAGAGTACGTGGAGAAGGGCGACAAGCCGGGCACGGAGCGCAAATACAACGTATTGACATTAAAAGCCAATCAAATCAAAGAGGAGGTACGCACGGAACTGACCGGCAGCGAGAAGGGTAAGTTGCTTCCGACCGACATCGGTACGGTGGTCAACGACTTCCTGTTGGAGTACTTCCCCGAGATTATGGATTATAACTTCACGGCAAACATCGAGAAAGAGTTCGATGAGGTGGCCGAGGGTGAGAAGGAGTGGACCGGCCTGATGAAGGAGTTCTACAGCCAGTTCGAGCCGTTGGTGGAGAAGACCATGGCCGTGAAACAAGAGCATAAAGTGGGCGAGCGCATCTTGGGTACCGACCCGGTGAGTCAGAAGCCCGTATCTGTGAAGATCGGCCGCTTCGGCCCGGTGGTACAGATTGGTAGCGTAGACGACGAGGAGAAGCCGCGCTTTGCTCAGATGAAGAAGGGACAGTCGATGTCCACCATCACCCTGGAAGAGGCGTTGGATCTCTTCAAATTGCCGCGCACCGTGGGCGAGTTCGAGGATAAAGTGGTGGTGATCGGCACCGGTCGTTTCGGTCCCTACATCCGTCACAACAACAAGTTCGTCTCTTTGCCGAAAGAGGCTGACCCGATGACCATCTCCCTGGAGGAGAGTATCCAACTGATTCTGAAGAAGCGCGAGACAGAGGCACAGCGCCATCTGCTGAGCTTCGAGCAAGACCCGGAGATGGAGGTCATCAACGGTCGTTTCGGTCCGTACATCCAGTACCAAGGCGCCAACTATAAATTGCCGAAGGATTTGGACGTAGCCCCGAACGAGCTCTCCTACGAGCGTTGCCTGGAGATTGTGAAAGAGCAGCAAGAGAAGGGCGATGCCCCGAAACGCGGTCGTGCCGCCAGAACCACCAAGGCAGCCGGCGCCAAAGCAACCACTGCCAAAGC
>CAYSOW010000016.1:4002-28086 GCA_964432715.1 uncultured Bacteroides sp.
AAAGCAACCACCGCCAAGAAAGCGACAGCTACCAAGAAGAGCGCTACGACGAAGAGCGCTACGAAAGCAGCGACGGCAAAGAAAACGACGACAGCGAAAAAGGCTACCACCACGAAGAAGGCAGCCACGAAGAAAGTAAAGGAACCGAAAGAGGCATAACATGAAGCGCATTATACTGATAGGCTACATGGGAGCCGGCAAAACGACCTTGGGAAAGAAATTGGCCAAGGCGATGGGACTCACCTTCTTCGATCTGGATTGGTTCATAGAGAACCGCTTCTGCACCACCGTCAGCAAACTCTTTGAGGAGCGCGGGGAAGAAGGGTTCCGCAAGATAGAGAAGGAGATGCTTCACGAGGTGGGCGAGTTTGAAGATGTAGTGATTGCCGCCGGAGGCGGTACTCCCTGCTTCTTCGACAATATCGCATTTATGAACGAAAAGGCAGATACCATCTACCTGAAAGCCTCGCCGGAAGTGCTCTACAGCCACCTGAACATGGGTCGTCAGAAGCGCCCCCTGCTCGCCAATAAGAGTGACGAAGAGGTCAAAGCCTTCATCGTGGAGAGTTTAAAGAAGCGCGAGCCCTATTACATGCAGGCTCGTCACATTGTAAATATCGACCTGCTCACCAGCAACCGAAGAGTGCAGGAGGCAGTCGACCGGATTATTAGTATCGTACAACAAGAAACAAAACAAGAATAAATCAGAAACCAGTTTAAGCAATGAGAAAATGGCGCATTGAAGATTCGGAAGAGCTCTACAACATCACCGGTTGGGGTACTTCCTATTTTGGAATCAACGAAAAAGGACACGTTGTGGTCACTCCCCGCAAGAATGGGGTCAAAGTCGATTTGAAAGAACTTATGGACGAGCTGTCTCTGAGAGATATGTCCGCCCCTGTTCTGGTGCGTTTTCCGGACATCTTGGACAACCGTATTGAGAAGACGGCCAACTGCTTTGCGCAGGCCTCGGAGGAGTATGATTACAAGGCACAGAACTTCATCATCTACCCCATCAAGGTGAACCAGATGCGTCCGGTGGTGGAGGAGATTATCAGTCACGGAAAGAAGTTCAATCTGGGCCTGGAGGCAGGTTCCAAACCGGAGCTGCACGCCGTGATTGCCATGAACACCGATTCCGATTCACTGATTATCTGTAACGGTTATAAGGACGAGAGCTACATCGAGTTGGCGCTGCTGGCCCAGAAGATGGGCAAGCGCATCTTCCTCGTGGTGGAGAAGCTGAACGAGCTGCGTCTCATCGCCCGCATGGCCAAACAACTGAACATTCGTCCGAACATCGGCATCCGTATCAAACTCGCCTCTTCCGGTAGTGGTAAGTGGGAAGAGAGTGGGGGAGACGCCAGCAAGTTCGGACTGACCTCCAGCGAATTGCTCGAAGCACTCGACCTGCTGGAGAAGAAAGATATGAAAGATTGTCTGAAGCTGATTCACTTCCACATCGGCAGTCAGATTACCAAGATACGTCGCATCAAGACCGCCCTGCGCGAGGCTTCTCAGTTCTACGTGCAGCTCCACTCCATGGGCTTCCCCGTAAGCTTTGTGGATATCGGTGGTGGTCTGGGCGTCGACTACGACGGAACGCGTTCATCCAACAGTGAGAGCAGCGTGAACTACTCCATCCAGGAGTATGTCAACGACTCCATCTCCACTTTTGTGGACGCAGCCAACAAGAACAATATTCCCCATCCGAACATCATCACAGAGAGCGGTCGTTCACTGACGGCCCACCACTCGGTACTGGTGTTCGAGGTACTGGAGACCGCCAGTCTCCCGGAGATGGACGACAGTTGGGAGGTGAGTCCCGACGACCACGAACTGGTGCAGGAGTTGTACGAGATTTGGGACAACCTGAACCAGAGTCGTATGCTGGAGGCATGGCACGACGCCCAGCAGATTCGTGAGGAGGCCCTCGACCTCTTCAGCCACGGCATTGTCGACCTGAAGACACGTGCTCAGATAGAAAAGCTGTACTGGTCGGTTACGCGTGAAATCAACCAAATCGCATCGGGTTTGAAACACGCCCCCGACGAGTTCCGCAAGTTGGGCAAGTTGTTGGCAGATAAATACTTCTGCAACTTCTCGCTCTTCCAGTCGCTCCCCGACTCTTGGGCCATCGACCAGATCTTCCCCATCATGCCGATACAGCGCCTGGATGAACGTCCCGACCGCTCCGCCACGTTGCAGGACATCACGTGCGACTCCGACGGAAAGATTGCCAACTTCATCTCTACGCGCAACGTATCCAACTACCTGCCGGTGCACTCCCTGAAGGGCAAGGAACCCTATTACATCGGTGTCTTCCTGGTGGGTGCTTATCAGGAGATTCTGGGCGATATGCACAACCTCTTCGGCGATACGAACGCCGTGCACATCTCGGTGAACGAGAAGGGTTACTCCATCGACCAGCTCATCGACGGTGAGACGGTGGCAGAGGTGCTCGACTACGTGCAGTACAACCCGAAGAAACTGGTGCGCACGCTGGAGACCTGGGTGACTAAATCGGTGAAAGAGGGCAAGATCTCGGTGGACGAGGGTAAGGAATTCCTCTCCAACTACCGTTCCGGCCTCTACGGATACACCTATCTGGAATAAACGACCGACCGGTTTGGAATAGAACAAACAAAATATAGAACGATAAAATAAAACCAATTGACCATGAAAAGATTGCTCACCCTCTGCGCTTGCATCCTGCTGACACTGACCGCCTTCGGACAGGAGGTCTACACGCAGGCTTACAGCAAGAGCGAGACCAAGAAGAGTGTAAAATGGAGCAAGCGCGGCACGTGGCGACAAGGATTCGCTGCTTCGCCTCACTCCAGTGTGAACCTGACGGAGTTTCGTACGCAGTACGAGAAGAACCAAGCGCAATGGGACGCCATGTTCCAATGGCTTGCCTCGCACGACTTGCAGGCACTGCCTAAAGGAAAGTACCCCATTGAGGGCACCACACTCACGGTGAGTATCGAGGATAGTAAGAACGAGGCGCTGGAGAAGCGTCGCAGTGAGAGTCACTACCACCACATTGATTTCCAGTGGGTGGTGAAGGGTACAGAACGCTTTGCGGTGCTGGAACACAACTCCAGCAAGCCCAACTGCGAATACCGCCCGGACGTGATTCACTATGACTACGACGCCACCAAAGCGCACTTCTACGATTCCGACGCGAACTCGTTCTTCCTCTTCTTCCCGTGCGACTGGCACATCGCCAAGGTGGCAACGGAGCAAGCAGACCAGACCATTCGTGTCATTGTGGTAAAATTGGATTATGTAGATTAACCGATATGAAGAAGAAATTAACCCTGATTAAGGTGGGCGGAAAGATTGTCGAGGAGGAAGCAACGCTGCGTCAGCTGCTGAGCGACTTTGCCGCCATCGACGGAGCCAAGGTTCTGGTGCACGGCGGTGGACGTTCTGCCACGAAGATAGCTGCCCAACTGGGCATCGAGAGTAAGATGGTCAACGGTCGCCGCATCACGGATGCTGAGACGCTGAAGGTGGTGACGATGGTGTACGGTGGACTGGTCAACAAGAACATTGTGGCGGGTCTGCAGGCGAAGGGAGTCAATGCGATGGGACTGACCGGTGCGGACATGAATGTGATTCGCTCGGTGAAGCGTCCGGTGAAGGAGATTGACTACGGCTTCGTGGGCGACGTGGAGCAGGTGAATGCACCGCTGCTCGGCGAGTTGATCGACAAAGGGATTGTCCCTGTGCTTGCTCCGTTGACACACGATGGCGAGGGCCATATGCTGAACACCAACGCAGATACCATTGCCGGAGAGACCGCCAAAGCACTGGCCGCGCTCTATGACGTGACGCTCATCTACTGTTTCGAGAAGAAAGGTGTGTTGCGCGACGAGAACGACGACGAGAGTGTTATCCCCGAGATTACCCGTGCCGACTTTGAGCGCTACGTGGCAGAAGGGGTGATTCAGGGCGGCATGATTCCCAAACTGGAGAATGCTTTCGACGCCCTGCGCGCGAATGTCTCCAAGGTGATTATCACGCAAGCCACCGCCATCGACGGTACGCAAGGAACTCTCATTCGCTAATCCACGAACGCAACCATTCATGACACAAACATTTTTGAAATATACCCTGACCGCCCTGCTTTGGGCGGTTACTTTTTCTCTCTACGCACAGCCGGCCACTTCAAAGGCGAAGAAGGGCGAGGGCGTGAGCGAACTGCTGCAGCGTAACCACTTGGTGCCGGCACGCTACGACCAGGCTTTCCGCGACTTGAACCCGGGGAAGTTTACGGCCAAGGGGGGATTGATTGACGGTGTGACTTACAAACTGCCGCGCAAAGGTTCGGTACCTGCCAAGGGGGCTGCACCTGCCACGACACCCGACAAGAATTCTGCGCCTGTCAAGGGAAATGAAGCTCCGGAGAATGCTCCGACTGTAGAACCTATCCCGATGGAAACAGCTCCGGTGGGTCCGGAGATAGGGGATGAACAGCCCGCAGTGAAGGGAAATAAGGGCGCCGCAGGAGCCAACGGTCGCGAACCTTTGTTCGGCCCGAAATATGCCAACTGTCGCGCCACCTCGCACGAGTTGAGCGGTGCCGTCTTCTATCTGGTCAGCGGTCACGGCGGTCCCGACCCCGGTGCCATTGGCAAATACAACGGGCACGACCTCCACGAGGATGAGTATGCCTACGACATCATTCTGCGCTTGGGCAGGGAACTGCTGATGCGCGGAGCGAAAGTCTACATCATCATTCAAGACCCGAAGGACGGTATCCGTGATGCGGCGGTGCTCAATAACAGCAAGAACGAGACCTGCATGGGCGAGGCCATTCCGTTGGATCAGGTGAAGCGACTCAACCAGCGCTGCTATGCCATCAACAAAGCCTTCCAAAAAGACAACAGCAACTATAAACGTGCGGTGTTCATCCATGTGGACAGTCGCAGCAAGGGCACACAGACCGATGTCTTCTTCTACCACGCCGAGGGAAGTACGCTCGGCAAGCGATTGGCGAAGAACATCCACTCCACCTTTCAGCAGAAGTACGGTCGCCACCAGCCCAACCGCGGTTTCCGTGGCACGGTGAGCTCACGCAGTCTGCATGTGCTGCGCAACACCACCCCCGCTGCTGTCTTCATGGAGTTGGGAAATATTCAGAACGCGCACGACCAGAAACGACTGGTGATTGCTGACAACCGTCAGGCGCTGGCCAACTGGATTACAGCCGGTATTATTGCAGATTATAAGGAGAAAAAATAGTCGAAGGGAAACTGATTTTCTTTCAAAAAAAGTTATCTTTGTGGGTAATCAACCATAAAAACAGAAACATGAAACGATTTGCAACAGGAATTTGCTTGTTGTTATGCATCGTAGCAACAAGCTTCGCCCAAGATGCCAAGTACGTCTTCTACTTTATCGGCGACGGCATGGGCGTGAATCAAATTAACGGAACCGAACAATATTTGGCGGAACTGGAAGGACGCATCGGTATCAAACCGCTTCTCTTTACGCAGTTCCCGCATTTCACTGTGGCAACCACTTACTCTGCCACCAACGGCGTGACCGACTCGTCTGCTTCGGGTACGGCTTTGGCCACCGGTAAGAAGACAAAGAACGGGGTAGTGGGTGTCTTGAAGGACAGTCAGACACCGGTAACCAGTGTGGCGGTATGGGCCAAGAAGAAAGGTGTACGCGTGGGCGTGAGCACCAGTGTCTGCATCGACCATGCCACTCCTGCTTCGTTCTATGCCCATCAACCTCAACGCAGAATGTATTACGAGATTGCCAACGACTTGCTCGTTTCTGACTTCGATTACTTCGGCGGCTCCGATTTCCTTTACCCCACCGGAAAGAAGGGTGACCAGCCCGACTTGTACGAGCTTTCTAAGAAAGCGGGTTACACCATCTATCGCGGTATGCCTGCCTTTGAGAAGGGCAAGAAGCGCGACCGTGTGATTCTGTTCCAGCCGGAGGGTAAGATTAAGAACTGTCTGCCTTATGCCATCGACCGTCAACCGGACGACTTGACTTTGCCGGAGATTGTGAAGGCGGGTATCGAGTGCCTCAACAACAAGAAGGGCTTCTTCTTCATGGTGGAGGGCGGAAAGATCGACTGGGCTTGCCATGACAACGATGCTGCTACGGCTTTCCAGGAGGTGGTTGATTTTGACAACGCCATCCGCGTGGCTTACGAGTTCTATGAACAGCATCCGAAGGAGACGCTGATTGTCATCACCGCCGACCATGAGACGGGCGGATTGGTGCTGGGCAACTTCAATAAATACGACCTCAACCTGAAGGCATTGGCTTCACAGAAGAAGAGCTTGACGGAGCTGAGCAACCGCGTCAACAAGTTGCGCAAGGAGAATCCGGGTGCTGTCACTTGGGAGATGATTCAGCAGGTGTTCCGCGAGGATCTGGGCTTCTGGGGCGAGATTCAGCTCACCGAAGCACAAGAGAAACGCCTGAAAGCTGTTTATGAGGAGACTTTCCTCTCAGACGATGTCAAGATGAAGGAGAACGAATACTCTGAGAACGAGCCGGTAGCGGCTGCCGCTAAAGAGATTCTGAATGATATTGCCCTGGTGGGCTGGCGCACCGGTGGTCACTCTTCCGGTTACATCCCGGTCATTGCCATCGGAGCCGGTTCCGAACTTTTTGAAGGACGCACCGACAATGCCGAGATTCCGCTGAAGATTGCCAAAGCCGCAGGATATACAGCAGAATAATAGTACAAGGTATAATAACAGTACGACAATAATACAGTCACAACGTATACCAATGAAAAGGACCGAAATCACTGCTCTTGCGAGTGATTTCGGTCCTTTTACCTTTAAGATAGTGCAACCTGGCACTTTCTTCTACTTCCGTTTCTTGGCCCGGTATTTCAGCAGTGCCCATCCGAAGAGCGCACCCAGTGCCACACCCAGCGAATTGGCAATCATATCGAGCCAGTCGCCGCTGCGGTAAGTGGTGCAATAAGCCTGCGCCAACTCCATACAACCACTCAGCAGAATAGGGAAGATCACCGCACGGAGCACCAACTCCCAGCGACGAATCGTCTCATGGGCACGCAGATACTCCAACCACACCAATCCACTCAATCCCCCATACATACAAAGGTGTGCCCACTTATCAATCAAAGGCACATCCTCCAGTTCCGTCTCCGGCACCGGCATCAGCGACAAGTAGATAATCACACACGTCACTAGTCCACTTAGAGGATATTGTTTCAAAAAAGAACCATTCATTCTGTTTTTTGTTATCATTTGATGCAAAAGTACGAAATTATTTATACATTTGCGAAGATTGTACAGAGAGAATCATTCATCCATTAAAAAGAGACAAACCGTGAGTTCAGATAGAGCAAATTTCGGAAGTAAGTTGGGGGGCATATTAGCCACCGCAGGTTCAGCCGTAGGGTTGGGCAATATATGGCGTTTCCCCTATGAGACAGGTGCTCATGGAGGCGCCGCCTTCATCCTAATCTATTTAGTGTGCGTGCTCTTCCTGGGCATGCCCGTCATGATGTCGGAGTTTCTAATCGGTCGGCATTCGCGTGCCAACACAGCAGGAGCTTTCCGTATTCTGGCGCCAGGTACCCCTTGGCGTTGGGTCGGTTTCTTGGGCGTCTCCACCGGATTCCTCATCCTGAGCTACTACTCGGTGGTGGCGGGATGGACCTTGGAGTACCTGTTGGAAGCGGGCTATAACGGCTTTGCCGGCAAGAGTGCAGAAGAGTTTCAAACCTCCTTCTCCATCTTTGCCTCCAGCCCCGTACGCCCCGTCATCTGGCTCATCGTTTTCCTCTTGCTCACCCACTTTGTCATTGTGCGCGGTGTGCGCAAAGGCATCGAGCGCTTCTCTAAAGTGATGATGCCGATGCTACTGATCCTGGTCATCGTGTTGGCCATCTGTTCCTCCTTGTTGCCCGGTGCCGAGAAGGGACTACGTTTTCTCTTCCACCCCGACTTCAGTAAGGTGACACCCGCCGTCTTCCTCGGCGCCATGGGACAAGCCTTTTTCTCGCTCAGTCTCGGCATGGGATGTATTTGCACCTATGCCTCCTACTTCAGCAAAGAGACCAATCTGGCCAAGACCGCCTTCAGTGTGGGGGCTTTAGACACCCTCATTGCCATACTCGCCGGACTGATTATCTTTCCCGCCGCCTTCTCGGTGGGCATCCAGCCCGATGCGGGACCGTCGTTGATTTTTATCACTCTGCCGAATGTCTTCCAGCAAGCCTTCAGTGGGGCACCCATTCTGTCTTACCTCTTCTCCGTGCTCTTCTACTTGCTGTTGACGGTAGCGGCACTCACCTCCACCATCTCAATGCACGAGGTAGCCACCGCCTACATCAACGAGGACTTCCACGTCAGTCGTACGGTAGCGGCACGTTGGGTCACGGGCGGCTGTATCTTCATCGGCATCTTCGCCGCACTCTCCATGGGCGTACTCAGCAAGTACACCCTCTTCGGACTGGGCGTTTTCGATTTCCTCGACTTCCTGACGGCGAAGATTATGCTGCCTTTCGGCGGTATGCTTATCTCCCTCTTCACCGGCTGGTATTTGGATAAGAAGATTATCTGGGACGAAGTGACCAACGAGGGCAAGCTGAAGTTCTACGGATTCAAGTTCTACATCTTCCTGCTCCGCTTCGTGGCACCGGTGGCCATTGCCATCATCTTCCTGAAGGAGTTGGAGGTGATTTAAATTTAAGCGGAAAGCAAAACGATTTTTAAGTAATATAAGACATGAAAAACGTATGGATGTGTGCTGCTTTGGCAGCCTTGATGAGTTGTGCCCCGGGTGGACAGACTCAGAATGCAGAAGAGACGGCGAAGGCCGATAGTTCGAATGTGGTCATTGAGACCATCATGGCACGTCGCAGTGTGCGTAAGTATCAGGCGCAACCGGTGGAACGCGAGAAGTTGCAGCAGATTGTGGAGTGCGGTATCAATGCCCCCAGCGGCATGAATAAACAGCCGTGGGAGGTTCGTGTCGTTGACGATGCAGCCTACATCGACTCGCTGACTGTGCTCTTCCGTGCAGCCAACCCGCAAATGGCTTCCGATCCCGACTTTAAGAACATGTTCCGTAATGCTCCGGCGGTCATCTTCATTGCCTCTCCGAAAGATGGCTCCGGTCAGTTGGATTGCGGTTTATTGGGTGAGAATATGCTCTTGGCGGCACAGTCGCTCGGCTTGGGCACCTGCTGCTTGGGCGGACCGATTCGCTTCATGAAGGATGCTCCCGAAGCCAAGCCCTACCTTGACCGCTTGGCCTTCTCCGACGATTACGAACTGCTCTATGCCATCGGCGTAGGTTATCCCGATGAATCTCCGGAAGCACATCCCAGAGATGCAGAGAAAGTGAAGTTTGTGGAGTAACACCGACTGGAAAGTTTAAAGCCCCTCTTCAGAAGATTCTCCGGGAAATTCCCGAAAAGATTTCTGAGGAGGGGCTCTCTATTTATGGCTCCACGTACGTGCGGTACGGTTGCTCCAGATTCATATAGTGGAAATTGTGTTGACGTTGACCGCTCTGCTTGGGAATCGTCATATAGTCGCCATACTTGCGACTCAGATAGGTGTCGCGCTCCTGCACGCCCCACACCTGCACGCCCTCAAACTCCACGGGCGTAGGATCACCCAGCTCCCGTTTCGGCATGATGCCGCGCATGCCATCGTCATAATCACAGATATACTCCGATTGCGCAAAGGGGTACTTCAATAGTAACTGACGGATGCGTCGCTGTACTCCCTGCACTGTGAAAAGCTTACGACAAAGCAACGGCACCCACGAGCTCACCCCGTGACCATGCTTGTAGGGGTCGCGATGCACCAGATACAACACTCGCTTATAGAACTCGTACCGACCAAAGTGCAAACGACGTTTCCAGTCGCCCTGTGGCACTCCGTCCAGCGGAAATACATCTATATACACCCCACCCAAATAGCGCAGATGCGCCCGTTCAATCAACGTGGTAGAGGCGTCCTGCACCTTACCGAAAGGCAAGGGATAAGAGGCATCCGTTTCCGCGCACACCAGTTCATAAGGTTGCGGCAACCACTCCTTCGTATGGCGGATAAACTGTTCATAATCCTCGCGAGGCATACCGATGTCCAAGTCGTCATCCCAAGGAATAAAACCCTTATGGCGCACTGCACCCAGCAGCGTACCCGCCATAATATAGTAACGCAATCCATGCGCCCTACACATCCGGTCGACCGCCAACAAGTTCTGCAGAATGCGTAGCTGCAGCGGACGAATATCATAACTTGCCATAGTTACCTATATTAATATAAAGAGGAAGGTATCAAGCGTTTCGCCTGTTCAAAATCGCTCACCGTATCCAACTCAATCGAAAAAAGCTCCGTCGTATCCAGCACATAAAAGCTATGCCCTTGCGGAATCAGTCGTTCGAAGGCACGCTCATAGAAGACATTATCCAGTCCCCCGCCCTCAATCATTCGCTCCAGTTCCACGAAAAGCGCGCGCGTATAGTCGCCACTCATCTTCTCGATGCCAATCGACTCGCCGATGGCCTGCTCAATGGAACAAACCTTGCTAATCTCCGTCACCCGGTTGTCAGCATCCACGATTACTTTAATCTCCTCCTCGCCCAACTCGTGACGATTGAGAGCCAAAGCATCCGCTTGCGGACAATCCAGCAAACGGCGCAGAATCTGCGGATCATAGACAATATCACTATCCAATAACAGCGTATCCTCACCCTCCACGTAGGGACGAGCCAGCCAGAGCGAATAAATGTTGTTGGTCGATTCATAACGCTCGTTGTAGACAAAGGTGATTTGCACCTCAGGATATTGCGCTGCGAGGAAGTCTCGAATCTGCTGTTGACGATAGCCCGTCACCACCACAAACTCACGAATACCGTTGGCCCACAGTGCATCCATGCAACGCTGCAACAAACAACGCTCTCCGATACGCAGCAAGCACTTCGGCATTGTGTCGGTGAGCGGACGGAGGCGGGACGCGATGCCCGCAGCAAGAATCAACGCCTTCATGACAAAGCAATTCGTTTAATGGTATCAATCACCAATCGGTTCTGCTCGGGACGACCCAGCGTGATGCGCATGTGTGTATTGATATCCGGTTCATTCATAAATTTTACCTTGTAGTCCTGCTCGGCAAAAGCCTGTTGCAATTTCTCTTTCAGGGCGATGGGGTATTTAATCAGGATGAAGTTGGCTACCGACTTGTAGACTTTAAAGCCCTCCAAGGCGCCAATTTCCTCCTCATACCAACCGCGACTCTCGTTCATCTGGCGTGCAATCTCGCGATAGTGTGCATCGCTCTTCAGGGCAGCAATGGCCAAATCTTCCGAAATACGGTTATAACCCAAGTACTTATTGCTATATTTCAGGAAGCGCGACAACTCCTTGCTGATAAAGCCGAAGCCCATACGCAAGCCGGGAAGGCCGTAGAACTTAGAGAGTGTACGAGAGATAATCAAGTTGGGAAATTGATTGACGAGGCGAGTCACATACGAAGCATCCGCCGAGACGAATGAAGCGTAAGCCTCATCCACCACAACCACCGTCGTAGCCGGCACTCGTTGCATCAGGCCCTCCAGTTCGTCGGGAGTCAATCCGTTACCCGTCGGGTTATTGGGAGAAGCCAGCAACAGCACCTTCGGTTGCTCCGTCCGTACCATCTCCAACATCTGCTCAAAATCATATTTATAGGTGTCTCCCTCTTCATACAAAGGATACTGCAATACGCGTCCGTTCACCTCATCCGCAATCGACTTGTAGTACCACCACGAGAACTTCGGAATCAGCATCGTACATTTACCCGGCTCCTCCGTGAGGAAGTAGTGCACCGACTGCTTCAGAATATCCTCGCCGCCATATCCCAGCAACACCTGACTCTCGTCAATGCCATATTGTTCGGACAAATAGACCGAGAAGATGCTCTTCTTGCCTTCATCATAAATACGCGTATAAAAGCACAACTTATTCACATCAAAGTTGCGCAACGCCTCAACAACCTCAGGAGAGGGAGAGAAATTAAATTCGTTTCTATCTAAAAAATTCATATTCGTTCTAGATTTGTTTGGACGATTTGCAAAAATAGGTAAAATTTGGAACAATCTATGGTAGAGTAGTATTTTTTACGTAGGTTTGTAGCAGAAATTTAATTTTCCCATCAAAGACGAACAAAATGAGAATAGGATTCGATGCTAAAAGAGCTGTGCAGAACTTTACCGGACTGGGTAATTACAGTCGTTTTATACTAGACATTCTTTCACGTAACGGACAGGACGAGTGCGTTTTATATGCACCCAAACACCGAGACAACAAGGAGTTGGATCCGATTCTGGAGCGCAAAAATGTGAGCATTCTCTATCCCCACACCTTTCTAAGCCGGAAATTATCCGCTTTGTGGCGTATTTGGGGCATTTCGACAGATTTATGTCAGAGCAATCTCGACCTCTTTGTGGGGCTCAGCAACGAACTTCCGTTGAACATTCACCGCAGCGGTGTCAAGAGTCTGCTGGTGGTTCACGACCTTATCTTCCTTCGTTACCCCCAATATTACGCCGCCATCGACCGTAATCTCTATATCTACAAGTACAGAGAGTCGTGTCGCCATGCCGATCATATTGTGGCGGTCAGCGAACAGACCAAACGCGATCTGATTTCCTTCTGGGGCATCGACGAGCAGAAAATCAGTGTTGTCTATCAAGGTTGCAACCCGATGTTCGGTCAGCCCGTGGACGAAGCACGCTTCGCGCAACTGCGCGAAAAGTATCAACTCCCCGAGCGCTTTGTGCTGAATGTAGGTAGCATCGAAGACCGGAAGAATCTGCTCCTTATCGTGCAGGCATTGGAGCAACTTCCCGAGGAGATTACCCTCGTTGCCATCGGCAAGAATACGCCTTACGCTGAGAAGGTAAAGAATTACATTCAGACACATCACTTGGAGCATCGTGTGCGCATCTTGCATAAAGTGCCCCACGAAGAGTTGCCCGTCTTCTATCGCATGGCAGGCGTCTTTGTCTATCCTTCCCGTTTCGAAGGGTTTGGCATTCCTATTCTAGAGGCCATCCGTTCCCACGTGCCCGTCATAGCCGCTACCGGCTCTTGTCTGGAAGAGGCCGGCGGTCCCGACTCGCTCTACGTAGATCCGGACGACGCCACTACCTTGGCTCAATACATCCATCGCATTTGGAATGACGCTGACCTTTCCGCATGTATGGTCGAGAAGAGTCTGAAATACGCCGAGCGATTTGAAAAGGATGCCATTGAGCGCGAGATGCGCAAAGTCATTACCAGTACGAGCCGCAGATAGATTAAAATTGAGGTGTAGAATATCAAAAAGGCAAGATTTGGCAAAATATCCTATAGCATATTTTGCCAAATCATATCATTTTATGCCAGGTTTGGCAAGTTATAACATTTATTAAGACGTAGAATCTTCCCTCAATACTTCTCCGCACACGCTTTCAGTGCAGCCAGATAATCGATGAATGCGTCACGGTCGCTGAGCCGCCTCCATACATCTCCCAGCAGGGCGAAGCCACCGAAACCCCAGGCGGCGAGTTGCGGGATGCGCTCCAAAGAGACACCCCCCAATGCCATGACTTGGGCGTCTATCAAGCCCTTGGCATGTGCCCGCGCCAATACTTCGGGACGGAACCCACTGGTGTAACCTTGCTTTGAGATACTGTCGAAGATGGGACTCAAGAAGAGGTAATCCACCTTCGGCTTCTGCTGTACCACCTCCTCCAGCGAATGACATGCCACACTCAGACAACCGTGGTAATCGACGGGGGGAAGGGGGCGACGATGGTTCAGGTGCAAACCCTTCAAGGAAAAACGGTCGCGCAGGTCGAAGTCGTGCAGCATGATTTGGGAGTGCCATTTCGCAGGAATCTCCTTCAACAGCTGCACCACCTCCGCTTCCGAAGCACCGGGCTTGCGCAAATGCAGCACCTCCACCCCCTGCCGAAACAATAAATCAATCGCTTCGGCCTCGCCGGGGAAACACTCCGGACGGGTAAAAACAATCAGTTTCATCTTTTCAATCGTATGGTGGTGATTTGCATCGTTCGTGCATCAATCAGCAACAGTCGGTTGACGAGCGGCTCCCCGATGCCGGTCAGCAATTTAATAGCCTCCACCGACATGAGTGAACCGACTACCCCCGGAAGCGGTCCCAAGACTCCACCCATGGAGCAAGGCAGGAAGCCAACCGACTCGTCGCCGCGCGGAAAGACCTCCTCATAACGTTTCGCTCCTTCGGTGTAACACATCACCTGACCGTTGTACTGCGCCACACCGCCAATCACGTACGACTTGCCATGTGCGGCACAGGTACTTGTGACCATGTACTTCGTGTCGGGGTTGTCGGAACCCTCTATCACCAAGTCATACTGCGGAATCAGCGCCTCCAAGTCGGATTTGCGCAACAACTTCTCGTAGACAGTCACCTGCACCTCGCTGTTCACCGCCTTCAATTTCTCTGCCGTTACCTGCGCCTTCGAACGCCCCAAATCGGCCTCCGTGAACGAAAGCTGGCGCTGTAAGTTCGACAGATCAATGGTGTCAAAGTCGGCCACACCGATACGTCCCACGCCCGAAGCAGCCAGATACATGGCCACCACCGAGCCGAGCGCACCGGCACCGACCAATAACACCGAGGAGGCGAGCAAACGCTCCTGCCCCTCGGTGCCCATGCCTTCCAGCATGATATTACGACTATATCTTCGTCGGTCCATATTTACACTACCAATGTTTTCGCATCTTCTTCATCAAACACCTCGTCCCAGTCCTTCCAGACCACATCATAGCCCAGCTTGCGGATGTCGGCTGTTACCTCATCCGGTGTACGGCTGTCGGTCACTTCGAACTGCTCCAATGACTCCGGACAACTGCTGTAGCCTCCCGGGTCGGTCTGGCTGCCCGCACTCATGGAGGTCACTCCCAACTGCATCATGTGGTTGCGGAACGAAGCCCCCTCGCGGGTAGAGTAGCTGATATCCACATCGTGGTCGAAGAGACGGAAGGCGAAGGTGAGTTGAGCCAACTCGCGGTCGCTCATGATAACGTTCGGTTGGAAACCGCTCTCGGCGGGACACATACGTGGGAAGTTCACGCTGTAACGCGTTCTCCAGTAGTGCTTCTGCAGATAGCGCAGGTGGCGAGCCATCATGGTGACGTCAGCACGCCACTCCTCCAGACCGATCAACACACCCATACCAATCTTATGTACTCCGGCCTGACCCATGCGGTCGTAGCCATTCAGACGCCATTCGTAGATGGATTTCATGCCGGCGGGGTGATACTTCTTATAATTCTCGCGGTGGTAAGTCTCCTGGAAGCAAACCACACCATTCAAGCCAAAGTGCGTCAGTCGTTCATACTCCTCCATCTTCAGCGGCTGCACCTCGATGGTCAAGTTGTGGAAGTAAGGACGGCACACCTTCATCATCTTCTCGAAGTAGTCGATGTTACATTTCGAGGGACACTCGCCGCTCACCAACAACAGGTTCTGGAAGGGGCCGAGGCGCTTGATGGCCTTACACTCCTCCTCAATCTGCTCCATCGTGAGCACGGTGCGGGTGAAAGGATTGTCGTGGTTGAATCCACAGTAGACACACTTATTGTTGCAGGCGTTGGAAACATACATCGGGATGTACATCGAGATGGTCTTTCCGAAGCGCTCCTGCGTGAAGCGGCGGCTCAGTTGCGCCATCTCCTCCAGGTGGTTGGCAGCAGCCGGTGAGATGAGTACCATAAAGTCCTCATCGGTGAGCTGCTTCTGATTACGACGTGCTTTAGAAAGCACGCGCAGAACGTCGGCCTCCGTAGCCGACTGGATGGTCTGCACCGTCTCGTCCCAGTCCCACTGACCGATGACGTCGGCAAAACCGTGACCATAGAACGGTTCTTTTTTCTCTTGTTGAGTAGATGCTATATCTTGCATGATTCTTCGTTACATTGTTCTTCGATATTCTGAGAAATTCGCATGGCGCAGAAGTTCGGTCCGCACATGGTGCAGAAGCGATCGCTCGAGTCGGTGTCGCGTCCACGTCCGGCCAGATAATACTCCTTGGCCTTGGCAGGGTCGAGCGACAGGTTGAACTGATCGTTCCAACGGAACTCATAGCGTGCCTTCGAAAGGGCGTTGTCGCGCACCTGCGCACCGGGGTATCCCTTGGCCAAATCGGCTGCATGCGCGGCAATTTTATAGGTGATGACACCTTCGCGCACATCGTCGAGGGTGGGGAGCGAAAGGTGCTCCTTGGGCGTTACGTAGCAGAGCATGGCAGCGCCGGCGGCACCAATGGTAGCGGCTCCGATGGCCGAAGTAATGTGGTCGTAAGCGGGCGCGATGTCGGTGGTCAGCGGGCCGAGCGTGTAGAAGGGTGCCTCGTGACACTTCTCTGCCTGGCGACTCATGTTCTCGGGGATTTTGTGCATCGGCACGTGGCCCGGTCCCTCAATCAACACCTGCACATCGTGCGCCCAAGCCTTCTCGGTGAGCTCGCCCAATACATCCAGCTCCAGGAACTGCGCCTCGTCGTTGGCATCGTGGGTGGAACCCGGACGCATACCATCGCCCAAGGAAACAGCCACATCGTAGCGGTTCAGTATCTCGCAAATCTCATCGAAATGGGTGTAGAGGAACGACTCCTGCTGATGGAGTACGCACCACTGCGTCATGATGGAGCCTCCGCGCGATACACAGCCGGTCAGACGTTTGCCCACCAATGCAGCATGGCGGCGTAACACACCGGCATGGATGGTGAAGTAGTCGACTCCCTGCTCGCACTGCTCTATCAATGTGTCGCGATAGATTTCCCAGGTGAGTTGGTTCACGTCTCCGTTGACTTTCTCCAGTGCCTGATAGATGGGCACGGTGCCCACCGGTACGGGACAGTTGCGCACAATCCATTCGCGGGTTTCGTGAATGTGGTTACCCGTGGAGAGGTCCATCAAGGTGTCTCCGCCCCAATAGCAACTCCACACGGCTTTTGCCACCTCTTCTTCGATGCCCGAAGAGAGGGCCGAGTTACCGATGTTGGTGTTCAGCTTCACGGAGAAGGCACGACCGATAATCATCGGCTCTGCTTCCGGATGGTTGATGTTGGCGGCAATGATGGCACGACCGGCAGCTACCTCTGCGCGGACAAACTCCGGCGTGACGTAGCTCTCGATGCCCAGCTCCGCATTGTTGAGGTTTTCACGAATGGCTACATACTCCATCTCGGGCGTAATCACGCCGCGACGGGCGTAGTGCATCTGCGTGACGCGTGCGCCCTCTTTGGCACGGCGTGGCAGGTGGTTCACCGGGAAGCGTAGCTCGTCGAGCGAGTGGTCGGCCAGACGTTGGCGACCATAGCTGCTGCTCAGTTGCTGCAACTCTTCGGTGTCTTCGCGCTCCACCACCCACTGTTCGCGCAGGCGTGGAATGCCTTGGTTGATATCCACCTGCACGGCGGGGTCTGTAAAGACGCCGCTGGTGTCATACACTACGACGGGAGCATTCGGTGTCTCCACTCGTTTTCCGTCCACCATCTTAACGGTCGGATAGAGGTGGATGCGTCTCATTCCCACCCGGACCGACGGGTGGAGGGTACCCTGGACGTAGATCTTTTCCGACTTGGGGTACGATGTTACATCTATATGGGCTACTTTCATAAGCGTTCTGTTTATGCGTGAAGAATTATTCGTTTAAGAAAGAGGTCAACGGGGAAGTGGCTTCGGCGGAGCGAGATACTACGCCCAGACCTGCCAGATAGGCTTTACGTCCGGCGATGGTGGCCATGCGGAAGGCTTCAGCCATGGCTACGGGGTCATCTGCTACAGCAATGGCGGTGTTCACCAATACGGCATCTGCTCCCAACTCCATGGCGGCTGCAGCGTGACTGGGGGCGCCCAGTCCGGCATCTACCACAACGGGCACTTGCGACTGTTCGATGATAATCTCCAGAAAGTCACGTGTGCGCAATCCTTTGTTGGTGCCAATCGGTGCACCGAGCGGCATCACAGCGGCGGCTCCCACCTCCTCCAATCGCTTGCAGAGCACGGGGTCAGCCTGGATGTAGGGAAGTACCTGGAAACCCTCTTTGGCCAGGGCTTCTGTGGCAGCCAAGGTCTCTATCGGATCGGGCAATAAGTATTTGGGATCGGGGTGAATCTCCAGCTTGATGAAGTCGGTGCCGAAAATCTCGCGACTCATGTGTGCAGCGAGGATGGCCTCTTTGGCATTGCGCACACCGGAAGTGTTGGGCAACAGTTGCACCTGCTCACGGTTGATATGCGTCAGCATGTCGTCGGTGGCTTCATTCATCATATTCACTCGTTTCATCGCCACGGTAATCATTTGTGACTCAGAAGCCAGAATGGCTTTCAGCATACACTCGGGCGAAGAGAACTTTCCGGTTCCCACGAAGAGTCGTGACTCAAACGTACGACCTCCGATTTTTAATAAATCTGTCATATAATATATAAGTGTTTGAAAAGTTTTCTATGTATGTCTCATTTGTTGCAGGAAGCGGCGTGTGGCCTCTTCGGGTGAGGGGGCGTGTACAATGGCACCGCTGATGGCGATGCCGCTTACTCCCGTGGCAAGAATCTCTGTTACATCTTCCACCGTGATGCCGCCGATGGCCACCACGGGTAGGGAGATGCCGTAGAAACTCATGCCGTCAAGAATCTCCTGATAGCCTGCCAGTCCCAAGGTGGGCGCCAGTCGTTTCTTGGTCTGCGTAAAGCGGAACGGACCGATGCCCAGGTAGTTGATGGGGAGTTTCGACAGTCGCACCACGTCGTCCAGCGTGTTGGCGGTGGCACCGATGATGGCTTGCTCGCCCAAAATCCGGCGTGCCTCCGCGGGCGACATGTCTTCTTTGCCCAGATGAACTCCGTCCACTTGCAGCGTCTTTGCCAGTTCCACCCGGTCGTCAAGCAGCAAGGTGGTTTTTGTGGCGAGGCACAGCGGACGGAGTGCTTCCACCACCGTACGAACCTCCTCGTCCGGTGCCTCCTTCATGCGCACCTGTATCCAGCGGCAACCGCCACGGATGGCTGCTTGCGACTGCGAAATAATCTCTTCTGCAGAAGCTCCGTCGGTAATCAGTTGTAACATAGGCTATCCTCCGTAAGCTGCTTTGATGACCAACACTCGATCGCCTTCCTGCAGCGTGAGGGCTGCCCATTCAGCGCGAGGCACCAGTTCGTCATTGACTGCCACTGCCATGCCGCCACATCCCGTAGGAACTTGCTCCAGCGAAGCAATCACCGTCTCCAGGGTAGCGTGCTCTTCCACCGCTACCGGTTGGTTGTTAACTTGAATCTTCATGATTTTATAATGTTGAAAAGATGATTAATCGGTCCGTGTCCTTTCCCCAGTTGATACTCCGCTCCGGCTGCAATCGCCCCCGAGAGCCACCGGATAGCTGTTCGCACCGCCTCTGTCAACGAATCGCCTTGTGCCAATCGGGCGGCGATGGCACTGGAGAGAGAACAACCGGTGCCGTGAGTGTTGGGGGTGGAGAGATAGGGATGGGAGAAAGTCTCGAAGGTCCCGTCGGGCAGCGCCAATACATCGGTCAGCAGCTCCGTGTCGGGTAGGTGTCCGCCTTTCAGCAAAACCGCGATGCCATAGTCGGCACTCATCTGTTGTGCCAAAACGCTCATCTCGGTGGGGGTATGTGCCAGCACACCGGTCAGTGCGGCGGCTTCCGGAAGGTTGGGGGTAATTAAAGTGGATAAGGGGATGAGTTGTTTACGCAAAAGGGTGGGGTAGTCCTCGCTGCTCAGTCGACGTCCGGAGGTGGAGACCAGTACGGGGTCGACCACCACAGCCGGCACCTGATATCTGCGGAGAGTCTCCGCGATTATCTGCAGCGAACCACCGTTGGGTACCATGCCAATCTTTACGGCATCCGGCAGTACATCCGTGAACACCGCCTGCAGCTGTGCACGCAGCATCTCGGGCGAAGTGGGCTCCACGCACGTCACACCGCAAGTGTTTTGGGCCGTCAAGGCGGTAATCACCGTCATGGCATAAGCGCCCTGAGCGCAGCAACTTTTGATGTCAGCCTGCACTCCTGCTCCGCCAATGGAGTCAGAGCCTGCAATAGATAAAACGGTTGGATAGGTTTTCATCCTCTTTGATTTTGTCTCAGGGATGGGGAGACACGATGAAAAACCTCTATGGATAGTAAACTTATGCACGAAACGAAAGGTTACCACACCTTCATTAAGTACGTCCTTTCTCGTAAATAAGTCATTCACACATTCCCTACATCGGCATTATCCGCATCAGGTTCGGAGGGTATCATCTCAGCCTCGACAAATGTCGAAACACCCCTAAGTGTTGTTATTATGCCGCAAAGAAAAAGAAAATCTTTTTACCGCGCAAGGAAATGCGAGAAAAGTCTCGAAAAAAAGTATGATTCGATAACTCGGCGTTCAATATTCCGCGTTGTCGAAGAGATGTTTTTACCCACTTTGATAAGCTTGCGGTGATTGCATTCGAAGGATAACGTGTCAAGAATTTCGGTTTTACAAGGGAAAAGCTATTGATCTTCAAGTAAATTCATCTATTTTCATCGCTAAAAATATTTTCTTCAGCTTGTTTTTCTCAGGAATAATCTCTTTATTTGCATAAGACAAACGTTTGCAAGTGACAAAACAAATTAAATAAGTAACCATGGAATACTTTATTCATCGTAACGGTCAGCAGTCAGGACCGTATAAGAGAGAGGAACTGCAAAACCTTAATCTCACCCCGGATACGTTGGTGTGGTACATAGGTTTGGATGAATGGAAGCCGGCCAGTCAGTGTCCCGACTTGGCCTTCTTATTTGCTCAGCCAACCCCACCACCCACACCCAATAGTTACCAACAGTCCACTAGCTACGGGCCTCAGCAACCTTTCGGCAACCCGGGTAACATGCCGCCCGCTCGTCCGGACAGCTACCTCGCTTGGTCCATCATCGTCACCGTTTTATGCTGTTTACCCTTCGGTATCGTGGCCATTATCAAATCTGCCTCGGTCAATGAGCGATATAATATAGGTGACTACGTAGGTGCTGAGAAAGCCTCGAAGAGTGCTCGCAATTGGTGTATTGCTGCTGCGTGTACCTCTGTCGGACTTGCTATTCTTTATGTTCTCTTTTATGTCATATGGTTTGCAGCAGCGTTCAGCTCATTCAGCTACTAAAGAAATATGGCATCATACTAATCGTTGTAGCCTTCATGCTGATTGCTGCAACGATACTTTTCCTTTTCAACCCGGAACAGGTAAGTTTCTATCCGCGTTGCCCTTTCAACTGGCTCACCGGATATAAATGTCCGGGGTGCGGATCGTTGCGCGGCATACATGCCCTGCTCCATGGAGACTTTGCAAGAGCCTGGGAGTTGAATGCGGCCCTCTTTTTCGCCCTGCCTGCCATCCTCTTCTTTGCCCTCTCCCGCTGGTATCCTGCCGGGAGTATCGCCGATAGGATAGTGGGTAGCCAATACACCTCGCGGGTGGTACTGATGGCCATCCTCGGTTGGTGGATTGCACGACTGGGATAAAAAAGGAACGAAATGCTTGCATATACCTATCGGAATCCATAACTTCGCAATGAATAAGAAAGAAAATAGAATCAATTAATTCCTAATTTTACAACTATGTGGAACATTATCTACAACGGACAGCCTGTGGGTCCGATGACCACAGAGCAACTTAAAGCTTATGGTCTTACCTCTAACACCATGGTGAAGAAAGAGGGTACAGAACAATGGGTGCCTGCTTTCAACTATCCGGAACTGATGACACTCATTCAGGAAGGACGCGCAAATGGTTTTTCATCCACCGGTAAGGACAAAACCATTGCCGGCATTTTGGCGATATTCCTCGGATACCTCGGTATTCACTATTTCTATAGTGGAAAGACGACGGGCGGAATTATCACCATTCTCCTTTCCGCAGTAACTTGTGGATTCTGGAGCATCATCACCCTCATCCAAGGTATCCTGATGCTTACGATGAGCCAAGCAGAATACGAACAGAAGTATGTTTTGAACGGCAAGACCTTCCCCTTGTTCTAAAAGCATAAAAGGAGCCTCGTAGAGGCATCCTTGCAGCACCGCCCCAAGCAACCGTTTCACGGAAGTTTGGGGCGGTGTTGTTTTTAAACTGGAAATGTTATGTTGAGAAGCAAAAATCCGTGAAATAAAGAGTGATTTAAGTCACTCTTTATCAACTTCCTATATTTCCACGAATTCCATTATTTAACATTAAAGACTTTTGTAACCTTCTTGGGATATAGTTACAACCTATATATTGAACGCCCTTTTTACTAAAAAATATGAATCAATTATATAAGTTTGAGTAAAACATTTTACTATTAATGAAATGGTATCACATAAAATCTTCCATTTTTCATCCAAAATTTAGCATATTTCGCGCATAAATACACGTTAAATCTGTTATTCTTCTGTATTCATTACAATAGAGGTTATACCTTTGCAGCCGGTAAAAAGAAGGATAACATACAACAATGGGTATTAAAAGAAGTTACAAAACTATCCCCAGGCATGGAGGAAACAGCCAATGAAGACTGTACTGCATTTCGGAATAATTTTGCTATTTCTCCTAATGTTCACAGCTTGCGAATTAGGTGGTCCTAGAGTCTATTGTGATAACAATATGAACGGCAAAGGACTATACGTTACTTTCGACTGGAGCTTAACAGGAAATGAAATGGAGCCTCCCCTTATGAGCGTCTACTTCTATGCAGCCGACCAAAAGAACCCCTATAAATATTTCCTCTCGGGTCGAGAGGGCGGAAAAGTGAAACTCCCCGCCGGTGTTTACAATGTGCTTTGCTACAACGATGATGTAGACGAACTTTTTGTGGATGAGGAGGAGGGCTTCTTTGGTGTGCTGGGTTTCACTAGAGTGTTGACGAAGAACCTAACGATAAGGGGCGGGAAAGAAGAAGAAGGAACGGACGAGTCTGACGACTTGGATGAACCGGATGACGATGAACCAACCATCGCCTCTCCCGGACGACTGATGACGGCTCAAAGCTATTCACTGGTTGTGGGGGAAGAGGACGAGGAACAAACCTTGATACTTACGCCGAAAGAGGGGTGTTGCTACTACTCCTGCCGGTTCGTGAAGGTAGAGAACAAGAAATATCTCTCCTCCATTCGCTGTGCACTCTCCGGCTTGGTGAAAGGAATTCGCCTTTACGACGGAACGCCGACAGACGAAGCGGCCGAGATGCTCTTTCCGCTGGATTTCCAGGGAGAAGGGCTCTATGGAGAGACCATTACATTCGGTGCTCTGCCCACTCACCACAAGCTATACGTTACGCTGACACTGGCCGATGGCACACAGCAAGCGTTGTGTTACAACGTAACAAAGCAGGTGAACCAAGCACTTAACCCGCGCAAAGTGGATATCATCATTGACGAATTGATTGTACCCCGTACGGAAAAAGAACCGGAGGGCGGGTTCAACGCAGATGTAGGAGGCTGGAACGATTGGACGATTGACGTTGATATGAGAAAGGATAACAAACAAAAGTACAATAACAAACAAATGGTAAAAAGTAAAGAGTATGTATTTTATGAAAAGTAATTTGCTATGGTTTGCTTGTGCGGCCGTGGCTTTAAGCAGCTGTAGTAATAATGAGGCTGAAGAGAGTATTGAGAGCGGAAGAACCATTGCCTTCCAGTCTTCTGTAAGTAAAAACAGTAGAGCGATTGCTACCAACAGCAACTTCTCTGCTTTTAAAGTAATGGCAGAGAAAGAAAACGGAACACTCTATTTCACGGAACCTATTACGGTAACCAAAGTAACGGATGCCAAAGATCCTGACTTGGTGAGTTGGGAGACTTCACAGACTTATTTCTGGCAGTCGGACCCTTTGAACTTCTACGCGTATGCACCGACGAATCTTCAGGGTGTAACCATCGATGAAAAAGCTCGCAAGATTGAGGATTTCAGTGCGCAGGTGGATTCGGATGAAGAGGTAAATGATTTGGTTATCGCTACCCGCATGGGAGCTACATGGACAAACACGTACGGTCCTGTGTCACTGACCTT